>JAWOFN010000066.1:0-3785 GCA_046497505.1 bacterium | reverse complement strand
CCTCCCCGGAGTCGGTTACATAATATCTGCCCGAGCGAATCACCTGTTACGCTGGTCCGAAGCCAACGGAAGCAAACCTAGCACAATGGAACACTACGTAACAGAAACCGGAAAAAGCGTAACAAGCGGCAATTTCTGCCGTATTTTACAAGAGGCAAAAACGCTGTAACTTGTTGCCTCACAAGGGTTTGCGAGAGTAGCTCAGCTGGTAGAGCTTCACGTTGCCAACGTGAATGTCGCGGGTTCGAGTCCCGTCTCTCGCTCCATCTTCCGTGCCCGGCGGCAGAAGCCGCCGGGCGTCCTTCATCGGGGGTCAGGGCATGGGCAGGGTGTCTTCGTCCGGCACGATCCCCCGCACGATCTCCCGGGCCTCCTCCAGCGCCGGGGTCGGTACGTGCACCCGGACGCGGGCCCCCTTCATCCCCCGCACCAGGGTGACCGAACCCATCAGCTCGTCCTGGATGAGGACGGGGATCCCCTCCCCCTCGAGCACCTCCTTCAGCTGGTCGGCGATGACCCCTCCGGGCACCACCGCCAGCAGGGTCCACTCCTTGCTCCTCATGCCCTCACCCTCTCATCCCGTTTCCTCGAGCTTCCGATGTGCCTGCTACGGATGACGGTAGAAGGTCTTGCTGACGATCCGCCATCCCTCCCCAGGGAATCTGTAGAGCAGGAGGTAGTCTGTGAAGACCTTCTTCCCCTCGCGGTAGAGTTCCAGCTTCACCGAGGCGGCATCACCGGTGATGTCGATCTGCACGAACTCCGGCCGTGTCGTGGGGGCCGCGTCGCCAGGTACCGGGCCCGACTGACGGTTCTGGCGCTCCAGAGCGGCGATCCAGTCCCCGATGGCCAGTTCACCGAGGGTCCCCTCCCGCAGCATGAGCATCCGGAAGTCGGGGTGGAAGCCCTCCCGGACGTCCTCGACCCTGCGGTAGTTGTGGATCCCGTCCACATACGCGGTCATGACCGTCTCCCGCACGGCCTCCTCCTCGGCCTGCTGTACCCCGGAGGCCGCGGCCAGCCCCCAGCTCCCCAGCAGGATCGCGCCGAGGACGATGAGCTTCCTTCTCATGGTTCCGTTCTCCCTGGTCGGATGATGGGTTCGGGGGTCGAGCTCCCGCTTGATACGGTGCGCCGGTCCTCCGGGTTCCCCGGACCGGGACACCGGTCCTGGTCCCTCTGCCCCATGTCCTGATATAGTGGCCGCAGCATGCTCACGCACCGTGAACCGCAGCGCGCGCCTGACCTGGTCGCCCCCGATCCGGCCTTGAAGCCGCTCGGCCGCCGGCAGCGCTGGGGCCTGCCGGCGGGACCCGCCGCCTTCCTGCTCGTGCTCGTACTGCCCATCGAGAGCCTCCCGGACCCGGCACAGGGGGTCCTGGCCACCGGTGTGATCATGGCGGTCTGGTGGCTCACCGAGGCCCTGCCCCTGGCCGCCACCGCCCTGCTCCCCCTGGTCCTCTTCCCCATCCTGGGCGTGCAGAGCACCGCCGAGACCGCACCCGCCTACATGGATCGGAACATCATCCTCTTCATGGGGGGGTTCTTCCTCGCCATGGCCATGCAGCGCTGGCGGTTGCACCGCAGGATCGCCCTGGCCATCGTGGCCGCGGTGGGAAGCGGGGGGCGCCGGCTGGTCCTCGGCTTCATGGCCGCCACCGCTTTCCTGTCGATGTGGATCTCGAACACCGCCACGGCCATGATGATGCTCCCCATCGTCATGGCCATCATCCTGGAACTGGTGCCCGCCGGCCGGGACCCGGGAGAGAGCACGGTGGAAGGGCACCCCCTGGCCGCCGCCCTGCTCCTGGGCGTCGCCTACGCCGCCAGCATCGGCGGCGTGGCCACCCTGGTGGGCACCCCCCCCAACATCGTCTTCGCCGGGGCCCTGGGCAGTCTGTACCCCGAGGCACCCCCCATCGGGTTCTTCCAATGGATGATGGTGGGGCTGCCCCTCTCGATGGTCTTCCTGGGCATCGCCTGGTTGTATCTCACCCGTATCGCCTACCGGGTCCCAGCGGGCCCCATCTCGCAGGCGGGGCGGGACGCCCTGCGGCAGCAGCGCCGCGGCCTGGGTCCCTGGAGCCGGGGAGAGGCGGCGGTGGGCGTCGTCTTCCTCCTGACCGCGCTGGGCTGGATCTGGCGAGCGGACCTGCAGCTCGGGGTGGTGACGATCCCGGGGTGGACCACCCTGCTCGGTCTGACGGGGGTGGATGACGCCACCGTTGCCATCGGGGCCTCCATCTTCCTCTTCGCCATCCCCACCGACCTGGAGGAGGGGTGGTTCCTGCTGGACTGGCACTGGGCCCGCCGCATCCCCTGGGGGGTGCTCCTCCTCTTCGGCGGGGGGATCGCCCTGGCGGGGGGGTTCAGCGGGTCCGGCCTGGCGGCGTGGGTGGGTGAACGCCTCCAGGTCCTGGGCCGGGTCCCCATACCCGTCATGGTCTTCCTGGTGTGCGTGCTCATGACCTTCCTCACCGAGGTGACCAGCAACACGGCCACCGCGACCGTCTTCATGCCCGTGATGGCCGCCACCGCGGTGGCTCTGACCACCGACCCCCTGCTCCTCATGGTCCCGGCGGCCCTCTCCGCCTCGTGCGCCTTCATGCTGCCGGTGGCCACCCCTCCCAACGCCATCGTCTTCGGTTCGGGACGCATCTCCCTCCCCGAGATGGCCCGGGCGGGGTTCGCCCTCAACTGGGTGGGGACGGTGCTCATACCCATCTTCGTCTACCTGCTGGCCGTGCCGGTCTTCGGTCTCGTACTGAGCGGTCTGCCGGGATGGGCAGGAGGCTGAGAGGGGGCCCTCCTGTCGATGGTTGACCCCCCGACTCCTGGGGCACACAATCGGGGGGTATCCTGCTGATCGACCGCGTCCTGGAGGTATCACCGTGCACCGGTCCCCGGCCGTCCTCGCCCTTCTCCTCCTGACCTTCTCCTTTTCCGCTCTCTCGGCGGGTCCGGCCCCGGCACAGGAGGGCCTCCGCATCCAGCTGCCCCCTCCCGATACGGAAGGGGGCCTGCCCCTGATGCAGGCGCTCAAGGCCCGGCACTCCTCCCGCAGTTTCTCGGAACGCTCTCTCCCCGACCAGGTACTCTCCGACCTGCTGTGGGCCGCATTCGGCGTGAACCGTCCCGAGTCGGGGAAGCGCACCGCCCCCTCGGCCGTGAACTGGCAGGAGATCGACATCTACGTCAGCACCGCCGAGGGGCTATACCTCTACGAGCCGGGGGACCATGCCCTGAGCCTTGTCAGGGATGAGGACCTCAGGGCGCTGGCGGGGGAACAGGCTTTCGTCGCCACGGCCCCGGTGAACCTGATCTACGTGGCCGACTACGGACGTATCGGTCAGGGGGCCATGGGGGACAAGGACTTCTATGCCGCAGCGGACACCGGGTTCATCGCCCAGAACGTCTACCTCTTCTGTGCCTCCGAGGGGCTCTCGGTGGTGGTGCGTGCCATGATCGACCGCCCCGCTCTGGCACAGGCCATGGGACTCGAACCCGACCAGCACATCACCCTCTCCCAGACCGTCGGGTATCCGACGCCATGAGATGCGCCGACCGCCGGCACGGTCCTTCCGGGCGGCGGCGGAGGATGTCCCGGAGCGGATGGGGGAGATGCTGCCGGAAGTGCTGGCATACGTATCGAGTCCGGGGGGCGCAGCAGGAACCGGACCCTTCCCGCTGGGAGACCCGTGTCTACATACCGGTAGGCGGAGGACCGGGCAGCAGCGGGATCACACTGCCCGAGGGGGCAATCCAGGGTTGAGGGAGGGCCCCGG
>JAWOFN010000025.1:52500-53768 GCA_046497505.1 bacterium | reverse complement strand
GGAGCGAATCCAGGAAAGCCTGTCTCAGTCCGGATTGGAGTCTGCAACCCGACTCCATGAAGTCGGAATCGCTAGTAATCGCGGATCAGCATGCCGCGGTGAATACGTTCCCGGGCCTTGTACACACCGCCCGTCACACCATGAGAGTTGGTTGTACCAGAAGTCGTCGGGCCGACCCGCGAGGGGGAGCGAATCCAGGAAAGCCTGTCTCAGTCCGGATTGGAGTCTGCAACCCGACTCCATGAAGTCGGAATCGCTAGTAATCGCGGATCAGCATGCCGCGGTGAATACGTTCCCGGGCCTTGTACACACCGCCCGTCAAGCGATGGAAGCTGGGGGTACCCGAAGTCCGCAGTCCAACCTCGTGAGGACGCGGCCGAAGGTAAACTCAGTGACTGGCGCTAAGTCGTAACAAGGTAGCCGTACCGGAAGGTGCGGCTGGATCACCTCCTTTCTAAGGAGCCTCGCCGAATGTCGACCATCGGGTGTCTCGGGACCGGCTTGCCGGGCCTGAGACGATGATGCAGACAGGAACGCAGGCAACCTGATCGGCCCATCCAGAGCATCGGGGAAGCTGTCCTCGATTTCCCTTCGAACATGTAGTTTTTGAGACCCTCTGCTGGGGATATAGCTCAGTTGGGAGAGCGCCGGCTTTGCAAGCCGGAGGTCGCCGGTTCGATCCCGGCTATCTCCACCAAGTAGGTCTCATGGCAGGTCGGCTCGTGCCTCGAGCATGTGTCCGGCCTGTTCTTCGCCGGGATACTACTCCACTGCCCGGGTATCCGGGGGCACACCCCCCGGCTCTGACCGGATGTGCTCTGGTATCTGATGGCGTTCACGTTCTTTGACAGACCGTCTAACGTTTCGTCGCATTGCAACATGCTGAGTCTCAGTGCCGCGAAGGATCTCAATGAGATCTGCGTGAGGTCTTGAGGCTTTTGGTCAAGCTGATAAGGGCTTGTGGTGGATGCCTTGGCATCGGAAGGCGATGAAGGACGTGGTAAGCTGCGATAAGCCTCGGGGAGGTGCAAACAACCTGAGATCCGAGGATGTCCGAATGGGGCAACCCGGCGGGATTCATACCCCGTCACTCCTTGGCTGAATACATAGGCCTTGGAGAGCGAACCCGGAGAACTGAAACATCTCAGTACCCGGAGGAAGAGAAAACAAAATGTGACTCCCCTAGTAGCGGTGAGCGAACGGGGAACAGCCTAAACCGGATGGCGTGTTCAACCCTGCAGGGGGTTGCGTCACCGGGGTAGTGGGAC
>JAWOFN010000025.1:0-47500 GCA_046497505.1 bacterium | reverse complement strand
CAGGGTCCCGACCACGGCAGCCAGTACCGCTCGGCGGTGTTCTACACCAGCCCGGAGCAGGAGGCGGTCGTCGAGCGGCTCATCGGGATCCTGGAGGAGAACGGCTACGACGTGGTCACCGAAGTCGAGGAGGCCGACACCTTCTGGCCGGCCGAGCAGTACCACCAGGATTACTACGAGGAGACCGGCGGGCGTCCCTACTGCCATGGATATGTGAAGCGGTTCCCGTAGACTCCGCCCCGGCCGGCGCATCTTCACGGGACCTTCCCGCCCCCTGAGGGCGGCCGGTGACCGCTCACCGGCCACCTGGACCCGGGCGGGGATGTTTCACCTCTCCGTCGGCCTCCCCTATAATGAACCGGGCCCCCCGACCTGCCTTGCGGAACGCTTCGACGGACGCACCCCGTCCCGGATCCTCCTGCTTCCCGGAGCGCACGGTACGGTGTGCCGGCTCCCTGCTCCGACGCTGCCGGCGGCATCGATGCCATCACGGTCGACGGGCGTGCGCCATCCTTCTATCCCGGGGGAGCTGAACGCCCCGAAGGAGGTGCAGCATGATCAGTTCGACACCCTTCTGCGCACCGGAGGCCGGACTCTCCCTCCTCTTCCTGCTCATGCTGGGTACGGCAGCCTGCCCCTCGCCGGGGGGGCAGGAGAGGTCCGAGGTCGTGGATCTTCCCGAGCCGCAGAACGCGGGGGAGGTGTCCGTGGAACAGGCGATCCAGGAGCGTCGTTCCATACGCACGTACGGCAGCTCTCCTTTGGGACTGGAGGAGGCGGGGCAGCTGGTATGGTCGGCACAGGGGGTCACCGACCCGGAAGGGCTGCGGGCCGCGCCCTCGGCGGGCGCGACCTATCCGCTGGAACTCTACCTCGTGGCGGGTGGGGTGGAGGGACTGGAGGCGGGGGTGTATCGCTATCTGCCCCGGGACCATGCCCTCGAGCGGACCCGAAAAGGGGATGTCCGGACCGCCCTGGCCCGGGCGGCCCTCAGCCAGGAGTGGATGAGCGATGCTCCCGTCAGCCTCGTGATCACCGGTGTCCTCCAGCGGACCGCGCAGCGGTACGGGGACCGGGCCCGGCGGTACGTCCATATCGAAGCAGGCTGTGCGGCGGAGAACGTCTGCCTCCAGGCCACCGCCCTGGGTCTCGGGACGGTGATCGTGGGCGCATTCCGTGACGAAGAGGTCAAGGAGGTGCTCGGGCTGCCGGAGGACCACGAGCCCCTCTGCATCATGCCGGTTGGAAAGCGTTAGGGACCGGTCCGTGGGAGGGATCCCTCCGCTCCGATGAGCCGGTCCCGGGTCGGGGGAGTGAGGGGGTGTGGGGCGCCGAGAGGCATAGTACATTCTCATGAGTCCGCACCACACCGACCAGGAGTCTCCCATGTCCGGCCCCCCGGGTCCCGTTCACCCTGCGAGTACACGCATCCTCCGGCTCGTACTTTTCCTGCTGCTCGCCGCCGGTCTCGGTCTCTTCTCCTGGGGGGGCGATCCGGGGTCCGAGGCCCCGGCACTCGAGGAGTGCACGGTGGGACTGGCAACAGGCCGGGCGACGAGCGACGGGCGTCCCATGATCTGGAAGACGCGGGACGCCGGCGCGATCGACAACGAGGTGGTCTGGGTCGGCGATCGGACCATCCCCTACGTGGCGGTGGTGACGGCGGGGCACTCCTCGGTCTGGATGGGGATCAACCGGGAGGGTTTCGCGATCCTCAACTCCCTCTCTTCCGACCTGCCGGGGGGTGAGCGCGGCCCCGGGAACGGCGGGGTCATGGAGCGGGCCCTGGGGGAGTGTGCCACCGCAGCCGACTTCGAGGCCTACCTGGAGGAGACGAACCGTACGGGGCGGAGGACGCAGGCCAACTTCCTGGTCATGGACGCTGCGGGTTCGGCGGTCCTGTTCGAGACGGCCGGGGACCGCTTCTGGAAGTACGACGCGAACGACCCTGATGTGGCACCCTACGGCTACCTGGTGAAGACCAACTTCGCCTACCACGGCGGGGGACAGGGGGGGATCGAACGTTTCCACCGCACCTCGCGGCTGGTCCCCCGATACCATGCCGATGGGGAGTTGAACCCCCGCAGTATCCTGCAGGACCAGATGCGCGATTTCTCGCGTCCCTCGGGAGAACCGGTGCCGGTCCCCTTCGAGGAGCAGTGGGAGCCGGGAAGGCCGGCGGGCTACATCCACGTGGACAAGAGCATCTGCCGGACCACCTCGGTCTCGGCCGCGGTGATGCAGGGCGTGCGCCCCGGGGAGCCGACCGAGCTCTCCACCCTCTGGGCGATGCTGGGTCAGCCGGCTGCCTCCATCACCATCCCCTACTGGCCGGTGGGTCCCACCCCCCCGGAGGCGGACGGCCCCGAGACCGCACCTCTCTGCGACATCTCCCTTGAGATCCGGGCCCTCCTCTTCGACCTTCCCGGTGAGGAGACCCGCCACTTCCTGGACACGCGGAAGCTGAGGGACGGCCAGGGCGGAGGGCTCTGGAGCATCACCCTGGCGGCCGAGGACTCGGTTCTCACCGCCGCCGAGGCGCTGCTCGAGGAGTGGCGGCGCCATCCTCCCCCGGCAGGTGACATCCTGGAAGCCGAGCGTGTGTTCACGGGCTACGCCCTGGGAATACTCCAGAACGCGTACGCGGCCCTCAGGCGCCCCCGGCGCCCTCAGTCTCCCGTCAGCAGGAAGTCCATCCCCTCCCCCGGTTCGTACTCCACCGGTTCCTCCCCGGGGCGGAAGAGACGTGCGCCGTTGGCCCCTGCCAGACGGAGCGTGTCCCCCTCACGCCGCAGCCACGCTCCCTCCCGGAGCCCCAGGACCGGCACCGTGTTCTCCTCCAGGAACTCCCGGATGCGGGTCTCCCGGGTCTCGCCCATGTGGGTGGAGCCGGGGGCGGGGTCCAGGTAGTGGGGGTTGATCTGGAAGGGGACCAGGTCGAGGGCCTCGAAGGAAGGGGGCTCGACGATGGGCATGTCGTTGGTCGTCTTGAGGCTCGGACAGGCGAGGTTGGAGCCGGCACTGGCTCCCAGGCAGGGCATCCCCCGCTGGACCCGGTCCCGGATGACGGTCAGGAGATCGCTGCGCTGCAGGCGGTCCAGGAGCCGGAAGGTGTTGCCGCCCCCCACGAAGATCCCTTCCGCCCGCTCGAGCTGGCGCAGGCCCTCGGTACCAAGGATCAGCCCCTCGACCTCGATCCCCGCCGTGAGGAACCGTTCCCGCGCCTTCAGGGTGTACCCCTCGATATCGAAGAGGGCGTAGGGGACGAAGAGGATGCGCTTCACCGTCCCGAAGAAGTCGGTCACCTCCGGCATGGCGTGGTCCAGGTATCCCTGGCCGTGGCTGGTGGAGTTGCTGAGGAGAAGCAGGCGCATGTCGGGCTCCTTGTATGCGGGGGATCCTCACCCGGGAAGGTAATGAGCAGCCCGTCGGTGTGTCCAGCCGCGGCATACCGGACCGTACAGGCGGGAGGGAGGGGGTGGACCAGCCGGTACGGTCACCGGGCCTCGGTGCGGGGAACGGCACACACGGGGGCGGTGACCCGGAAGACCTATCTTGTTGAGGGACAATGAGTTGTCGGCCGAGAGCATGTCGGGTGGAAGGATGGGGCCGCGATTGGCACGCAGGTTGCTTCATATATCGAGCGGACGCTCTGCTGCACACCGCCCCAGCTGCCCCGCACCGCCGAATGCGGGCACAGAAGAAGGAGCCCCGAATGAGACGCTTCAACCGAATGAGCATCGTCATGGCGGGGTTGGCTGTCCTGATCCTCTCCGGCCTCCCTGCCTGCTCCGACTCAACCGATCCCTCCGATAGCGGCACCCTGCGGGTGAACCTGGTCGACGCCCCGGTCCCCATCGCAGGGGTCGAAGCCATCGAGGTGGTCTTCTCCTCGGTCCTGGTCCACCAGACCAGCGGCGCGGAACTGGGGGACGCGGCCTGGCTCGTCCTCCTCGATGAGACCCTCTCCGAGGCGGAGCGGACCTTCGACCTCCTGGAGCTCGTGAACGGGAACATGGCGGTGCTGGGGGAGATCGAACTGGACCCCGGCCATTACAGCCAGATCCGCATCATCATCGAATCGGCCACGATCACCGTGGATGGACAGACCTCCGAGCTGTTCATCATGAGCGGTACCCAGTCCGGGATCAAGCTGGTGCAGGCCTTCGACGTCGAGCCGGACACCATCACCGAGCTGACCGTGGACTTCGACGCCGGTCAATCGGTCTGGGAGAACCCCGAGGGCAGCGGCAACTACCAGATGCAGCCCACGCTGCGTCTCGCCGCGGCCGTCATCTCAGGGTCGATCTCCGGGACCGTCACGCCCACGGGCATCGACGTCCTGGTCGTCGCGAAGGAGGCGGGCAGCGATGAAGTGGTGACCTCCACCTACGTGGACCCGGACACGGGCGAGTACATGATCCTGCCCCTGCTGGAGGGTGATTACGACCTGATGGCCACGGCGGAGGGGTACGAGACCGCCTACCTGGAAGGTGTCACGGTGTCGGCCCAGGCCGACAACGGAGGCAACGACATGGCCCTGGACCCCCTCTCCCCGGGCGGCCTGCGTTAGACCACGCACGATCCGGGGAGGGGAGAGGACACCCCACCCGTTGAGCGGGCAGAAAGAAGGCCCCGCCGGTCGGACGACCGGCGGGGCCTTCCTCGAGCGGGCAGCCGGGAACGATGGGCCGGGATCAGTCCCGAGGTGCTCCCAGTACTTCCCTCACCCGCTGTTCC
Organism: bacterium; assembly: GCA_046497505.1. Lineage (GTDB taxonomy): Bacteria > Blakebacterota > Blakebacteria > Blakebacterales > JAWOFN01 > JAWOFN01. Next base: position 42,760 of record JAWOFN010000025.1, on the reverse strand, counting down.
ATGGCCTCCAGTTCCTCCTTGAGCTGCTCGTAGCGGATGAAGGCGTAGTCGCCCACCTTCATGTCCACCTGGTTCGTCATACGGTTCAGGTAGTTGATCTGCGTGAGGAGCCCCGGCTCGCCATACCGGACCGGCTCGTCCAGCAGGTCCTCGGCGATGGCCTCCACCCGGGCCAGGGTGTCGGCGGCGGCCCCGGATGCACCCTCCAGGCGCTCCCTGGCGGATTCGATGCGGGAAGCGAGTTCCCGGACCGTATCCACCATCTCCCGCATCCGGACGTTGTGTCCGTACTGCTGGACCAGGTCGTCCACGGTGATGCCGTCCGCTGCCACCCGCGGGTCGATACGCACGGTCAGGATCCGGGTGAAGGTCATGCCGCCCACCGAGAGCCGAGCCTCGTAGTCGCCGGGGGGCAGGGTGAGCCCCTTACCATCCCGAACGTCCCAGACGAAGCGGTTCACGCCGGCGTTCAGGGGGACGGGGGATCCCCGGGGACCGCCCCGGCGGGCCCCGTACCTTCCCCCCCGACCCTCCCTCATCAGATCCTCGTAGGGGTCGGCCGGTCGGGCGACCTCAGCCGCGCTCCCGCTCCCGCTCCGGTAGCTGTTCACCACCTCACCCCCGTCATCCCGGATCTCGATCCGGACCGGGCCGCTCGTACCGCGCGGGAGGTAGTACTCCAGGGTGGGGCCCAGGAGTCCCGGGCTCACCCGGGTGCGGTATCCGTCGCGGGGATCGTACACCTGGATCCGGTCGGCAGAGTCCGAAGCGCCCATCTGGTGCAGCGAGGAGAGATTGTCCAGGATCCAGAAGGCCCGTCCCTGGGTGGAGACGACCAAGTCCCGGCGGTGGACCTTGATGTCGGTGACCGGGACGTTGGGGAGGTTGAGCTGGAAGCTCTGCCACTGCTCGCCGTCGTCGAAGGAGATGAACATGCCGAACTCGGTGCCGGCGTAGAGCAGCCCCTCCCGGTCCGGGTCCTCACGGACCACCCGTGTGGGCCAGTCGGCGGGGATCCCGTTCTCACCCGTCGTCAGCAGGGTCCAGCTCTCGCCGTAGTCGTCGGTGCGGTAGATGTAGGGGTGGAAGTCCCCCAGCAGATAGCGGTGCACCGCATAGTAGGCGGAGCCGGGCCGATGGGGGGAGGGTTCGATGAACTGCACCCGTCCGCCCAGTTCCAGGCCGGGGGGCGTGATGTCGGTCCAGGTCTCGCCGTCGTCCCGCGTGATGTGGAAGGGTCCGTCGTTGGCCCCCACCCATATCACCCCCGGCTCGTGGAGCGATTCCCTGATGGCGTAGAGCGTGCTGAAGATCTCCTCGCCCGTGACGTCCAGCGTGATGGGTTCCCCGCTGGGGTACTGCACGTCCGGCGGGAACCAAGTCAGGTCGGGGCTGATGCGTTCCCATGTCACCCCCTGGTCCCGGGTGCGGTGCACGTACTGTGAGCCGTAGTAGAGGACCTGGGGATCGTGAGGGGAGACTTCCATGGGGCTGACCCGCTGGAAGCGGTAGATCAGCTCGCCGGGCGGCATGCCGTAGAGGGACTCGGCCCCGATCCAGTAGGGAGTGGAGAATCCGGTGATCCTGCTGTAGCGCTCGAAGAGTCCCTTGCAGGAGGCATAGATGATGTCCGGGTCGGTCGGGTGGGGGATGATGGGACCCGTCTCGCACCCCGGCCCCGGCTCCCAGTCATCGAGGTCGAAAGGATCCGCGGTGCTCGAGATGATGATGGTGGAGTTGTCCTGCTGCGCCCCGTAGAGGTTGTAGGGGAAGCGATCGTCCACCCACACCCCGTAGATCTCGGCGGTCGGCTGGTTCATCTGGGTGGACCAGGTCGCGCCGCCGTCGTAGGAGACGTTGGCGCCGCCGTCGTTCGCCTGGACCATGATGTCGCCGTCGTTGGGGCTGACCCATATGTCGTGGTTGTCACCGTGGGGGGTCCGCAGCCGCTCGAACGTCTCTCCCCCGTCCCGTGAACGGTAGAAGCCCTCCGCGCCGGCGTAGACCACGTCCGCGTCGGTGGGGTCGGAACCCAGGGTGGTGTAGTAGAAGGGCCGGGTGATGAGGGATGGCTGGTCGTTCACCATCCTCCAGCTCTCGCCCGCGTCATCGGAACGGTAGAAACCCTTGCCCGGCTTCGCCTCGATGAGAGCGTAGATCCGCTCCGGGTCGGCGGCGGTGGTGGCCAGGTTGCCCTTCCCGATGAGTCCGGTGGGCAGGCCGTTCTCGACCTGGCGCCAGTTCTCCCCGCCGTCGCTGCTCTTGAAGAAGCCCCCCTCGTGGGAGCCGCTGATGATGGTCCACGGTTCCCGCTCGATCCGGGACATCCAGGCGTAGACCACGCTGGGATCATCCGGCTTGAACTCCACGTCCATGGCGCCGGTGGAATCGGAGATGGCCAGGACCTGCCGCCAGGAGCGACCGCCGTCGGTGGTCTTGAACACCCCCCGCTCCGGGTTCGGCTTGAAAGCGTTCCCGTTGGCCGCCACGTACACCACGTCAGGGTCGGTGGGATGGATGCGCACGCCCCCGATCTGTCCCGCCTCGTAGAGGCCCATGTAGGACCAAGTGGCGCCGGCGTCGGTGCTCTTATACACCCCCCGTCCGATGGAGACGTTGCTCCGCAGGCCGTCCGACCCGGTGCCCAGGTAGACGACGTCGGGGTCGGAATCCGCCACGGCCACCGCCCCCACCGATCCCAGGGGGACCTGGCCGTCGGTGACCGGGAACCAGACCTCACCGCCGTCGGTGGTCTTGAACAGGCCGCCGCTGGCCACCCCGAAGTAGAAGGTCTCGGGCTGTGAGGGGACCCCGGTGACCGCCGTGCTCCTGCCGCCGCGAGAGGGGCCGACCAGGCGATAGTGGAGCCCGTCGAAGAGAGCGGGATCCACCACGGGGTCCCCTTCGGGGAAGAGGGTCTGAGCCCCTGCGGGCGCTGAGGAGACCACAGCGAGGAGCAGGGCCGGGATGATGAGCAGTCGACGCATGGGTGTTCCTTGGCGTGGAGGAGCGGACGTTCGAGCCTGTTCTCTGTACTGCTGTACGGGATTCTACAGTCAAGACCCCGTTCGGGCCAACCTCTCTCCCGGCGGCATCCTGCCGAGGTTGCTTCGGGCGTGCGGCAGGGACGCGTCCCCTCCCCCCTCGAGGACCTGTCGGGAAGGGCCGGAGCCGTGTAGACTGCATCCAGCGAGAGCCACGGTCTGAACGGTGGAGGTTGGAGTATGACGATCTTCCTTTGGATCCTTCTGGGCGGGGTCCTGATGAGCGCCATCGCACTGGTGGGCAGCGTGACCCTGCTGCTGCGGGAGGGTACGCTGCGGCGCCTGCTCCTCCCCCTGGTCGCGTTCGCGGCGGGCTCTCTTCTGGGCGGGGCCTTCTTCCACATGATCCCCGGTGCGCTGGGGGAGGGCGGGGACCCCCTCTGGGTCTTCACCTGGCTGATGGCGGGGTTCGCCCTCTTCCTCCTGTTGGAGCAGTTCCTGCATTGGCACCACTGCCACCGGGACGTGGCGGAGTGCAAGGAACCCCTCACCTATCTGATCCTCCTGGGAGACGGTCTGCACAACTTCATGGGGGGCCTGGCGGTGGCCGGGGCGTTCCTGGCGGACATCCGGCTGGGGATCAGCACCTGGCTCGCTGCTGCAGCGCACGAGGTGCCCCAGGAGCTTGGGGATTTCGGGGTGCTGGTGCACGGGGGCTGGCCCAAGGGGCGGGCGCTCCTCTTCAACCTGCTCTCGGGGCTCACCTTCCTGGCCGGTTCCCTCCTCACCTATCTGGCCTCGTTCCAGATCGATGTGAGCTTCCTGATCCCCTTCGCGGCGGGCAACTTCCTCTACATCGGGGCCTCCGACCTGATCCCCGAGGTCAACAAGGACCACCGCTTCCCCGGCAACATCATCCATGCTCTCGCCTTCGTGGCCGGACTCGCCTTCCTCTACGCGATCCGGGTCTTATCCCACTGACGGCCGCATGCCGTCCGGGGGGTCCGGAGGTCCCCGTGCCCGGGAGCCGGTGATCCCGATGCGGAGGGCCGAAGGTCGGCGGAGGGTCGGGGGTATGGAATGCGGGAGGGGGTAGGGTCCGCCTCCCCGCCCCCCGCTCGTCCCGGATGTCCGGACCAGTCACCTCACTTCGCCTGGCATGGAGGTCAGCATATGACCCGCCCACTCCGCCGCCGGCTCGTTCCGGCCGGTTTTCTCGCCCTCGTCCTGCTCCTCTCAGGCTGCGGAGCCGATCGAGCGGTCGATTCCATCACCGCCGACGAGCTGCGCGCTCACCTGGAGTTCATCGCATCGGACGAGATGATGGGCCGCGACACGCCCTCGCCGCAGCTCAAGCTGGCGGCCCGCTACCTGGCGGTACAGGCGGCGAGCTGCGGCTTCCAGCCCCTCATGGAGAGCGGGTCCTACCTCCAGGAGATCCCCCTGGAGCGGATCGCCGTGGATCCGGAGGGGACCCGTCTCGCTGCGGGAGGGCGCACCTGGCGTCACGGTCCCGATTTCGGCGGACGCTTCGCCGAAGAGGGATCGGTATCCGGACGTCTCGTACTGGTCGGCTGGGGGATGGAGGCACCCGATCAGGCATGGGATGACTACGACGGCCTGGCCCTGGAGGGCCGGGTGGCGGTGATCCTGGACGCCGAGCTGCCCGAGGACCACACCCTGATGGCCCCGGAGTACCGGATGGCCCGGTATCGGCGGAGCTACGCTGCATTCGAGAAGGGCGCGGAAGCCGTCATCGAGGTGATCGGTCCCGGGCTCGAGGAGCGGATGAGCGAAGAGGGGATGCGCTTCCCCGTCTCGGCCCGGACCATCTGGCCCGGGAGCGGCGACGGCCCGCGGGAGGGCGGATCGGGGCCGGTCATCCAGGTCCGCTGGGATACAGCGGCAGGGCTGCTGGGGGTGCCGGGATCGGTGATCCGGTCGTGGTTCGAGGATCTCGCCCGGGGGGAGCGGGTGGAGGGACGGCCCGTGGCCCGGACCGCGCGTCTCGACATCGCTCTGGCCCGTGAGCGCGACCGGACCCAGAACGTGGTGGCGTGGCTGGAGGGTTCCGATCCGGTCCTCAAGCAGGAATACGTCATCCTGGGGTCCCATTACGACCACGTGGGGGCTCGGGGGGGAGAGGTCTACAACGGAGCGGACGACGACGGTTCGGGCACCGTGGCGATGCTGGAGATCGCAGAGGCCTTCTCCATCCGCCGCCCGAAGCGGTCCGTGGTGATGGTCTGGCATACCGGGGAGGAGAAGGGCCTCCGGGGAGCCCGCCACTTCGTACAGAACAGTCCCGTCCCCCTGGAGAAGGTCACGGCCATGCTCCAGATGGACATGCTCTCGCGGAACGAGCCGGACAGTATCTACGCCATCGGGTCCCACTTCCTGAGCTCCGAGCTGGATGCCCTGCTGCGCAAATCGGAGGCGGGACTGGGTGTGGTGTCCGTCAGCGACCGGTACAACGACCCGCAGATGCAGGGGAACTACTTCCGCCAGAGCGACCACCACGCCTACCATCAGGCGGGGATCCCCACGATCTTCTTCTTCTGCGGGGTCCACGAGGACCTCCACCGTCCCACCGATACGGTGGAGAAATGTGACTTCGACAAGATGGCCCGGGTGAGCAGGCTGGTATACGCTCTCGGACGGGCGGTGGGGGACCATCCGGTGCTGCTGGCCCTGGACCGGGACCCCGAGGTCACCGAGCGGGGCCTCCCCCGGTAGCGGGAGGGAGACGGGGCATCTCGAACGAGCGGCGGGAGGAGCGCGTATGTCCGTGAGGACCGATCCCGACAGGAAGACACCGGGCGCACTGCTGATGGCGGCGGGGCTGCTCCTCGGGCCCCTCGTCCCCCCCCCGGCAGGGGCCGTACAGGCCGACTCCGTACCGCCGTCGGTCCAGGAGATCCTGGAGCGGCCCGGCATGTCCGAGGCCCAGCGGTACATCGTCGCCCATCGGGACCATGCGGCCCGGATGCTGGTCGAGATCGGAGGGATCGTCTCACCCTCCGGACAGGAGCAGCAGCGTGCCGAGGCGGTGGCGGCCCACATGCGGAGGATCGGGCTGCGGGAGGTGCGGGTGGACGGGAGTCCGAACGCGGTGGGGGTGCTGCCCGGCCGATCGGACCGGGCCCTGGTGTTCATCGCCACGCTGGACGACCTGGCCACGGTGGCCGGGCACCAGAGGGCCGCGGGCCGTCCGCCCCGGATCGACGGGGACCGGGTGGTGGGTCCGGGCACGAACACCTCCTCCATCACCGCAGCCATGCTCCTGGCCGCCGAGGCCCTTGCGGCGAGCGGGGTCGAGCCGCCCCACGACCTCGTCTTCGCCGCGGTGGCCCAGGAGGAGACGGGCCTGGTGGGGATGCGGGTCCTCCACCAGGAGTGGTCGGATCGGGCGCTGGCCTTCATCGACATCCTGGGTGACGGGCGCAGCATCACCTATGGGGCCCTGGGCATCCACTGGTGGAAGGTCGTCGCCTCCGGTCCCGGTGGTCACTCCCTGGGGGGCGGTCTGCCCAACGTGAACCAGGGGATCGGCCGGGCGGTGGACCGCATACTCCAGCTGCCCCAGCCCGCCGAGCACGCTGACCGACGTACCGTGATCAACATCGCCCAGGTCCACAGCGGTTCGGTCTACAACCACAAACCGGAGTCGGGCTGGTTCTCCCTGGACATCCGTTCCCTGGACGCCGGCGTCATCGAGGAGATCGAGGAGGATGTGCGGTCCATCCTCTCCGGGGTGGGGGAGGACACCGGGGTCGCCTTCCGGATGGAGCCTTTCCAGATCACCCCCGGGGGGCAGATCCCCGGACTTGCCGAAGCACCGCTGGTGGAGCGTGCGGCGGACATCTCCCGCTACCTGGGCCACGAGCCCCGCCTCAGCGATTCCGGTTCCTCCAACATGAACGTGGCCATCGGTGCGGGATCCCCCGCCATCGGTCTGGGGGGCAGCCGGGGAGGGGCCAGGGGGCAGCCGGAGGAGTGGGCGGACATCCCAGCCATGCTGCGTGCCGCCCGGCACGTCGCCCTTCTGGCCGGCCTGGAGGAGGTCTTCCCGGGGCGCTGATCACTCTCCCCGGAGCAGCACCTCCCCGGCGCACTCCGCCATCAGGGAGGCTGCTTCCCGCAGCCGTTCCGGGGAGGTGCGGGGGAGCCCTCGGTACGCCTCGTCCGGCATCTCATCCTTGGGTACGAAAGGCTGGAGGACGTACCGGCGCGCCCCGCGGACCAGCTCGGCGATTCGTGTGAGCTGGTCGTCGTCGTGGAAGGGGTCGAGGAGGGTGGTCCGGAACTCGTAGTCGGCGGCCAGTTCCTGCACGAGTCGGATGCTCTCTGCGATCCGGCCGGGATGCGCGAAGCCGGTGAGTTCGGTGTACCGATCCGGGGAGGTCTTGATGTCCATGGCCACGTAATCCACCTGGCCGATCACCTCCCGGAGCACCTCCGGGCGGCTCCCGTTGGTGTCCAGCTTCACCGCCCATCCGAACGATTTGAAGAAGGCGATGATCCTCGCCAGGTCGGGAGCCAGGGTGGGTTCCCCCCCGGTGATGACGGCGGCTTCCACCCAATGGTCACGGAAGCCCTCGCATGCCTCCAGGAGGCGGGTGAGACCCATACCCCTCTGCCTGGTGCGGAGAAGGTCGGGGTTGTGGCAGTAGCCGCACCGCATGTTGCATCCGCTGGTGAAGAAGACGGCGGCCAGGCGGCCCGGATAGTCCACCAGGGTGGGGTTCTTCAGGAAGGCGTAGACCGAAGTCCGTCCCCCGTCAGCGGTCCCGGGCTTCATGGAGTACGGCCTCGATCATCTTTGGGGTGATGACACCCCGCGCGGCTCCCGAGTAATCGGTGCGCAGTCCCATGTATTGGTGGAGCCGGGCGCTCCCTCCGGGGCGCTCCGGGTCTCCCGGGCGGGGGTCGGAAAGGGAAAGGTAGCGGCCGGAGGATGGGTCCCTCCGGGTGACGAGCAGGGCGGGGATCTGCTGGGGGTTGATGCATTCCGATTCCGCGAAGCGGACCAGGCCCTCCTCGGTCTCCAGGTCGCAGTACCTCTTGTCGAACTCGGTGAACTCCCCGGAGTCCAGCAGCTTGTCCAGACGCTGGTTCAACAGGTGACACTTGTCGCAGCCCGGCTTCCCGAAGACCAGCACGCGGAACGGCTTCAGCATGTCACGCCCTCCTCGCCGGCGAGAACGAAGGTGTCCTCATCCTCCTCCGCGGTCTCGATGGCGTAGCGTCCCCGGTGTCGGTCCGCCAGTTCCCCGTAACGTTTCGACTTGTTCCAGTTCTGGATCTTGCTGAAGTAGCCCACCACCCGGGTCTCCCCGTACACGTTTTTCGAACCGCACTGCGCGCAGCTCTCCAGCAGTCCCCGCATGGTATGGCTGCACTCCTCGCAGAAGGTGAACTCGGGGGAGATGGTCAGCTGGGCGGACTGGGTCCGGTAGAAAGTGTTCCTCACGAGGCCCGCGATGGCCCCGGCCGAGGGAGATTCCTCCCCCACGAAGGCGTGTGTGATGGCCCCCGACTCGATGAGACTGTGGTACTTCCCCTGCTCCCTGATCCGCTCCACCAGGCCGACCGGAGCGTCGGCAGCCAGGTGGACCGAGTTGGTGTAGTAGGCGTATTCCTCGTGGGCCCCCCGGACCACCCGGCGCGCTTCGTCCTCGAAGTAGAGGAGGTCGGTCTTGGCGAGGCGCCGGGCAGCGCTCTCGGCGGGGGACTCCTCCAGGGTGAACTTCAGGCCGTGGCGGCGGCTGAGCTGCTTCGCCTTCAGGTACATGTGGGCGATGACCCTCAGCCCCAGCCGCATGGCCTCCTCACACTCATGGAACTGCTTGCCGATGAGGAAGTCCACCGCGTCGTTCAGACCGATCAGACCCAGGATGTAGGTGCAGTCCTCCAGGTCGATATAGGGCATACCGTCCTCGGAGGGGCGCCCGACCTGCCAGAGGGGATGGCCCGGTCCCGACATCATCTCGGCGATCCGCGCCTTCTTCTGCAGGTGCGCCTCCACGGCGAGTTCCATGGTTCGGTCGAGCTCGGTGAAGAAGTGTTCCAGGATCTCTCCCTCACCCGCCCGGGCCGCCCGATAGGCGGCCTGGGGGATGTTGATCGTCACGTTCTGAAACCCGCAGAAGCGCATATTCTCCGGGTGTACGAGCATACGGTTGCTCTGGATCGTGGTACGCAGCCGGCAGCAGGCGGAGAGGGTCACCTCGTCGCGGTCGAAGATGAAGTAGGTGGAGCCGTTGTGGCTCGCCAGCTCGCACGCCTTCATGAAGACCTCGTACTGCGCCGGATCGCTGAAGGTCTCCTCGCTCAGATGGAAGTCGCACTTGGGGAACTCGAAGACGCGCCCTTGGCTGTCCCCCTCCTTCCAGACCTCGAGCAGGGCCAGCGTGAACCGGCGCGCCTCTTCCTCGTAGTCGCCGTAGGTCACGACGGCCTCGCCCCGCTCCTCCAGGCCGCCGGCGATGTCCGGGTCGTAGCGAAGGCCGCCTTCGGCATCCAGGAGCTCGCGCAGCACCAGGCGGCGGCTGCCGTCCTCCCGGTAGAGATAGAGGTCCATCAGGCGGTAGCCGTCCGAGTCCTTCTCCTCCCGGAGGACCTCCTCCAGGGCCACCTTCACGCCGTCGGAGCGCCTCAGCATGTACTTCCCGCCGGGACCGATGGCCGGGACCTCGCGGAGATAGCTGGGGATGCCGGTGTGGATGTTGAAGTCGAGGAAGAGGGTCTGCCCCCCGCGTGAGAAGGCGTTCTGGGAGCCGTTGAAGATGAGTTCCTGCGCGATCTGCTTCATCTCGACCCAGCCCATACCCTCCAGCAGCGGGGCATAGAGGATGTTGATATAGGCGATCCCCAGGGCACCCGCGTAGTTGGCCTGCATGGAGGCCAGGAAGGTGTTGAGGTGTCCGGTCAGCACCGAGGCGGAACGTGCCGGCTTGGAGGTCGTGCTCAGGTTGATGAGCCCGTTCAGACCGTACTTCTTCACATACTCGATGGAGTGGGAGGAACAGTACACCCGGTGCGGGTAGCCCAGGTCGTGCAGGTGGATGGCGCCGGTGTCGTGGGCTCGCTTCACTTCCGGGCTGAAGATGGTATCCAGCGCCCACTGCTTGAGGACCAGCTCGGCCAGCCCCAGGTTCACCGCCTCGGGGTTGTTGTTCACGATGTTGCTGTTCTCGGTGGACTTGGTGAACATCAGGTTCTCCACGAAGTCCTTCGGCACCCCGTAGAGGGAGAGGTTCCGGAGCTGGTCCCGGTAACCGCGCTCGGTCAGCTCGTTGTTCACCAGCTCCCGGATCAGCGTGGTGTTCACCGTACGCATCTCGCTGTCGATGATCCGGTTCTCCACGGACTTGGCCACCGAGACGGCCAGCTCCGGGGAGAGTTCGGTGTGCTGCATGATGGCCCGGCTGATGCGCTGCCGGTCCCAGGGACGGGTCACGTTGTCGGTGGTGGACTCGACCAGCAGGAGGCTGGCGTCGGTGACGTCCACCCCGGCTCCCTCCGGGTCCGCCTTGACCCGGATGCGGCTCCGGGCCACCTCCCGTCGCTTCCGGTACTTCTTATAGGAGGTGACGATCAGCGGCTCCCCCTCCTCGGCCAGGGCGATCTCCACCAGGTCCTGGACGTCCTCGATGCGGGGGATGCGCTTGCCCTCCTCATCCGGCCGCACGAAGTAGACGCTGTCCGGCCGCTGGAGCTGGTCGACCACCCGTTCGGTCACCCTGCCCGGGAGCTCGTCCGGGGCATGGTAATCCTGCTCCCGCTCCACCGCGGCACAGGCGGCCCGAACGGCCTGTTCGATCTTCTCCAGCTGGAAGGGGACTACGAGGCCGGTCCGTTTCCGGAACCCGTCGAAGGTGTGCTGACCCATCGTCGGTCTCCCATATGTGGTGTTTCAGACCCGAAATCCGGGGACAGGAATATTCACCATAGTACAGGGGTATGACGAGCCGGAGCGGACCGGGCGCAGGGGGGCCATCCGTGGCTGTGCACGGGTCCGAAGAGCGGCTAGAATGGTCTGTCGTCCCGCTGCCCTGACCTGCCCCTCCCCGACACGGAGAACGCAGGATGCCCCGATTGGAACCGCCCCGAAGCGCTTCGTCCCACGAACCACTGCAGCCGCTCCCGCTGCCGTCCGGGTCGCCGCATCCTCCACGATCGCTCCGACCCGGACCTCGAGCCCGACCGCGGTCCCGGATCCGACTCCGGCCCGTGCTGATCGTGCTCCTCCTGCTCCCGCTGTTCTTCGCCACCGGGTGTGAACTGTTCACGGAGGGCGAGGGAGAGGCACCGGATCCCTGCGGGTGGGGACGGCCTGCCTGCCAGGGGCGGCTCGCCATCGGAGGGGGCGGTCTCCAGCTGGCCTTCTACCGCAACTACCCCCTGGATGTGCGCAACACCTACATACGTCGGCTGCTGGTGGTGGTACACGGCGCGGACCGTGCGTGGGACCATGCTTTCCAGGTCGGTATGGAAGCGGCGGATGAGCTCGGAGAAGGCCGCAGGACGCTCGTGGTGGCGCCCTTCTTCCAGACCGCCGACGACGGCCCTGCCACCGACGAGGCGTACTGGACCTCCAGCGGCTGGAAGAGGGGACATCTCTCGGTGCAGGATGAAGTGCGCCCGTGGCGTGTGAGTTCCTATGCCGCCATGGACGTGCTCCTGGGAGAGGTGGCAGGAGGGGGCCGCTTCCCCGACCTGGAGGAGATCGTGGTGGCGGGGCACTCCGCGGGGGGTCAGTACACCCACCGCTACGCCGCCGGGGGGAGGGCGGAGTACACCCTCACCGTGCCGGTCCGCTACGCGGTGGCCAACCCCTCCACCTACCTCTACCTGGGACCGGAGCGGGCGGTGCCGGGATACCTGGACAGCTTCGCCGTGCCGGAGGCCGCGGTCTGCGACGACTACCAGCGGTGGCACTACGGTCTGGAGGGGCTGAACACCTACATGAGCGGACTCAGCCTCACGGGCATCCGGCAGAACCTGACCGGCAGGGACGTCCAGATCATGGTGGGGGACCGCGACCTTCAGACCGCGTGGCTGGACATGAGCTGCGGCGCGATGCTGCAGGGAGAGCGCCGCTACCACCGGGGGATCATCCTGGTCAACTACATGGGCCGCTTCTGGCCGGGACACGGGCACGTGCTGACCGTCGTGCCGGGGATCGGCCACTCCAGCCGCGGGATGTTCACCTCCGAGGAGGGGCTCGGCGTCCTCTTCCCTTTGCCGGAGGCCGCGCTCTCTGCGACGGCCCTGCGGGCGCCATGAGGATGTGCGGACCGGGGTCCGGCCCGGGCGAGTGTGCTGCTCAGAACCAGAGCCTCGGGTTGACCGCGTTGTTGAACTTCGAGCCGAACGAGTAACTGATCCCCAGGCTCCCGAACCAGGTCCAGTCGGTCTTCAGCTGACGGCGCTGGAGGAGGATCTCCTCGGGGCTCAGGCCGGCGCCGGAGAGGTAGATCTGGTTCCGCGGACGGCTGATGTTCCCGAACAGGTTGAGGGAGAACCCCTTGAAGAGCCGGATGTCCAGGCTGCTGAACAGGCTCGCGCTGTTGTACTTCGTGTCGTGCAGGTACTGGGAGAAGTTGAGGGAGCCGTTCACCGATCCCCACGGCTCGGTGAGGGAGGCGCTGATGCTCAGTCCGTGCTCGGGGAGCAGTTCCCGCTCCCTGAGGAGGATCGTCCGCTCCTCGTAATCGTTGTGCTCGTAGCCCGCGTGATAGGTGACGGTGAGTTCCCTGCGGGCCGACTGCTCCCAGGGGAAGATGTTGTACTCCACGGCGGGGGCGAGGGTCGCTTCCAGCCGCTTGTTGAGGAAGGTGGAGCGGCTCACCCCTCCCCGGACCCCCGCGGACCAGCGGGGGCCCAGGCTCCAGACCACCGAGGCGTTCGCGTGGCCGGAACGGGAGGTGTTCACGAAGGTGGTGGTCTCGTCCAGTTCGAACTCGCTCCGGCTGTAGGAGGAATAGGCGGAGAAGGCGAACTTGAACTCCTCGGTGGTCCGGTTGGCGGAGAGGCTGCCGTTGTAGGAGGAGCGGCTCTGACGGGTCTCCCCGCTGAAGTTCCCGCCGACCCGCATGCGGAAGACCCAGAGGTTCCACGGGTCGGCCTCCCCGGAGCTCTCGACCTCCCCGGGGCGGGGCCCCTGGTAGAGCACCCGGATCCTCTCCGCCTCCGGGGTGCGGGCCACGAAGGGCATCAGCCCCAGTTTCAGCGTGCGGGTGAAGACATCCCTGGCTTCGGACTCGGTGGCGTCCCGGTCGGTGAAGGCCGTGAGGGTATCGGTCCTGCCTGCGAATCGTTCCCGCCCGATGAAGGTCAGGGTAAGGGCCATCCCCCCGCTCCCCGCGGGCTGGGATGCCATGAGGATGTGCACATCCGCGTCCTGGGGCTGACGGACCCAGTCCACGAAGGGGATCTCGCGGCGCAGGTGGTCGAAATCCACGTAGTACATCTGCGTGTCCAGGAAGACCCGCACGCGCCCCTGGGGAGGAGGGGGGTCCGGCTGCTGCCCCGACGCCGAAAGGATGGGGACCAGGAACATGAGGAGGAGGGCGGCGAGGAAGAAGACGCAGCGGGGTATCGACCCCGGGATCCGCGAAACAGACATATACAGACCTCCGAAAGGAGGTTGGCTCTCCGCTGGATACATGTCGGGCGGATCCGTCCCCCGGGAGGAAGACGGACCGTGATAGGGACGTGGCGCGGCCTCGGACGTTTAGCGGGTCCGACCCGCGCCCCTCATCGGTTCAGCGCGTGAGCTCTCCGGACCGGAGAGCGACTAGAACGCTCAGCCCCATGTCTGGCGGCTGGGGATCCTGCTCATGTCGAGTTCGATGGGAGCGGTGCCCGCGGCCCCCGCCATGGCCTGGTTCAGGGCCTTCAGTTCGTCCTGGCCATAGCCCTCGAACACCTTCGCGATCTTCCCGTCCTGGCCGATCTGGAAGGTGGCGATGGAGAAGGCGGTACGGTAGTCCAGGATCACCTTCTCCTCGGGGTCGGGCAGGAGGGGGAAAGCGGCATCGAACTGCTCGGCCCAATCCTTCGTGTCCTCCGGCGCGGCACGCACCACACCCAGGAGCTGCACCTCCTCCCCGTACCCCTCCTTCAGGGCGTTGAAAGAGGGCATGGCCCGGGGGTTGTGCGGGCAGCTCTCCTTCCAGAAGACCAGGAAGACCGGTCCCTCCTCCAGCATGGCCTCGAGGCTCACCTCGGCCCCGTCGTCCGTGACGCCCTCGAAGGAGGGGGCCTCGGAACCGGGCGTCAGGTAGTAGGGGGAGTCCTGCTGGAACGCGGCGCCCCCGAAGAGTCCCACAGCCAGGAGTGCCGCCGCGAACAGCGATAGTGAACGGACGCGCATGCGCATACATCCTCCAACGTGTGCGTTTCGAGCATGGTGGATATCGGCAAGCATAACAGGACCGCGAGCTCATGTGAATAGTCTCTCACTCGGCCTCGCCGGGTCGGAACGCCTGACCTCGGAGCCGCCTGGCGGAATCTCTGCGTACCCGGTGAGGACCTCGGGCCCGAACTCAGCAGGCTTCGGGAGAAGCACGCGGAGCGTTTGAGGGGGAGCTGACCCCCTGTTTTCGGTCCGACCTCACCCGCCGGCCGGCGGCAGGTACTGCAGTTCCACCAGCAGGGGGGCGTGGTCGGAGGCGACGGGTTCGTCCAGCACCACCGCGTCCGCGACGACCCACCGCTCGGCGGGGGCCGCCAGCACGTAGTCGATACGCCGGCTGGGTGCTCCTGAAGGGAAGGTGGCTCCCGCCCGCGCGCCCGCGTCCTTCCACCCCTCCGCGAACACCGCCAGGACCGCGCTCCCCGGGACCGCGTTCAGGTCCCCGGCCAGGACCATGGGGCGGCCCCCTCCTCCTCGCTCGAGGAACCGGCGGGTCTCCCGTGCCTGGGCCAGGCGGTCGGCCCCGTCCCGCGTGTGGTCGAGGTGGGTGCCGGCCAGCAGGATCGGAGGGCCGTCGGACGCGGAGAGGATCTCGCCCAGGATGACCGTCCGGGGCTCGTGGTGCGGCAGGTGCGGGAGCGGGTGGAAGCCGACCCGGACGAAGGGGTGCGGGCTCAGCAGCGCCTCGCCGTACGACCCCCCCTGGTAGGGCATCGCCCCGGCGAAGGCGTGCTCCCACCCCAGCAGGTCCCCGATGCGCGCGGCCTGGTCCGCGCCGCCCGCCCGCTCGGTCCCCGCGTCCACCTCCTGCAGGACGGCGGCGTCGGGGGAGGCCTCCCCGATCACCCGGGCGATGCGCTCCAGGTCGATGATGCCGTCGGTCCCCTCTCCGTGGTGGATGTTGTAGGTGAGGATCCTCAGGTCCACCGGGTCGGGGAAAGTCCGGGTCCCGAAGCGGAGCACCCGGGTGCGGACCCCGCGGTCGGTGATCTCCAGGCGGTAGAGGCGGTCGTACTCCTGTTCGGGGATGGGAGGGCCCGGGTCGCCTCCCAGCGCATCCACCAGCGCGGGCGTGGTGTCGCTGTGTCCCACGACCAGGACCGGGCAGGGCAGCCCGCGGATCCGTTCCGCCGCGGCGGCAAGACGGTCCGGGTCGTAGAGGAGCGGATGGAGGCCCCCCTCGGTCGCCAGCGGGGCCGCGGTCCGGCGGGTCCGGATGAAGTCGGTGGTCAGGACGGTCCGGATGCCCGCGTCCGCGAGCAGGTCGGCGAGGTCCTCCGCGCGCCGCCGGCCGGCGTCGGTGAGGGGTACGTCCCCCACGGTCCCCGCCTTCTCCGCGTGACGCACCAGGTAGACGATCCGGCCCGCGGCCGTCTCCCCCGGCTCCTGGCGGGCGGTGGGGTATGCCGGGAGTGCGAGGAGGGCCAGCGCGATGAGGAGCGGGAACGGGAGCGACGGCCGGCTGCGATACGGGGATGCAGACCCCATGGGAGACCTCCGCGGCGGGACGAGACCTTGTCGGGGACAGACCCTACTATCCTCGTCTGTCGCGGCACGCACCAGCGAGCGCCCCACAACCACGAGCAGCGGGCCTTCGTGCGAGAAGTAGCATGACCCGGGTAATGTACATCATACTGTGGCTCCCTGGCGGCAACGACACCCCATCCGGGAGCATCCGATGCGCGGCGCCCGACGCACCATCCCCCTGGCGGCACTCCTCCTGCTCATCACAGCCTGCGGGAGGGGACCGGTCCATGGGCCTCCCAGCGGCACCCTCATGATCATCGGCGGTGCCGCGGACGGGGCGAACTACGAGATGTTCATGGAGCTCGCGGGAGGACCTCAGGCCAAGATCGTGGTGGTGCCCACCGCCGGGGGGCGGGCGGAGTACGACGCGGAGGTGATCCGGCAGCGCTGGGCCGATCGCTACGGGGCCCGGAACGTCCACGTCCTCCACACCAGAGACCGCGCGGTCGCCGAAAGTGATTCCTTCGCCCGGGTCCTCTACGATGCGGACGCGGTCTACTTCCTGGGAGGCAGGCAGTGGCGGCTGGTGGATGCGTACGCCGGCACCCTTGCCGAGGAGGCCTTCCACCAGGTGCTGGAGCGAGGCGGGCTCATCGCCGGCTCCAGCGCGGGGGCCAGCATCCAGGCCTCCTTCCTGGCCCGAGGGGCGGAGGAAGGGAACCGCCTGATGATCGCCCCCGAGCCGGAGCACTGGGCGGGCTTCGGGTTCCTCCGGTGCGCCGCCGTGGACCAGCACATCGACCGGCGGGACCGGTGGGACGACCTGCGGGTCATCGTCATGCGGCATCCGGACCTGCTGGGCATCGGCATCAGCGAGGCCACGGCCATCATCGTCGAGGGGGACCTCTTCGAGGTAGTGGGGCGGGGCAGGGTGGTCGTCCACGACTACCACCGCTCCTTCAGCTACGCCGACTCCACCTACTACCTGGTGCTGGAGCCCGGTGACCGGTACGACATGGGACGCCGGGAGGTGGTGGGGCCCTGAGGACGGAGCGCTCCGTCCTCAGAGAGGGAGACCGGTGGACTCCGCGCGTGCGCTGGAGTTCGTCTCCGATCCGGGGAGGGGCCCTTTCACTGCCGACCGGGCGGGCTGCCGATACGCGCTGCGCAGGAGGGCAGTGAGCCCTTGAACGAATGGGCCGGGCACGTTGTAATGACCCCAGCCTCTGCCCCCTGACCCGCCCTTACGATGTCTTCCATCCAGGAGTCTGCCATGCGTACGCGCGTCCCCCTCTTCGCTCTGCTGCTCTCCCTGGTGCTGGCCGTGCCGGCCTCGGCGCAGCTCACCCCCTGGTACCACTGGACCTTCCTCCCCGGCGACGTGATGGACGAGATCGTCGGTGAGGCCTCGGGTGAGACAGCGTGGAACACCATCATGGAGACCGGGGGGTACAACAAGGACCGCCCGGCCTCCGAGTACGGTGGGGGCACTTTCTACGAGGCGCAGTATATCCACGACCAGCTCATGCGCTACGCGCTCCCCGGGGCGGAGATCGTGCGCTTCCCCGGCGGGCGGGTATGGGACGGAGAGGAGGGGGAGCTGTGGGAGATCAGCCCCATGCGGCGGAAGCTGGCCTCCTACCAGGACATGCGCGCCATGCTCGCCAAGGGGAGCAGTCCCGCGGACGTGACGGCACAGCTCGTCTGGGTCGGATCGGGGAGAGAGGAGGACCTGGCCGACTCGGACATCGCCGGGAAGATCGTGGTGACCGAGGGTTCCATGGGGGGCGTCCACCGGGCCGCCTGCCTGGAGCGGGACGCGGCGGGAGTACTCTCCATCGGCAACAGCCGCCCCTTCTTCGATCCGCTCCAGATCCCCTGGAGCAGCGTGGGAGGCGGTCGTGACGGGCAGCCGGCCCGCTTCGGGTTCTTCCTCCCCCCCCGGGAGGGGGAGACGCTGAAGGCCCGCCTGCTCGCGGGAGAGGAGATCACCGTCCACGCGGTGGTCGAGGCCTCCATGCAGCCGTACGATCTGCAGGATGTGACCGCTCACATCCCGGGCACCGACCCGGATGCCGGGGAGGTCATCTTCAGCGCCCACCTCTTCGAGGGGTACACCAAGCAGGGGGCGAACGACAACAAATCGGGGAGTGCGGCCATCCTGGAGGTAGCCCGGACCCTCCACACCCTCATCGAGGAGGGACGGATCCCTCGGCCCCGGCGCACCATACGTTTCATATGGGGTCCCGAGTTCAGCGGGATCGGGCCGTGGGTGAAGGCGAACCGGGAGCTGATGGAGGAGACCCTCTGCAACATCAACATGGACATGGTGGGGGAGTGGCTCAGCCTGAACCAGGCGTTCATGAACCTGATGCGCACCACCTACGGACAGCCCCACTACATCAACGACGTGATGGAGAACTACTTCCGTTTCGTGGGGGAGTCGAACCGGGAGCGGGTCCAGAACCGGAGCGGGTTCTACAAGGTGCCCCGGCGCATCGTGGCTCCCAGCGGGGCGGACGAGCCGTTCTACTACTCGATCGAGACCCACTACGGGTCTTCCGACCACGAGGTCTTCAACGATCCCGGTGTGCAGGTCCCCGGGGTGATGATGATCGCCTGGCCGGACCGCTGGTACCACACCTCCGGCGACAGGGTGGACAAGGCGGACCCCACCCAGCTCAAGCGGGTGGTCATCATAGGGGCCGCATCGGCCTACACCATCGCCTCCGCCGATGATGACATGGCCGTGCGCATCGCGGGGGAGATCGCCAGCAACGGGACCCGCCGCCTGGGCCACCAGTTCGTGAGGGCCCTGGAGGAGGTCAACAACGCCGGGGGTTCCTCCCTGGGGCGGGCGTGGGTGAGGGGACGGGTCTACATCGACGCCGCCCGCTGGAACGAGCAGGAGACCCTGGCCTCGGTGACCGAGCTGGCGGACGATGCCGGGAAGGTCGGCGCCTACGTCGCGCAGATGAAGGAGACGGTGGACGCGGTGGCGGACGCCCACCTGGAGGCGCTGGATGCCCACGTGGCCGCGGCGGCGGATCGTCTCGGGGTGGGCATGCCCCGGGTACGGGCCACCGACCTGGAGCGGCGGGCCTCACGCATCGTCCCCCGGCAGACCGACCGGGTGAAGGCGGACGGCTACGGGGGATGGAGGAGATGGATCGACCAGGTCCCGGAGGAGGAGGCGGAAGAGTACCCCTACAGCCGCCGCGACGTGGCCGACACCTCGGAGGTGCTGCGCCTGGTGGACGGGCAGCACAGCGTGCTGCAGATCAAGCAGATGCTGGACGCGCAGGAACGGAGCGCATCCGACCTGCAGGCGCTGCTCAACTACCTCGAGGTGATGAAGCTGGCGGGGCTGGTGGAGTTCTAGCCGAACAGGCCGACGCGGGCCACGCTGCAGTGGCTCACCCCCTTCAGGCTGCGGAGCTCGTCCGCCAGCCGGGTGATCCGCTCCGCCTGCCCCTTGACCACGATGACCTCCAGACAGTTGTGGTGGTCGAGGTGCACGTGGAGGTTCGAGACCACGATGTCCAGGGCGTCGTGCTGGATGTCCACCAGACGGTCGGCGAGTTCCTTCCGGTGGTGGTCGTAGACCACCACGATGCCGCCGGCCCCCTGCCCGTCCTCCGCCCACTCCTCTTCGGCCAGGCTGGTCCGGATCAGGTCACGGATGGCCTCGGACCGGTTGTGGTAGCTCCGGCGCCGATTCTGCTCGTCGAAGGCATCCAGGAGGTCTCCTTCGATGGAGACCCCGAAGCGTACGAGTCCCGACATCAGTCTCCTCCCCCCTCGTTCAGGGGTACGCCGGCCTCTCTGCAGAGACGGCAGTAGAAGGTGTAGTCCAGTCCGCACTCGGCCAGCAGTCGGGTGTCGGAAGCGATCTCCCGCACCCCTCCCACCGCCCGGACCCGTCCCCGGTCCAGCAGGGCAAGCCGGTCGCAGGTCGCCAGGACGGGGAGGATCGACTGGCTCACCACGACGATCGTGGCGGGCAGGTCCCGGATGATCCCGATGAGCCGTTCCACCATGGCGGGGTGCAGGTTGGAGAAGGGCTCGTCGAAGGCCACCACCTCGGGGCGCATCGAGAGGACGGTGGCCAGCGCCACGCGTTTCCGCTCCCCATAGGAGAGGTGGTGTGAGGATGCCTCCTCCATGCCCCGCAGGTCCAGGTGCTCCAGGGCCTGCCGGACCGCGGCATCCACCTCCTCCGGGGACTTCCCCATGTTCCGGGGACCGAAGGCCACATCCTCGTAGACGGTGGGGTTGAAGAGCTGGTCGTCGGGGTCCTGGAAGACCAGGCCCACCCGGCTCCTGACCGATTCCAGGTGGTCCGCGTCCACCGGGTCCTCCCCGATGTGCGCCGACCCGCCAGCGGGGGAGAGGATGCCGTTGAGATGAAGGAGGAGGGTGGACTTCCCTGCCCCGGAGGGTCCGATGATGCCGAAGCGCTCTCCCGCCTCGATCTCGAGGTCCACCTCCTCCAGCACCGGCCGGCCCTCGTCGTAGGCGAAGGAGAGGTCGCGGATGCTCACCCGGCAGCTCACGGCCACAGTCCCCGGACCAGGCCGAAGGAGCCGGCCACGAGGAGCAGGAAGAGGAGGTCGCCCCAGCCGGCCCGAAGGACCGGGGCCCCCGGGAGCGCCCCGCTGAAGCCCCTGCTCCGCATGGCCTGGTAGACTCGCCGGGAACGGCGCCACCCGCGGAGGAAGACCATCCCTGCCTGGTTCCCGTAGGTGTCCACCCGTCCGGTACGAAGCGGCCCCGGGGTGCGGCTGACCCGCGCCCGCGAGGTGCGCAGCACCTCGTCGCTGAGTATGAAGGCGTACCGGTACATAAAGGCGGCCAGTGTGGTGAGCATCTCGGGCATGCCCAGCGAGCGCAGGCCTGCCAGGATGCGGTGGAACCGCTCGGTGGCGGTGAGGAGGGTCACCAGCGAAACGGCGGTGAAGGCCTTCAAGCTCATGGAGAGACCGGCTCCCAGCCCCCCCTCCCACCGCACACCCCCGTCGAGTACGAGGAAGAGGGCGGCGGTGAGGATGATGGGCGCGGCCAGCAGACAGCGTTTGAGCACGAAGAGAGCGGGTACGCGTCCCAGGGTCAGCAGGGCCCCGGTCAGCAGGAGGTAGGCCGCGAAGGGGGCCGCTACCCCGGAGGGCTCGCTCACCACCAGCAGCAGGGCCAGGAGCACGCCCACCGTCTTCACGCGGGGGTCCCGGCGGTGGAGGACCGAATCCCCATCGCCGTAGCGGTCCAGGAAGGCGTGTCTCACGCCCCGCCGCTCATCCTTCGACGGGCGGTGATCCCATAGGCGACACCCGAGATGCCGGCGATGAGGCCCAGGCCCGTCAGCAGCTGCCAGAGCCGCTCCCCGCCCTCCTCGTCCGGCACGCTCTCCTCATGCTCGTGCGCATGGTCGGCCGTCTCCTCCTCATGTCCGAGGGCGTGCGCGGCCGCTCCCGGTGAGGTGGAGACCGCATCGGCCGCCACCTCCACGGTAGTCCGGGCCCGGTGCCCGGAGCCGTCGTCCACCTGGACGGTCCAGGTCCCCTCCGCATCGGGGAGGAAGACGAAGCGGCCAGCGGGGTCGGTGCGCCCGGCCTGCCAGGCCTGGTCCGAACCGGGCGCGGTGACCGTGATGTCCCCGTCGGTCACCGGGGTGCCCCCCTCGTAGAACGCACGGGCGATATGGACCGCCCCCTCCGCCCGGACCTCCACGTGGATGCCGTGGTAGGAGGCGGGAACGGCGAGGACCGCGGCGGGGAGGAGTCCGGCAAGCAGGGCCAGGAGGCCCGGCAGGCCCAGGGCCCGGTACGCCGCGGGGCGGATCTCTGTGCTCATCGTGTGCTTCATGAAGCCATCTCCTCGAGGATGTCGGGCTGTACGCGGTGGAGGAAGGCCGTCACCGAGACGGTGAGGAGGCCCTCCGCGACGGCGGTCACAGCGTAGGCGGCGTAGAGAACCAGGATGCCGCGGCCGTAACCGGTGATGAGGAACTCTGCGATGACCAGCGTGGCGGGGAGCATGATCCCCGCGAAGCCGGCGGCGAAGGCCCGGATGGGCCTCGGAACGGGGAGGGTGCGCCAGAGGGCCCAGGCGGAGAGGGCCCCGACACTCATGTTCAGCGTGTTCAGGCCCAGGGTGATGAGCCCCCCGTGCTGGAAGATCAGCGACTGGAAGAGCAGGGCCAGGAAGAGCACCGGGACCGCTCGGGACCCCAGCAGGACGCCGGCGAGACCCAGGAGCGAGAGGTGCATGGCGGTACCCGCCACCGGGAAGTGGACCAGGGAGACGGCGAAGAGGGCGGCCCCGACGAACCCCATGCGGGGGATCTCGTCCGGGTCGGTCTCCCTCCCCATCACATAGAGGGACCCGAGGCAGGCGGCGTCCGCCGCCACGCAGATCTCGGTGGCTATGATCCCGTCGGCGATATGCACGCAGTCACCTTTCGGTGGGCGCATGCACGATAGGCAGAACGGGTGGCACGTTCAAGGGAAACGTGGCACCGAACGGGACGGAGACTCTTCCCCCTCCCCCAGCGGCCCGGCCCTGGGCCCGGCCCGGGAGCGCGCGGGACGGGCCGGGGCGGTCGAGGGTCAGCCGGAGGACCCCCCCTGCGGGGATCGCGCGAAGAGCAGCAGCCGCACCAGGGCGATGACGCCGAGCATGAGACCCAGGATCACCACGATGGCGGGTCCGCACGGCATGTTCAGGCCGTAGGAGGCGAACATGCCCAGGAGGGCGGCCACCGTCGCCACGGTCCATCCCACGTACATCCGTCCCCGCCATCCCCCGCTGAAGAGCAGGGAGACGGAGCTGGGGACCACCAGGAAGGAGAAGACCAGCAGGATCCCGGCGATACGCACACTCATGACGATGACGATGCCGAAGGTGAGGTAGAAGAGGAAGTCCCACCAACGGTCACCGGGTTCGAGCAGCCCTTCCCGGTAACGCTGTGTGAGTCCGGTGAACTTCCCTCGGAAGAGGATGTGGACCACGGTGATCGCGGCGTAGACCCCCGCCAGCTGGAGGATGGCGGGCCAGCGGACCCAGAGCACCGCCCCGGTGAGCATCTCCTTGATGTGCTCGGCCCCCCCGGCGGCCCGGTCCGCGACCAGTATGGAGGCGGCGGTGGCCACCACGTAGGTGATCCCGATGATGGCCTCCTGGGGGATCTTCTGGTGCCGTACCCGGGTCACCGCGAAGAGGGCGGAACCCAGGACCACGAACCCGAAGCTGAAGACGTACGAGAGGGAAGAGTCCAGAGAGACCCCGGCGATGAACGCCACCGTGGTCCCGAGGGCGGCGATCTGGGCCAGGGCGAGGTCCACGAAGATCACCTCGCGCTGGAGGATGTGGATACCCAGGTAGACGTGGATGGCCGCGATGGTCAGGGACGCGAAGAAGGGGGCGGCCATGAAGGCGATCATCTCGGTCATCGGATCGGCCCCTTCCCATCCGCCTCATCGGTCTCCCGCTCCGCCAGCGCTTCCAGGACCCGGTCGACCCAGAGGTCGTAGAGGTCGAAGAGGGTCTCGACCCCCTCCTCGCCGGTCACCGAGAGGGGGAGCATGACCGCCGAGACCCCGGTCCGCTCCTGGATCTTCATCGGCGTGTCCTTCTCGAAGTAGTTGGCCACCAGCATGAGGGGTATGCCCAGGCGCTCGATCTCGTCGATGATGTGCTTCACGTGACGGGCGGAGGGGGGGATACCCGGTTTCGGCTCGACGTACTCCACCACCTGAAGGCCGAAATCCCGGGCGAAGTAGTTCCAGTTCTTGTGGTAGGCGATGATCCGGTGTCCCCGCATGGGCATGGCCTCCTTCAGCCACCCCCCCAGCCGGTCGATCAGAGGACGCCCCTCCACCTCGGTCTGCTCGAGGTAATCGATGAGGGTGCGGTCCCGGACCCGGGCATCCAGTTCCTCCGGGTCGGCGGCGGCCGCCAGCTCCGGTCCGTAGAACGCTTCGTCGATTCGGGTCCGGAAGTCCTCCAGGCCCTCCTGGTATGCGTCTTCGTTGGCCGGATCGACGCGCTGGAGCCCCAGGGTGATGTTCCAGGCCACCTGCTTGATCTCCACCGGACTGGTATGGAAGTGGGGGTTCCCGTACACGTGGATCTCCCCCGAGCTGCGGTCCACGCCCTGGGTGGGCACGTCCATGAGGTCCACCCCGGCGCTGACCGCGATGTACCCGTCACTCCCCTCCACGATGGAGCGGTTCCGGGCCTTGTCGATGAGGGTGGGGGCCCACATCTCCAGGTCGAGACCGGTGGTGATGAAGAGGTCCGCCCGGCGGAGCATGAGGGCGAAACTGGGCTTGGGGAGGACGAAGTGGGGATCCTGGTTCCCCAGGGCGATGGCCCGCGCCTCCACGAGGTCTCCGCCGATCTGGCGGGCGACGGCAGCGAAGTCGGGGATGGTGGAGACCACCTGGATGGGGGCGGCCCCGGGGGCCGGTCCGCCGTCGGGCGGGGAGGCGGTCGTCTCCCCTGCCGGAGGAGCCAGCAGGAGCGCTGCGAGTACGATCGTGCGTGGTGCGGTCATGATGGTTCCCTCTCCTCTAGTACTTCTCATGCTTGTGGGGGCCCATGGCCCAGGTGGCCTGGAAGACGAGCCGGGTCTCGGCGTCCCCGGTCTCCGGGGCGATGCGGCTGAGCTGGAAGCGGAAGAAGACGAACTCGCTCTGCCAGCAGGTGGCGGCCAGCGCGCCCCCGGTGGTGACCTGGTCGGGGTCCCAGGGGAGCTCGAAGCAGTCGAACCGTCCGCTCACCAGCCACCGGGCATCCAGTCTCTTCTCCAGCGAGAAGTAGCCGCCCAGCGCCTCGCGGGTCCCGGCGGCGTCCTCCCAGCGGCTCCGGAGGGCCTCGGCACGGATCTCCACACCGGTATAGCGTCCGCGGCCGGCTGGGAGCCACTTATAGGTGAGGTCGAGGCCGCCGACACCGGACATGAAACCCCCGTCGGGGTCCCGGTAGCCCCAAGTCCCGTTCAGGCCGATCTCCAGGTAGGCGTTGAAACTGAGGTCCCAGTAGTTCTTCAGCCGGCCCACCGCCACCCCCCCTGCTTCGGGTGAGGTGCCGAACACGCCGCCGTCGTGGCCGCTGATGTACTCCAGGGTGACCTCGTTCACGTGGGCGGTGATGCTGGGCAGGAAGGTGTTGGCCGAGAGACCTACACCTCCGAGCCCCTCATCCCCCAGGTAGGTCACCAGGACGGGAGGACGGTCGGCCTGGGGCAGGGCGTGGTCGTGCCATCGGTTGAGCTGTCCGAACTGGTTCAGGAACTTGCCGATCTTGAGATTGGTCCCTCCGGGGAGGTTGATCCACTCCATGTATCCCTCGGAGAGGCCGAAAGAGCCCTCGCCGTCGGCGTCGATGAAGAACTTCCCCCGTGTGAAGGGGTCCAGGGGGGCCACCACGTTGAGCTGTGCCTCCCGGAGGATGAAACGGTTGCCCACCCACGGGTCCAGGTCTTCCGGCTGCCGCTGCTTCGGCGTCTTCACCCACCCCAGGAAGTCTCCGGTCATGCTGATCTCCGGGTTGAGCTGGCTGAGCTGACGCTGCCCTCCCCGGAAGGGGTCGGGCTGGCCGGTCTCGGTGACGGTGTCCGCGGCCGCGACGGCTGCGGGGGGGTCGGGGACGGCTATCCGGGGGCCGTCCTGCAGGAGCGGCGAGGCCGCACTGCCGCAGGTGAGCAGCAGCGCCGCCAGGGTCGTCTCGAACATCTGATCCACCTTCCGGAACTCTTCGCTCCGATCCGGACGGCATGTGCCGAACGGACGGGCGATCCGCGTACGATCGTCTCATGGGCAGAACGACTGCGGAGGTCGGATCAGGCGGGAGGGGCCCGGATGGGATGGAAGAGGCTGACCGTGCTCTCCACCGCCGCGGGCCAGTCGTGCAGGGTCAGGTCCTGCTGGGTCTGCTCCGGTCGGGGGAGGAGGTGGGAGGTCGCGGCGTCCGCGTTGGCGTCCTGGGTCAGCTTCTGGAAGTTGCAGGAGGGACACTGGGGATCCTGCAGGCTGTAGGGGTCCTGGTGGTGGTGGAGGAAGGCGGATGCGGTCCCGGCGAACCCGTAGGGCAGGGCCAGGAGGAGGAGGGTGAGGGCCACCTTCCTCCTGCGTATCATCTTCAGCATCACCGTCTCCGGCATCCTCAAGTCGGGTCCCCCGGGCGGGCACGTCCGAAGGTAGATACTATCTCTCCAGGTAGAACCGCCAGGAAGAAGTCCACTCCTTCGGCAGCCGGCGGCCCTGCAGCCGGGCCCTGACCAGTTCGATGGGCATCCGGCCCCCCTGCAGGAAGGCGTCATGGAACGCCTTTTCGTCTATACGTCCGCCCTCCACCAGTTCTTCACGCAGTGCGCGGACCTGCAGCGCGCCCAGCATGTAGGCGGCCTGGTAGAGGGGCGGGTAGGAGCCCTCGAAGGAACGGCGCACCTCCGCCTCCGCGTTGGCCCGCTCGTGCCCCACCCGTTCCACCAGCATGTCCACGCACTCCTGCGGACTCAACTCCCCCAGGTGGAAACCGAGGCTGAAGAGGATGCGGGCACACCGATGCATGCGCCAGAAGAGCATGCCGACCCGGTCCTCGGGGCCCCGGGGGAACCCCAGGTCCCAAAGGAGCATCTCCCAGTAGAGGGCCCACCCCTCGGTCCAGAAGGGGGTGCCGAAGGGGGCCCGGTGTGTGGCGTAGCGGGCGGTCATGAACCCCTGGAGGTGGTGTCCGGGGATGAGCTCGTGATGGACGGTGGCCCGGGCGAAGTGGACGTTGTTCCCCCGAAGGCTCATGAGCTTCTCCTCATGCTCCATGGAGTCGGTGGGGAAGGAGACCTGGATCACCTCACCCCCCAGGAAGAAGGGGCTCACCTTCTGGCGCTCCGGGGAGAGCATCTCCATGCGCCAGATCTCCTTGGCCAGGTCGGGGAGGGTGAGGAGGTCGCGGGATGTGACGAACTCGATGGCCTCGGCGGCGAGGTCGCGGATCAGATAGGGCTGTTTCCCCGGGTCGGCGTGCTGGCGCTTCACGTGTTCCAGGGCGGCGTGCCAGTCCTCCCCGAAACCCAGCTCCCGGGAGGCCCGGAGCATCTCGGTCTCGCACCAGGCGAACTCCTCCTCGGCGATGGCCATGAGTTCCTCGGGGGTGTAGGGGATCATCTCCGCCTCGAGGTCCGCCAGCAGCGCCTCCCGGCCGATGGGGTCCCCCACGATGGGACCGTCTTCCCCCTCCCCGGTCCCCACCACGTCCTCCCGCAGGGTGTCGAGATACCCCTCCAGAGCCCCGTCCGCCGCCTCGTACGGCCTGCGGCACCACCAGCTGAACTCGGGATGATAGCCGTCGTAGTACTCGAACCACCGTTCCAGGACCTTCCGGAGGTCGGCGGTGATGCCGGCGGCCCGGTGGGCCAGGGTCTTCGAGGGGCGGAGCGTCCGTCCCTCCTGCTCCCCGGTCT
Source organism: bacterium (assembly GCA_046497505.1). GTDB lineage: Bacteria > Blakebacterota > Blakebacteria > Blakebacterales > JAWOFN01 > JAWOFN01. The sequence goes on along the minus strand of JAWOFN010000025.1, from coordinate 15,423 downwards.
CCTCACCGGGTCCCTCCTCCGATCCCTCCTCCGATCCCTCCCGAAGCCCCCGCCGGACCGCGGACCGTGTCTCCTCCACCCGGTCGGCCAGCGAGTCGAGCCGGGCGGCCAGGGCGGGTGGGGTGATGGTGACCATGCGGCGCCGGGATTCGTGGAGGTCGAAGATCTCTCCGGCCCAGGGGATCAGGTCGGACACCTCGGAGAGGTCCCCCTCCTCTCGTTCCAGAAGGACCCGTTCGTGCTCGAGGCGGGCGGCCATGAGGTGCCAGTCCACCCTCCCCTCCACGCCGAGTCCCTCATAGGGGACCGCATCCAGCCGATCGCGCCAGCCCCGGTAGAAATCCTCGAGACGCTGCCTCCGGGCGGGGGAGCGGCGGGCATCGAAGCGGCGGAAGAGAGCGGACCGGTCCTCGGCGTAACGTTCCATGAGCCCCCGCATGCCGCTGCTCAGAGTGGGGTCCTCCGGCGGGGCGTACGCCGATCCCGGCTCCCCGGGAGACTGCGCCGCCGCCCTCCCCGTCTCCAGGAACAGAAGGGAGAGGAGGCAGAGCAGGGAGAGGAGGCGAAGGGGGGACGGGAGGGGGATGATGGACCGGGACATGGGGACCTCCTTCGGGATCGCAGCCCCGCAGCGGGGCGTTCCAGGCAAGCGGCATTGTAGCGGCGAGGGCCCGGGCTGTCAGCCCCGGGTGATCGGGGCGCAGGACGTCGGGGGCGCTCGCTAAGATGTCCTCGGGTGCGCCGGACCCCCGCGGCGGCCCCGTCCGAAGCCCGGTGACCATGATCCGACGCTGTCGACGCATCACCTGGAGTCTGTCCATGGACCCGCGATACACGCGCCTCGCCGAGACCCTCCTCCACTACTCGTGTACCGTCCAGCCCGGCGAGCGCCTGCTGATCGAGGCGGTGGACACCCCCCACGAGTTCGTGAACGAGCTGGTACGGTTGGCATCGGCGGCAGGCGCCCATCCGGCCGTGCTGCTGAAGAGCCAGGCGGTCCATCGGGAGCTGCTTCTCGCAGCCAGCGAGGAGCAGCTGGAGGCGGTGGCCGCCTCCGAGCTGGCCTACATGGAGCGTGTTGACGCCTATATCGGGGTGCGGGGGAGCGACAACGTCTCGGAGTACGCCGATGTGCCCCCCGAGCGGATGAAGCTCTACGAACGCCTGGTCTGGAAGCCGGTCCACCTGGACGTGCGGGTGAACCGGACCCGGTGGGTGGTGCTGCGCTGGCCTGCGCCCTCCATGGCCCAGCTGGCCCTGATGTCCACCCGCGCCTTCGAGGACTTCTACTTCCAGGTGTGCACCATGGACTACCGGCTCATGTCCGAGGCCATGGACCCCCTCAAGGAGCTGATGGAGGCCACCGACCGGGTCCGGCTCACCGCCCCGGACACCGACCTGAGCTTCAGCATCCAGGGGATCCCCGCCATCAAGTGCGACGGGAAGCGGAACATCCCCGACGGTGAGGTCTACACCGCCCCGGTACGGGAATCGGTGAACGGTACCATCGCCTACAACGCTCCCACCCTCTACCGGGGGGTCACCCACGAGCGGGTCCGCTTCACCGTGGAGGATGGGAGGATCATCGAGGCCGACAGCACCGACCCGGAACACCTCACCGAGACGCTGGACACCGACGCGGGGGCCCGCTACTTCGGGGAGTTCGCCATCGGGTTCAACCCCTACGTCAGGCGTCCCATGAAGGATATCCTCTTCGACGAGAAGATCGCGGGGAGCATCCATCTCACCCCCGGGCAGGCGTACGCGGAGGCGGACAACGGGAACCGCAGCCAGGTCCACTGGGACCTTGTCCTCATGATGGATCCCGAGAGCGGAGGCGGGGAGGTGTGGTTCGACGACGTCCTGGTCCGCAAGGACGGCCGGTTCGTTCAGCCCGAGCTGGAGGCCCTGAACCCGGAGAACCTGACCCGCGGCTGAGTGGACGGCCCGTCCCTCCCGGTCGGTCATCCTGCCGGGGCAGCAGGCCACCCGGACCCACGGTCCCCGCTACTTCACCGCGTCCAGGCAGAAGTTCTCCTCCCTGCCCTCCACGGAGTCCAGGATGTCCTCCGGGTCTTCGATGAGGCTCTGCCGCCAGCTCTGTTCCACCACGCGGATCTTCAGGTCGGGGGAGATGACGCGCAGGATCCCGCCGGGAGCAAGGACCTGGAGGATCTCCCGGAGCAGGCGGGGGACCCTGTCCACCTTGATGTGCTCCAGCACGTGCTCCAGCCAGACGATGCGGAGGCGTGCCGCTTCTCCTCTCAGGATCGCCATGCGAGGTTCCAGGTGGTGTGAGGATCTCGGGTGCCCGGACCTCCCGATCCTGCCGGTCGACCCGGCTTGCAGCAAACTGAGCGGGTCTCCCTGCGTCAATCGGGTTGACGGGAGCGGGCGGGGGTGGTGGACTGGACATCGAACGCGACGTTCGGAAGGGAGCCGCCATCATGCGCCGCCTCGTTCGGATCCCGCTTCCCGGGCACCGGGTCGCCGAGCCCCCCCGCACCACCCTCACCCTGTACCGTGATGCTCGGGCGGCACGGGAAGACGGCCCCCCGGAATCGATGCAGGGGGCGGTCTGGAACCCCCCCGACCCCCCGCCGGAGTGAACGATGGGGATCCGATGTCCCGAATGCGGCCGGGAGTATGACGTGACCCTCTTCGCGTACGGACGCACGATCCACTGCACCTGCGGTGCCCGTGTGGGCCTGGAGCACAGGACGGGGATCCCCCGTCGGGAGGGACGTCCCTCCTTCATGGCGGACGTGATGCTCGGCAGGCTGGCACGGTGGCTGCGGATCCTGGGGTACGACACCGCCTGGGAGGAGGGGGTCGATGACGAGGAACTGGTCACGCGGGCCAGGCATGAGGGGCGGATGGTGCTGACCCGGGACCGCCGCCTCCCGAAGGAGTGGCGTGTGGACAACGTGGTGCTCATCACCCCCGACGACTCCCTCGAGCAGCTCCGGCAGGTGGTGGAGGTCCTGGACCTGGAGTGGAGGGAGGGACTGTTCAGCCGGTGCTCGCGCTGCAACACCCCCCTGGTCCGGGCCCGGGACGAGGCGGTGGAAGAGGGTGTCCCGGACCCGGTGCAGGAGGAGAAGGAGGAGTTCGCCTGGTGTCCCTCCTGCCGCCGGGTCTACTGGTCGGGGGGGCACGTGGAGCGGATGCTCCGCCGCCTGGAAGAGACCCTGGGGTCCGGGAGAGGAGAGGGGAGATGATGTACCGTCAGGAGCGGCAGGACACGGAGAATCCTCTCGCCCCGGGTCGTCCCTGCCGACGATACTCAGGGTGAGAGCGAATCGCAGCCGGGGAAGGGTATGACCGAGGAGAACCAGGGCGGCACGGTGCTGATAACGGGGGCCACCAGCGGGATCGGCCGGGCGGCCGCAGCGGCCCTGTGCCGGAGGGGGGCCACGGTGATCCTGGGTGCCCGGAGCCGGCGGAAGGGCAGGAAGGTCCGGGACCGGATGCTGGAGGAGAGCGGGGGGGCCGGGGAGGTCCACCTGGCGGCAGCGGACCTGAGGGACCTGGCCGCGGTGCGGGAGATGGCCCGGGGGATCGTCGACCGGCATCCCCGGCTGGACGTGCTGGTGAACAACGCGGGGGTCTACCTCCCCCGTCGCCGGACCACCGGGGAGGGATGGGAAGAGACCTTCGCCGTGAACCACCTGGCCCACTTCCTGCTGACCCTCGAACTGCTGGACCTGCTCCGTGAGAGCGCCCCGGCCCGCATCATCAACGTCACCTCGGGGGTGCACGAACGGGCCGACCTCGACCTGGATGACCTGCAGATGACCTCGGACTACAGCGGCATCACCGCCTATGCCAACTCCAAACTGGCCAATGTCCTCTTCACCCGGGAACTGGCCCGGCGTCTCCAGGGAGAGGATGTAGGCGCGGCGGCGGTCCATCCCGGGCCGGTGCGCTCCTCCTTCTACCGCCACCTCAACCCCCTGCTGCGCCTGTTCCTGCTTCCGGTCCGGCCCCTCATGCGGAGCAACCGGAAAGGGGCCGAGACGATCGTATGGCTCGCCGCGGAGGCGGACCATGACGAGCTGGACGGCGGCTATTTCAAGGACCGGGAGCGCGTCGCACCCTCTCCCGCAGCCCGGGACGATGAGAGGGCCCGGCGGCTCTGGGAGGAGAGCCTGCGCCTGGTCGGGGCGGTCCGTGGCGCGGACCGCGAGGGGTATGACGAGGGAGAGGGGGTATGAGGGGGACCCTCCGTTCCATCCGGGAACTGCTGAAGGAGACGGCACGGACGTGGAATCGGGACGGAGCCCCCCGCATGGGGGCCGCGGTGGCCTTCTATGCCACCCTCTCCGCCATCCCCCTGGCCATCCTCACCCTGCGTGTGGTGGGGCTCATCTTCAGCGAGAGGGCGGCCCGCGACCAGGTCTTCAACTCGCTCCAGAACGTGGTGGGGCCCGAAGCTGCCTCCACCATGCAGGACCTCATACTCACCGCCGCTCAGTCGGGCCCGGCAGTGGGGACCACCATCATCGGCGTGCTGATCCTCGCCGTGGCGGCATCCAACCTGTTCAGCCAGATACGGTCCTCCCTGAACACCATGTGGGAGTTCACCACACCCAGGAGCGGGCTGGGAGGGTTCCTGGCGGGCCGGGCCGTGAGCCTCCTCCTCACCTTCGGGGTGGGGCTGCTCCTGCTGGTCCTGTTCGCCCTGAGCGGGGTGCTCTCCGCGGCGGTCGAGGTGGTCGCTCCCCGCCTGCCCCTGGGTGAATCCAGCCTCCTCCGGGCGGCGGACGCCCTGATCACCTTCGCGGGGGTCTTCCTCCTGGTCGGCGCGATCTACAAGATCCTGCCCCGGGGGAACCTCCCCTGGGGGGTGATCGGGGTGGGGGCGTCGGTCACCGCCGTCCTCTTCCTCATCGGGAAGGTCGTGCTGGGTCTCTACCTGGGGTTCGCCCCCATCGACTCGGTGTACGGGGCGGCGGGCTCGCTGCTGGTGGTGCTCATCTGGTTCTTCTACATCGCCCAGGTCTTCTACTTCGGGGTGGCCTTCACCAAGGTGTACGAACGGCGGAGGCGGGAACGGGCGGGCGAGTCGCGGCAGCAGGGATCGGAGGTAACTAGGGCCGGATGATCCGGTCCGCGGTGGCCAGAATCCGGACCGTCCGGTCCATGGTGCCGATCTCGCCGATGAGGAGGGCCTCCCGGCGGCCGAAGTGGTCCAGGCAGGTCCCGCAGGTGGCGATGCGGGCACCCCGCTCCTGCAGCGCCTCCAGGTATTCGATCACCTTGCTTCCCTCGGTGGTGAGACGGATGCCGCTGTTGGCGCAGCCCACCACGTCGATCCGCACCTCCGAGGCAGCCAGCTCCCTTAGGTACGACACCATCAGCTCCCTGCCCAGTTCGTCATCGCCGGAACCCATACGGTCGGAGGCCAGGTAGAGGAAGGTCATTCGGTCTTCTCCCGCTGCGGGTCGGTCGGTCTGTGAAGTCGCTGGAAAGAGGAAAGCAGAAGGAAGAGGGCCGTGCAACAGCGGCCGCGGTCGTCGGCTGTCCACCGCCGCCGATACGGGGCGGGATCTGAGGCCCCCTCCCTCACTCCTCCCGAAGCACCCGCACCGGGTCGGCCCGGAGGGCGCGCCGGGCAGGGATCCACACCGCCAGGAACGAGGCGGCGAGGAGGGTCCCTCCCAGTGCCGCGTAGACCGTTGGATCGGCGGGGGAGATGCCGTAGAAGGTCGATGCCAGCCACCGGAGCAGCGCGTAGCCCAGGAGCGCACCTGCCGCCGTACCCGCCACCACCGGCCGCATCCCCCGTGAGAGCATCTCCCGCATCACGTCCCCCGGGGAGGCCCCGAGGGCGGTGCGGATCCCCACGTCCCGCATCCGCCGGCGTACCAGGAAGGACATCACCCCGGCCACCCCCAGCAGTGCCAGGAGCAGGGCCGCCGCGGAGAAGGCGCCCATGAGCTGGGTGTAGAAGCGGGGCTGTCCGGTGGCGAAGTCGTGGTACTCCTTGAAGGTCTGCACGCTGTAGATGGGGACCGAGGGGGCCGCCCTCCCCATCACCTCCCGGACCGCCGTGGTCAGGAGGGTCGGATCACCCTCCGATCGGAGCAGGAAGGTCATGCCGTAGAGGGGATGGCTGCCGTAGGGAAGGTAGAACCCCGGGGAGGCCTCGGAGTCATCGATCCGGCTGTGCTTCACATCTCCCGCCACGCCGATGATGGTCCGCCAGGGGACATCCTGCTGAGCGGTCCCCAGCTTGATGCGGCGACCGAGGGGATCCCCGTCGGGGAAGTACTCCCGGGCCAGTGCCTGGTTGATGATGATGCCCTCGGAGCCGCTGTCCAGCTCACCCCGGGTGAAGGTCCTGCCGGCCAGCAGCGGGATGCCCGCCGTTCGGAAGTAGTCCCCCTGGACCACCCGGTAGTTGCCCACCGGACCCTTCCCCGGCTCCGGTTCCGGCGTGCCCTCCACGTAGAAGGAGTTGCCCCAGTTGTCCCCCCCCAGGGGGAGGGACTGCACCGCGCCGACCGAGAGGGTGCCGGGAAGGGCGTCCAGCTCTTCCATCAGGCGGCTCACCAGGTCCTGCCGCTGTCCCCGCTCGGGATAGTCCGCCGGGGTGAGACTGGTCCGGAAGGTGAGGACCCCCTCGGGGTCGAACCCCGGGTCGATCTCCAGGAGGGAGTCCAGTCCCTTCAGCATCGCCCCCGCGGAGAGGAGCAGGGCGAGGGCGAGGGCGACCTCTCCCGCCGTGAGCATCCCCCCCCAGCGGCTGCGTCCCGAGGCACCCCGGTCCCCGCTCGAACGGAGCAGTTCCGCCGGAGAGGTGCGGGACGAGTGGAGGGCGGGTGCGGTGCCGAAGAGCAGGGCGGTGAGTACGCTGATGCCCACCACGAAGGCGGTCACCCGCGGGTCCAGCCCGAAATCCATCCAGAAGGGGCGTGCCATGGGGGCCGCGGCGAGCAGGAGGTCCCTGCCCAGCACGCCCAGCCCCAGTCCCGCGGCCGCGCCCAGTCCGGCCAGCACCAGGCTCTCGGCCAGGAGCTGGCGGATCAGTTCCTTCCGTCCCGCCCCCAAGCTGGTCCGTATGGCCATCTCGCGTCCCCGCCCGGCGGAGCGGGCCATGAGGATGCCGGCCACGTTCACGCAGGCGATGAGGAGCACCAGCCCCACCGCGGCCATGAGCACCAGCAGACCGTCCCGGTGGTGGGAACGTTCCTGGTCCTGCCACCGGTCCATGTAAATCCCCACCCCGGAGTAGCTGGAGGGGTACTCGCTCTCGAGGGTGGCCAGCACACCCTCCATGGCCGATCGGGCCTGTTCCAGGCTCACCCCGTCGGCGAGCCGCGCCACCGACCGGAGGTTCCTCACGCCCCGGTCGCCCCGGGCCGCGTCCTCCTGGAGGGGGACATACACGTCGGACCACCAGGGGAACCGGAAGCCCTCGGGCATCACGCCCACGACCGTGTGGGTCTCTCCCTGCAGTTCCACCCGGGAGCCGACGATATCGGGGTCTTCCCCGAACTCGCGCTGCCAGAGACCCCAGGTGAGGAGCGCCACCGGCGGACCCCCGGCCCCCGCCTCCTCCTCGGAGAAGGTCCGGCCCAGGGCGGGGTGCACCCCGAGCACATCGAAGAGCCCGTGGGTGATCCCCATGCCGGTGAGGCGCTGCGGATGCTCATCCCCCCTCATGGTGATGGTCACGTTCCGGAAGGCTGCGATGCCCTCGAAGGCGTCCTGCCGTTCCTGCCATTCGGTGAGGTCGATGTAGGAGTGGGGCGACCAGCGGTCCCCGAAGCGTTCGGAGGAGTGACTCAGGAAGACGAGCCGTCCCGGCTCCTCGTAGGGCATGGGTCGGAGCAGTGCCCCGTTGACCAGTGTGAAGACGGCCGTATTGGCCCCGATGCCCAGTGCCAGGCAGAGCAGGGCGGCCGCGGTGAAGACCGGCTGGCGCAGGAGGCTCCGGACGGCGTGACGGAGATCGATCAGGAAGGGACCCATCGTACCCCACATGAGGTCTGCGGGACGGGCATGGCGCTCGGCAGAGCGTTCGGTCGGGTGCTGTGTCAGATACGGTCCGGAGGCGGGGGAGGTTGCCTCCTTCTCGAAGCCCGCTTCAGGCCAGCTCCTCTTCCTCCAGGACCTCGAGGGTCTTCTCCCGCACCCGGGAGGGGGGCGGGGAGGTGTCGATGCGAAGGAGGGCCTCCTCGGTCTCCGCCGCCGGTTCCTCCCATGTCTCCTCCATCCGGCGGTGGATGGAGGAATCGGCGTCGGAGGCATCCTCCTCCCGTTCCTCGAGGCGTCGGCGGGCCTCCTCGGCGGGCACGGTACAGACGATCATCCTCCCGGGCACTCCCAGGGCCCGGGCAGTGTCGAGGAACGCGCTCCGCCACCGCTCCCGGTGGAAGCTGGCGTCCACCACCACCCGGTGTCCGCGGAAGAGCCCCTCCCGGGCCAGCTCCAGCAGGGCCTCGTAGGTACGCCGGGTATGTTCGGGACGGTAGAGACCCTCCCCGAAAGGAGCGGAGGCGGGCTGGTCCGGCTCGAGTCCGGCCAGTTCCTTGCGCACCTCGTCGCTCCGGAAGAGCAGGCCCCCCCACGCCCCCTCCAGGTCTTCTGCCAGGGTGCTCTTGCCCGTCCCGGGCAGACCGCCCACCAGCAGCAGGGCGGGGCGTCGGGCCGGGGAGGCGAGCACATCCAGGGCCCGCAGATAGTGATGACGGGCCTTCTGGACCGCGCGGATCCGGTCCGCCTCGGGGAGCTCCGGCTGCTCGCTCCGCATGCTCTGGACCTTCCCCCGCACCACGTAGCGGTAGGCGGTGTAGAAGGGGAAGAGGCGGGCCCCCTCCTCATCCTCCTGCGCTTCGAGGAAGGCCTGCTCGAAGCGCTCGCTCAGGTCTTCACGCCCCTCCAGGGCAAGGTCCATGGAGAGGAAGGCGGCGTCGGCCACGGGGTCCTGATAGCGGAAACGCTCGTTGAACTCGATGCAGTCCACCACGACCAGTTCCTCCTCCGACCTCTCGGGGAGGTGGTAGATGTGCCCGAGCCGCAGGTCGCCGTGGCCGTCCCGGGGGACGTCTTCCCCGGCCCGGCGGCGGATCAGCCCCTCCAGTTCCTCCAGTGCCTCATCGGTGAGACGCTCCAGGCGCTCCAGCACCCTCTCGCTGAGCGTCACGCCGAGGAAGGGCTTCGACTGGTCGAAGTTCTCGCTGCAGTTCCGGGCCACCGTCGGCCAGTCCCCCAACGTGGAGATGCGTCCCCCTGATTCCGCCTCCTCGTAGAAACCGGCCAGCAGCCGGGCCAGCCGGTCGAGGAGCTCCTCCCCCAGCTCGCCCCGTCGGACCAGGGACTTGAAGGTCCGGTGGGGGGGTAGGCGCTCCATGCAGACCGCGTACTCCACGGGGGGCTGCGTTCCCCCGGGAGGGGTTTCCTCCAGGGTCTCCTCACCCACGAACAGCCCCTCCTCCTCGAAGATGGGGACCACGCCGCGGTAGACGCCGGGGGCCAGGCGCCGGTTGAGTTCGACCTCCCGGCGGCAATACTCCAGGCGCTGGTCCAGGGTGGTGTAATCGAGGAAGCCCGTCTCCACCGGCTTCTTCACCTTGTAGGCCCGATCCCCGGCGAGGAAGACCACCGAGATGTGGGTCTGGTGGACCCGGACGTCCTCGGTGTCGATATGCGGGTAGGCGGAGGGACGGCTCAATCCCCGGATGAGTTCGGTCAGCTCCATAAAGGAAAGGTGCCCCGCCGGGCGGCTCGTGACAAGCCGGGATGGGGCGCCCTCGCGGCGGGCCCGCTCCCTGGCCGCGGCGATGGCCGCCTCCCGCTCGGCGGGGTCGGTGTCGGGCTCCACGTCATCGAGTATCTCCCCGGTGACGTCCCGGTAGTATTCCACCATGCGGGCGGTGTAGCCCCGGGCGGGGATCTCCTCCTCCCGGGCGGCCGCGTAGCAGCCGTCGGTGATGTAGTCCTCCTCGGCGGTCGCGATGCGGGCCACCGCGCCGAAGGCCACGTGGTGGTTGGTCATGATGAGGCCGTCGGGGCTCACGAACTCGCCCGTGCCCCCGCCCAGCAGCAGGACCGCCTTATGGTTACCCCCCCCGGGGTTGAAGACCTCATCGACGGGGATCTCCAGGCCCGCCCTCTCCAGGCCGAGCCGGCCCAGCTGGTCGGGGGTCCCTCCAGGGGAATACGGACCGGCCCCCGGTGCCAGGAGGTGGTCACACCCCTGCCTCCTCCGCTACCATGGACCTGCCTTCGTCCCGGCATCACGTCCCTCCTGCCCCGAAGGGGAGGCCCCCATGCGTCGTCCTGCCGTCCCCGTATCCACCGCCCTCTTCCTCGCCCTCCTGCTGCCGCTGCTCTCCCTCGGGCCCCCGGCTCGCCCCGCAGAGGCCCAGGAAGTCAACAAGCCGGTCCTGCACGCCCGGCACTGGATGGCCATCACGGGCAAGCCCCTGGCCGCATCCGCCGGGGCCCGGATCTTCAACCAGGGGGGGAACGCGGTCGATGCCGCCTGCGCCATGCTGGCCGCCACCTCCACCATGTGGGACGTGCTGGGGTGGGGGGGCGAGACCCAGGCCCTCATCTTCAACCCGGACACCGGTGAGGTCATCGGCATCAACGCCCTGGGGGCCGCCCCTACCGGGGCCACCCCGGAGTTCTTCAAGGAGCGGGGGATGGAATATCCTCCCGCCTACGGCCCCCTGGCCGCGGTGACCCCCGGCACGCCGGGGGGGCTGCTGACCATGCTGGCCGAGTTCGGCACCCTCAGCGCGGCCGAGGTGCTGGCCCCCGCCATCGAGATGGCCGTGGGCTATCCCATGGAGGAGGGCACCGCCCGCCGCATCGAGGGGGCGAAGGAACGCATCAAGCAGTGGGATTATTCCCGTGAGGTCTTCCTCCCCCACGCGGGCGAGGAGCACGAGGCGCCCCGACCGGGTGAGCTCTTCCGGCAGCCCTACCTCGAAGCCACCCTCCGCAAGCTGGTGGAGGCGGAGGCGGCCGCCCTGGAGGAGGGGAAGAGCCGGAAGGAGGCCATCGAGGCCGCATACGATCGCTTTTACCGGGGGGACATCGCGGCCGAACTGGTACGGGCCACACAGGAGGCCGGAGGCCTGATCACCATGGAGGACCTGGACACCTGGCAGGTCTATCTGGAGGATCCGGTGAGCACCACCTACCGGGGGGTGGAGGTGGTCAAGCTCACCCACTGGGTACAGGGTCCGGTCATGCTCCAGATGCTGGATATCCTCGAGGAGTTCGACCTCAGGGAGATGGGGTACAACTCCGCCCGGTACATCCACACCGTGACCCAGGCCATGAACCTGGCCTTCGCCGACCGCGACTTCTACTACGGCGACCCCTACTTCCCCCCCTCGGAGCCGATCGAGGGGCTGCTGGACCCTGCCTACGCCGGCCAGCGGGCCGCCCTCATCGACCCGGAGCGGGCCCGGGGTGAGATCGGTCCCGGCGATCCCTACCCTCACATGGGGGAGGAGAACCCCTACAGCGAGTGGCTGCGCCCCTGGCCTCCCCCGAGCGGTGAGGAAGGGATGGAGAGCGGGCTCCTCCCCCAGGACGACCCCCTCACCATGGGGACCACCTCCATCCAGGCCGCCGATGGGGAGGGATGGGTGGTCTCGGTGACCCCCAGCGGGGGGTGGATACCCGCCTTCATAGCCGGTGAGACCGGGGTGGGGCTGAGCCAGCGGATGCAGAGCTTCGTGCTCAACGAGCGGGAGAACCCCTTCAACGTGGTGGCCCCGGGCAAGCGCCCCCGGGCCACCCTCACCCCCGGCATGGCCCTCCAGGACGGTCTCCCCTTCCTCTCCTTCGCCGTCCAGGGGGGCGACAACCAGGACCAGGACCTGCTCCAGTTCTTCCTGAACATGGTGGAGTTCGACATGGGGGTGCAGGAGGCATGCGAGGCGGCCAACTTCCATACCTCCCAGCTCCTGGGTTCCTTCGGGGACCACCCCTACCGGGAGCGGGGTCTGCAGATCAACCAGGCCGTGCCCCCCTGGGTGCGGGAGCGGCTGCGCGGCCTGGGCTACCGGCTGAGCTACGGGGACCGGACCTCCGGTCCCATCAACGCGATCTTCTTCGACCGGGTCCACGGTACCATGTGGGGGGGGTCCAGCGACCACGGCGACGACTACGGGATCGGCTGGTAGGAGAGGTCCCCTGCCCGCCGCGGGGAGGGGACGGATCGGCCCCTCCCGGGCTCCGCTCCGGGGGGCGGTCTACGCCACGTCGAAGCCGATGGAGCGCATCAGGTCGAGGGCGTTGCCCCGGCGGACCGGGCCGGGCTTGAGACGGTAGTCGAAGACGGGGCGCCCCTCCTCCATCCGGTCCTCGAAGTGGACGTTGCGGTAGGGTCCCTCCCCATCCTCCGCCAGCCGGGCCAGGGCCAGGTCGTGGGTGGTCACGAGTCCCACCGCGCCCCTCGCCGCCAGGTTCTCCAGGATCACCCGGGCCCCCTGGGCCCTGTCGCTGGAGTTGGTGCCGTGGAGCAGCTCGTCCAGCAGGAAGAGCACCTGGCCCGATTCCGCGGCTTCGACGATCCGGCGGATACGCGTGATCTCCTCGAAGAAGCGTGAGTGCCCCGCCTGCAGGGAGTCCTCGATGTGGATGGTGGCCCCCACCTGGAGGGGGGAGATCCGGAGGGAGGCAGCCCGTACCGGGGCCCCGGCCCTAGCCAGCACCGCGTTCACCCCCACACTCCTCAGGAGCGTGGACTTCCCCGACATGTTCGAACCGCTCACCACCCAGATGCGCTCTCCCTCCCCGAGTCTCACGTCGTTCCGCACACACTCCTCCTCGGTGAGGAGGGGGTGCCCGAGTGCCGCGGCATGGAAGAGGGGGCCCTCCTCCTGGAGATCGGGGAAGGGGTCGCCGGGGTGCTCGAAGGCGTGGGCGGAGAGGGAGCAGAGGGCCTCGAACCTGCCCGCTGCGTCCATCCACAGGGGGACCTGCGGGCCGTGGCGCGCCCGCCACCGCTCCAGGGCCAGCCCGAAGTGGAAGCGCCAGAGCAGCCCCGCCGCCACCGGGGCGAAGAGGAGGTTCCGCTCCCACAGTGAGGCCCGGTGGAGACGGTGCAGGCGCAGGAGGGCACGGGAGGGGGGGCGGTCGCCCTCCCCCAGTCGCCGGCGGATCCCGGCCAGCAGCGTCCCCGACGCCCGTTCGGAGCCGATCCGCTCCAGCAGGCGGGCCAGCAGGTCGAGTTCGCTCCCCGCGACCTGGAAGCTCCCGGAGGGGGCACCGGCCCGCTCCCCCCATCCCAGGTAGAGCAGCAGTTCCCCGCCGGCTGCCATCAGGACCGAGACCCGGGCCATGGGACCCGTGGTCCAGAGGACCAGGCCCGCCAGGAGGAGGGCGGGGAGGGTGAAGGCCAGTACGGTCAGTGCTGCCTGGAGAGGGGGGGAGAAGATGCGCGCGTGTCCGGCCCACCGGTCCAGGAGGTCGGGGCGGACCGACCCCGCAGCCTCCTCGCCGAGTACCGCCAGGTCCTCCCGGAGACGGGTGCGGTCCCGCAGTTCCTGCAGTGCTCCCTGCCGCTCCCGCACCGCGTCGAGGGGAGCGGGGGCGGTGAGCCAGGAAGCCAGGGTGCGGCGGCCGGCACCGGTCCGTGCCCTGCAGAGCAGCTCGAACACCGAGCCCTCTCCGAAGAGATCGAGGTCCCGGGCGTAGAGATGGTCCCGGGGAGCGAAGGCGGTCCCCCCCTCCCCCCGGCCCGCCCAGCGGCCCTCCAGGCGGGCGAGCCCCTCCTCGTTCCACGTCTCCCGGCGGGCGGATCCCCGGGCACGGCGCTCCTCGCGGGCCTGGGAGGCGGCCGCGGCGGCGAAGACGAGGGCGAAGAGGAACGCTCCGTACGCCGGGAGGCCGGGAAGGGCCAGGGCGGCGAAGAGATAGGCGATGAGGAGCAGTCCGCCTGCGGTGCGGACCCGCCGGGCCCCTTCGGCCCGTCGCTCGTGCTCCTCCCTCCTCCGGGCATGCTCCTCCCTGCGCTCTTCATAGTGGGCATGGGGCCGTGGGGTGCCGCTCACGCGGGTCCCCTCTCCCGGGATCGCGGTCCCCCGGACCGGGTGGCCAGGCTGACGAGCACGATGGCGAGCAGGGCGGCGGGGAAGGAGACCACCAATTCGTAGATCCCGGTAGGGTCGCTGAACCACTGTTTCCAGATGATGGTGACCACCGCCCCGGTGATCATCCCCGCCACGATGCCCTGACGGGTCGTGCCCCCCCAGTAGAGGGACAGGATCAGGGCGGGTCCGAAGGCGGCTCCCAGGCCGCCCCAGGCGAAGAGGACCAGCCAGAACACCAGGTCCTGGGCCAGCCAGGCGAAGACCAGGGCCGCGACGCCCGCCGCAATCACCACCACCCGGCTCAGCCGCAGCTTCTGGGCCTCTTCCAGGCGCACCCGTGCCTTGAGGACCTTCTCGTAGAGGTCGCGCACGAAGGTGGAGGCCACCACCAGGAGCTGCGAGTCCACGGTGGAGAGGATGGCGGCGAAGATGCCCCCCACCAGCAGCCCGTAGAGGACCTCTCCGAAATAGTCGGAGGCCAGTACCAGGAAGACCATCTCCGGGTCACCCTCGGGGAGGAAGCCGGAGACCGGTACCAGGGCCCGTCCGAGCAGGCCGATGAACACAGCCCCCCACGCCATGACCACGTTCCAGAAGGTCCCGAGCACGGCCGCGAAGCGGAGCTGCTCCGGGTCACCCACCGACATGTAGCGCACCACGATATGGGGCTGTCCCGGGGAGCCCAGCCCGATCCCCACGAAGCCGATGAGGGCCCCCAGACCGATGGAGACCGGATCCACCAGGGCGGGGTCGAGAGCGGCCAGGGTGCCCAGCAGAGCGCCGGTGCCCCCCATCTGGATGAGTCCCCAGGCGGGGAAGAGCACCAGGCCGAAGATCATGATGAGGGCCCGGACCACGTCGTTGTAGGCCACCGCGATGTATCCACCCAGTACCATGTAGACCATGATGAGCAGCCCGCTGATGCCCAGGGCCAGGAGGAGGGGGATGTCGAGGGCGGTGCTGAGGGCCTTGGCCCCGGCGTTGAACTGGGCGGCCACGTAGGCGGTGAGGAAGATGCCTATGATGACCACACCGGTGATACGGATCAGGTGACGGCGGTCGGTGAAGCGGTCCTCGAAGTAGTCCAGCAGGGTGAGGTTGTCGTATTCGCCGGTGGCCTGCCGGAGGCCCTTTTTGACGTTTAAGTATCGGAAAGAACCAATGGGTAAGATAGACCACGGCGAGGTGATTGACTTGCAGTTGCATCTCAAAGCCATCTTCGGTGATGATTTTTTCGGCGCTAGTGGCCCCAGCATTATTAATTAAAATATCAGTTTTTTCAAGGGCTATTTTATGTGTTTCAAGCGCTTCATTGATTGATTTAAATGAGGTGAGATCCATATGAACAGGATGAAAA
>JAWOFN010000024.1:0-14639 GCA_046497505.1 bacterium | reverse complement strand
GGCAACGCCTTCGATGCCGCGGTGGCAGTGACCGCCGCCCTGAACGTCGTCGAGCCCATGATGTCCGGTATGGGGGGTGGCGGTCACTGCCACCGCGGCATCGAAGGCGTTGCCCCCCTCCCGCAGCACTTCCAGGCCCGCCTCGGTGGCCAGGGGATGGGCGCTGCTCACCATGCCCCGTTCACCTTCGGCAGCGGTGCGGTCGCCCGTTGCCTCGTCCTCTGCACACGCCGCTAAGACGCTCAGCGCCACGATCAGGAGAAGAGCCCGGTACAGACCGGATCCGCGGTGCGTCATGCGCCCGTCTCGGAGAGGACCTGGAGGACCCCGCTGCCGAGCCAGAGTACGAGGACGGCAGTCACCAGGACCACGCTCAGGATCTTCTTCCAGCCGTGGACCTCCGGGCCGGAGACACGGCTCTCCTCCCGCGCGTCCCACCACATCACATCGTGCTTGCGCAGGCGGTCGTACCCGATGGCCCAGCAGATGAGCTGGAGGAAGGGGATACCCAGACCCATACCGCGTAGGTAGACGTCCAGGCTCCGCCTGAGTGCAGGGCCATAGCTGAGGGGGGCCCCATCTGCGTCCGTCACGCTCAGCCCCATGACCCACTTGCCCGGTGTCGCAGCGAAGCTCATGAGGATCGCGGCTTCGACGAAGGCATACAGGAGGAGTCCTAAGCTGAAGACCACGAACTCCGGGATCATGGGGAAGAAGAGGATGATGGGTACCGCCACGACACCGAAGAGGATGCTCCAGAAGACCACATCTATCAGGCGGGCCCAGAAACGAGGCCATGCCAGTTCCGCGCCCTCACGGACATAGATCCAGGCAGAAAAGCCCGGAGCGGATTTTCCGTTATCCCCTTCGGCTGGAAGAGAGGGGTCGGGGTGGGGGGGATCCTGCATATCCGCACTCCTCGATAGCGTACTCGGGCAGGCTGGATGTTCGTAAAGAGTCTACCAGAAGGAGGGCGGGCCCGCCAGCGAGGGGACCGGATGGCTCGGGTGTGCTATGCTCATTCGAACCCAGCACCAGACCTTCCAGCACGAGGTTGCATCATGGTGACGGTCACCGGACATCAGGACACCTCAGATCGATCACAGGGACGCGTAAGACTCGAGGACGTACCCTGGAAGGACACCGATCTCCTCATAGGTCTGCTCCTGCTGGGCGCTTTCTGGTTCGTCAACCTCATGGATGTTATCCTCCCATCTCTGGGGGACAGCCCGCCGGTCTCCCTGGTGGGGTATCTGTTCGTGGCGGCAGTCCCACTCCTGGTTCCCTGGTACCTTGCCCGGCGCAGGAAGGCTCCCGTGTCGTTGGATGCCGGTCTTCGCGGGCCGGTCTTGAAGGAGATCCTCCTCGCGATCCCGTACTGCCTGGGGATGGTGGTCGTCCTCAGTGCCGTCATCCTGGTACTCGGCGACCTTGGAGGACTCCCGGTAGAGCCCACCGCCCTGGACGAACAGCTGCGCAGTCTCCCTTCGCATTGGGTGCTCGCGATCCTGCTCTTTCTCATGATCGCGGTGGTGGCCCCGGTCTCCGAGGAGATCTTCTTCCGTGGGTTCCTCCACGGGATGTTCAAGCATCGGATCGGCCGTTACGCCTCTGGTGTGCTCCAGGCGGTCCTCTTCGGGACGCTCCACACCTACGATCCTCAGCACATGGTTTTCGGGACCCTGTTCGGGCTCCTCCTGGTCTGGGTCTACGAAGCGAGACAGACCCTCCTCACCCCCATCTTCGTGCACGCGACACTGAACACACTGGCAACGCTGCCCGTGGTGGCGCTCCTGCTCCTGAACAGCCACACACCGGCTCCCGACATGGGGGCCGCATCCATCCTGCCCGAGTGGTATGGCTCCGGTGTGTGGGAACAGATGGTGGAACGGCAGGATCTCGCGCAGGAGCAGCTTGACTATGCGCGGACAACCTTCGGCAGGGAGGGAGCGGGAATCTGGAAGGCGGAGGCAGCGGCCCTCGAGAAGGTGGGGGCCTGGCACGATCCCGCGGTCCTGACGGCCGCCGAGGCGGAGGTGGGGATCATCGAGGTGATGGGGTACGAGTTGAGGGACCCCCGGAGGGGGATCGTGCTGGCAGACTCACTACTCGCTACAGTGGGGGAGGGACACGAGGAGTACACCGAACGTGCCCTGGCCCTCCGGAGCGCCTTCCAGCTCATGATCGGTGAGTACGGCGCGGCCCGGGACGGATTCCGGGAGGTCCTGAGCGTCCTGGTGCCGCGACCTGCCCTCGAAGCATTCTGTCGGCGCGGTCTGGCTCTGGCCTCCCACCGGCTCTCCGGGGAGGAGTCCGGCAAGGGAGGTGAACCGGAGGAGGAGGTCCGGGAGAAGGTCAGGAGATGGATGGGAGACCTCTTAAAGGAGAGTTCCTACCATTGAGCATTCTGGACCCGCCGGGTCTGCAGGGATCGCGGGTTTCTGCTGGCATCGCCACTCATGTATATGTTCCTTATTAACAGTAAAGAGTCCCTGAAACGCTCAAATATCCCCCATCAGTATGTGGTATCCCGCTCCAGCCCGGAGTTGATTCCAAGTGGCAGCGCAGCGACCCCACCGAGCCGACGGAGAGGACCCGAGGAAACCTGGAGGACCTCCTCCTCCCCTCGGTCCGGGTGGAGGAGGGGGGGGCGAGGAGGACGAGGACGTCTCTCGCAGACGCTGGAGCCGCATCCTCCGCATCGTGCTGTTCGTGGCCCTGGCGGTCTGGGCCTGGTCGCTGTTCAGCAGTGACCGGGGGGGGACGGCGATCCCCTACACGACCTTCCGTGCACAGCTCGAGGCGGGGAACGTGTCCCGGGTCACCATCACCGGGAACCGGGTCGAAGGGGAACTGGATGAGGCCCGCCAGCTGACCACCTCCGAGGGCGGGACGCAGGAGTACGCTCGGTTCGTCACCCACATCCCCGCCTTCGGTGACGAGGGGCTCATGCAGACACTCCGGGAACAGGGGGTGGAAGTACAGGTCCGGCCGGAGTCGGAGCTCAGCTTCCCCGCGCTCCTCATGGGGCTGCTCCCTTTCCTGCTCCTTGCAGGACTCTTCTATTTCATGTACCGACGGGCCCAGGGTCAGGGGCAGGGCATGTTCGGCATGACCAAGAGCCGGGCCAAGCTCTATGACCGCAGCACCGAGGAGACGACCTTCAGCGACGTCGCGGGTCTCGAGGGGCCGAAGGAGGAGCTGAAGGAAATCATCGAGTATCTCCGGGATCCCTCCAAGTTCGAGGCGTTGGGCGGCGAGATCCCCCGGGGGGTGCTGCTGGTGGGATCGCCGGGCACCGGGAAGACCCTCATGGCTCGTGCGGTGGCGGGGGAGGCGGACGTCCCCTTCTTCAGCATCACCGGCTCCGACTTCATGGAGATGTTCGTCGGGGTGGGTGCCTCGCGGGTGCGGAACATGTTCGAAGAGGCGAAGAAGTCCTCTCCCTCCATCATCTTCATCGATGAACTGGACTCCATCGGTCGGACCCGGGGCGCCGGCCTGGGGGGCGGGCACGACGAGCGGGAACAGACCCTCAACCAGCTCCTCTCCGAGATGGACGGTTTCGAACCGAACGAGAGCGTCATCGTCATGGCCGCCACCAACCGCCCCGACATCCTGGACAAGGCCCTGCTCCGGCCGGGGCGCTTCGACCGCCAGGTCACCGTCCCAATGCCGAGTGTCCAGGAGCGGGAAGAGATCCTCCGGATCCATGCCCGGAACAAGGAGATCGCCGAGGATGTGGACCTGGAGCGGGTGGCCCGGAGTACGCCCGGCTTCAGCGGGGCGGACCTGGAGAACCTGCTGAACGAGGCTGCGCTCCTGGCGGCCCGTGAGGAGAAGGAGGCGGTGGACCGGGAGAGCCTGGAGCTGGCCCGGGACAAGGTGATGATGGGCCTCAAGCGTGAGGGGATGGTCCTGGAAGAGGAGGAAAAGCGCCTGCTGGCCTACCACGAGGGCGGACACGCTGCCCTGGCGGCCCTCATGCCCGAGGCGGAGCCGCTCCACAAGGTCACCATCATCCCCCGGGGCAAGGCGATGGGGGTGACCCAGCAGCTGCCGGAGAAGGAGCGGTATATCTACGAGAAGGACTACATGCTGGACCGGATCGCCGTGATGCTGGGCGGTCGGGCCAGCGAGCAGACCTTCCTGGACACCGCTTCTTCCGGCGCCCAGGACGACCTGCGGCAGGCCACCAAACTGGCCCGCAGGATGGTCCGGGCCTGGGGCATGAGCGAGGAGGTCGGTCTCATGGCTCCGGACGGCAGCGAGGACCAGGTCTTCCTGGGCCAGGAGATGGCCCGTCCGCGCCGCTACTCCGACCAGACCGCACGGGAGATGGACCAGGCGGTCCGGGGGATCCTGGATGAGGCGTTCCAGCGGGCCGTGGACCTGCTGGAGGAGTATCGCCAGGGTGTGGAGGAACTGGCCTCCGAACTCATGGAGCAGGAAGAGCTCACTGGCGAGCGGGTGCTGGAGATCCTGGGTGTCGAGAAGGAGGAGGCAGAGCCCGAACTGCCGGGGGAGGACGAGGGCTCGGACGAGGAGCCGGAGGAGGACGGGGAGCTCGACTGAGGCCCGGGGCCCCAGGGTACGTCCTCATCCGCCCCGGCAGAACAGCAGCAACAACAGCTGCCGTCGCTGATGCCGCTGCTGTTGGATGTTCCGGCAGTCCTGGTCGAGAGAGGAAGACCTCTCGGTCAGGTCAGACCGGGAGATATCTGCGGGCCAGGTCCGTGTAGGCGGCCAGCTGATCCTCTTCCCAGACCGCATCCCGGCCCAGCTCCTCGGCCATGATCCGGGCCACCTCCGGCGCCATCTCGATGCTGGCCCGGGCATCGAGCAGCAGGGCGCGGGTGCGCCGGGCCAGGACGTCCTCCACGGTACGGGCCATCTCGTGCCGGATCCCCCAGACCACCTCCGCCCCCCGATAGGGGAGTGAGGGGTAGAGGCGTCCGCCCAGTCCGGGACGTTCCTGGATGAGCCGATCCAGATGGGCCAGGTCGGAGCCGTAGTAGTAGAGATCGCTGCTCATCGAGTCGTTCTTCAGCCAGCCGTGGATGCGGAGGTTCCGGGTCCTGCTCTCACGGGGTTCCAGGCCGGCCACCAGGGCCGCCTGGTCGATGGCGTCCTCCCCCATCTTGCGATAAGTGGTCCACTTGCCGCCCGTTATGGTCACCAGTCCGGAGGGAGAGACCACCAGGTAGTGGTCTCGGGAGATCTCCGAGGTGTCCTCGACGCCTGCCGGGCTCACCAGGGGACGGATGCCGGCGAACATGCTGAGCACGTCCTCAGGTCCCGGGTCGATCTCCAGGTATTTCGCCGCGTGCTCCAGGACGAAAGCCACCTCCTCGTCCAGCGGCTCGGGTTCCAGCAGTGCCGCATCCACCGGCGTGTCCGTGGTGCCGACCACCACCACGTCATGCCACGGCACGGCGAAGAGGACCCTCCCGTCCGCTGTGTGGGGAACCATGATGGCGGATTCCCCCGGGAGGAACTTCTTGGGCAGTACCAGGTGGATGCCCTGGCTGAAGGCGATCAGCCGATCCGCATCCGGGTCGTCCATCCGGATGACCTCGTCGGTCCAGATGCCGGCGGCGTTCACCACCACCCGGGCCCTGATCTCGAGATGCTGCCCCCCTTCCTGGTCGACGGCGCGCACACCCTGGATCATCTCGCCGTCCCTGATGAGCTCTTCGGCCCGCATGTAGTTGATCCCGACCCCTCCCTCGTCGAAGAGGGTCTGGACCAGGTTCACCGTCAGGCGTGCGTCGTCGAACTGACCGTCGTAGTAGATGATGCCGCCTCGCAGCTCGTCCCGCTCCACGGTGGGGATCCGTTCCAGTGTCTCTTCCACGTCCAGGCGCCGGGAGGAACCCAGACCCAGGCGGCCCGCCAGGGTGTCGTAGACCTTCAGTCCGATGCCGTAGAAGGGTCCGTCCCACCACTCGTAGGAAGGGACCACGAAGGCCTGGTTGCGCACCAGGTGCGGGGCGTTCTGCATGAGCAGACCCCGCTCGTGGAGGGCCTCCAGCACCAGGGAGATGTTCCCCTGCTGCAGGTAGCGCACCCCGCCGTGCACCAGCTTGGTGCTCCTGCTCGAGGTGCCCTTGGAGAAATCGTGCTGTTCCAGCAGGAGGGTCTTGTAGCCCCGGGAAGCGGCTTCCACGGCCGCGCCCAGGCCGGTGGCCCCGCCCCCGATGACCACCACGTCCCAGTACCCCGCCTCCTCCATCTGCGCGACGAGTCGATCCCTGTCCATGGCCTCTCCGCCTGTCTCGGTCAGTCGTTCCGGGATGCCGCCGGACGGTGCTGCGCCCAGTCGCGGGCCCTCTCCACGGCTCGATGCCAATCGGCCAGCAGCTCCTCGGCCCGGCCCGACGCCATCGAGGGTTCGAAGATGTGGTCCGCCTCCCATTGTGCCTGCAGCTCATCGGTCCCTTCCCAGAATCCCACCGCCAGTCCCGCCAGGTAGGCCGCTCCGAGTGCGGTGGTCTCCAGGGTGGTGGGGCGGACGGCCGGGATGCCCATGAGGTCGGCCTGGAACTGCATGAGTGTGTCGTCGACCGCGGCGCCTCCGTCCACGCGCAGCTCCTTGATCGCCATCCCCGCGTCGTCCTGCATGGCTTCCAGCACATCGAAGGTCTGGTAGGCGATCGCTTCCAGCGCGGCGCGGGCGATGTGACCAGCCTCCGTACCCCGCGTGATCCCGATGATGGTGCCCCGGGCGAAGGGGTCCCAGTGGGGTGCTCCCAGCCCCGCGAAGGCAGGTACAAGGTAGACCCCGCCGTTGTCGGGCACCGAGTTCGCCAGGCGCTCCACTTCCGAAGGGGAGGAGATGATGCCGAGCCCGTCCCGGAGCCACTGCACCACCCCGCCGGCGATGAAGACGCTTCCCTCCAGGGCATAGGTCACCTTTCCCTCCCGCTGCCACCCGATAGTGGTCAGCAGGCGGTTGCGGCTGGCCGCAGCCCGCTCCCCGGTGTTCAGTACCATGAAACCGCCGGTGCCGTAGGTGTTCTTCACCATGCCTTCTTCCAGGCACATCTGTCCGAAGAGCGCGGCCTGCTGGTCCCCGGCGATACCCGCCAGGGGTATGGGGGTGGCGAAGAGGTCGGCGTCGGTCTCTCCATAGATCTCGCTCGAGGAGCGGACCTCGGGGAGCACCTCGGGCGGGACCTGCAGCAGTTCCAGCAGGTCAGAGTCCCAGCGCCCCTCGTGGATGTTATAGAGCATGGTGCGCGATGCGTTGGTGGCATCGGTGATGTGGAGGAGCCCCCCCGAAAGGTTCCACATGAGCCAGCAGTCGATGGTCCCGAAGGCCAGATCCCCCGCTTCGGCCCGTCTCCTCGCGTCCTCCACGTGGTCGAGGATCCAGCGCAGCTTGGGCCCGCTGAAGTAGGCGTCCACGAACAGACCCGTCTTCTCGGCGATGATATCGGCGTGACCGGCCTGCTTGAGTTCGTCACACAGATCGGCGGTACGACGGTCCTGCCAGACGATGGCCGGGGCGATGGGTTCTCCGGTGGATCGGTCCCACACCACCGTGGTCTCCCGCTGGTTCGTGATGCCGATGGCCGCCAGGTCGCCTCCCCGCAGTCCTGCCCGCGCCGCCGCCTCGCTGATCACGCCCGCCTGGGTGGACCAGATCTCCGAGGCGTCGTGTTCCACCCAGCCCGGCTCGGGATAGTGCTGGGCGAATTCCCGCTGGGCCGACGCCTGCACCGCACCGTCCCGGCTGAAGATGATGGCCCGACTGCTCGTGGTGCCCTGGTCCACGGCGAGTATGTGTCCGGGTCCGCTCACGTGTCCTCCTCTTCCCCGACGCTCTTGTCTTCCAGCCATGCGGCCACCCGGGCGCAGATGTCCTGCCACCCCTCCTCGCCGTGGACCCAGTGGGCGTGATGGGGGAGTTCAAGGTAGCGGGCACTCTCCCCATACCGCTCCGCGGTCTTGCGCACCACCGGTGCGGGTACGATCCGGTCCCTGCCGGCCGCGACGACCAGCGCGGGGCAGGGAAGGGGGCCTTCAGGGACCGCTGCCGCCCGCCGGCGGTCGAGGAGCCACAGACCGGTCTCGAAGATTGCACGGCCCGACTCGTAGACGAAGGTCTCATAGACGCGTCGCTGCTCCTGCTCATCCAGCAGGAAGAGCGAACTGTAGGAGGCCTCTGCGAAGGTGATACGGTGGGGCTTCTTCCAGAATCCCCACCGGGCGAAGTAGCTCAAGAAGCTGCGGACCACCGACCAGCGGAGGGCCATGATGCCCGCCGGGGCGGCCGGGGTCAGGAGCACGGCCCGGCGGGCCAGTCCGCGGGCTGCGAGCTTCTGAGCCAGCAGCCCCCCCATGGAGTGGCCCATGACCACGGGCCGTTCGGGCAGGGCCCGGATCTCCTGTTCCAGGTCGCGCACGTAATCGGTCAGGCCGACCTGTCCCAGTCGGGGGTCCGGTTCCTCTTCAGGATGCATGTCGTGGTAGCGAAGAGCGGGTGTCATACACCGCCACCCCCGGTCGGAGAACCAGCCGGACCAGTTCTCCCATACCGAAGGTGTCCCCCACATGCCGTGGATCATGAACAGTGTGCGTCCCATTGGAACCTCCGCGGGCATGCTACACGCTCGGGGCGGGGAGAGGAAACCGCTTCGGACCGCGATGCCCCTTCCGCCGACGCGGACGCTGTGGTATGCCTATCGGGGTACCCGCCCCTCGTACCATGCCCGACCGGAGGTCCCCACATGTATCCAGTGCACCGCTCGCCGCGAGGCAGCCGCCGGCTCAGCGTCTTCTTGAGCATCGCTGCGGCATGCCTGCTGATCTTCTCCACCGCATGCACCACCACCACAGAGCCGGTCTATCCAGGGACCTCCTGGGAGCGTATCAGCCGCCCCGAGGACGCCGGCTACGACAGCGTGCGACTGGCCGAACTCACCGACTACCTGGAGGGGCTGGAGACCACCGGTATGATGGTCGTCACAGGGGGCCGCGTGCTCTACGAGTACGGAGACCTGGATACGCTCACCTATCTGGCATCGGTGCGCAAGAGCATCCTCTCCATGCTCTACGGGAACTACGTCGCGGACGGGACCATCGACCTGGACCTCACCCTCGAGGACCTGGAGATGGATGACATCGGGGGCCTCCTCCCCATCGAGAAGCGTGCGAAGGTGGACCACCTCGTCACCGCCCGTTCCGGGATCTACCACCCCGCCTCCAACTCCGGGGACAACAGCGCGGACGCGCCGGAGAGGGGCTCGCAGGAACCGGGGACCTACCTGCTCTACAACAACTGGGACTTCAACGCCGCCGGATTCGCCTTCGAGAAGATGACCGGCCGGGACATCTACGACGCCCTGGAAACCGACCTGGCCCTCCTCATCGGGATGCAGGACTTCGACCGGGCACGGCAGCGCAAGTCGGGGGACCTGCAGCGCTCCCGCTACCCTGCCTACCACATGTGGCTCTCGGTCCGTGACATGGCCCGCGTCGGCTACCTGATGCTCCGAGACGGGGACTGGGCCGGGGAACAGGTGGTCCCGGCGGAGTGGGCCCGGCGGATCCGCGCTGCAGTGACCCCGGTCGAGGAGATGAACCCCGAGCGCTACAAGGAGGGCCCCTTCGGCTACGGCTACATGTGGTGGGTGTGGGACGGCCCCCAGGCGGAGGGTCCTTACGCGGGTGCCTATACGGGTATCGGAGCGTACGGCCAGTACATCTGCGTCCTGCCCGCACTCGACATGGTCGTGGCCCACAAGACCGCTCCGGGGCGGGGTGTCCAGGTCTCCCGGGACCAGTTCTTCGGCATCCTGGAACGGATCGTGTCCGCCCGCATGTGAGCACCCCCTCAGGGGCCCGGCCTTGGGCGTTGGAGCGGGTGCCCCCGGTGGCCATATTGGGGGCACCCACCCGCTCGCCTGGCACCTAGACGAGGGGACCCATGAGCCGCGACCCGAAGACCCGCTGGGAACTCGACACCGAATGTATCCACGCCGGCCAGGAGCCGGACCCCATCTACGGGGCGGTGGCACCACCCATCTACCAGACCTCCACCTTCGCCTTCCGGACCCCCGATGAGGGAGCAGCCCGCTTCGCGGGTACCGAGAAGGGCTTCATCTACACCCGGATGGGCAACCCCACCATCGAGATGCTGGAGGCCAACGTGGCGGCCCTTGAGAAGGGGACCCACGCGCTGGCCACCTCCTCGGGGATGTCGGCCGTCTCCACGGTCTACTTCGCCCTCCTGAGCGCGGGGGACCATATCGTCTGCAGTGCCTCGGTCTACGGGCCCTCCCGCGTGGTGCTCCAGCGCGACTTCTCCCGGTTCGGCGTGGAGGCCTCTTTCGTGGAGACCAGCCGCACCGGGGAGATCCGCGAGGCGATGCGCCCGGAGACCCGCCTGGTCTACATCGAGACCCCGGCCAATCCCACCCTCGCGGTCACCGACATCCAGGCGGCGGCGGACATCGCCCACGAGCACGATGCCCTGCTGGTGGTGGACAACACCTTCATGAGTCCCATCCTCCAGAACCCCTTCGAGTTCGGGGCCGACCTCATCCTCCACTCGGTGACCAAGTTCCTGAACGGCCACTCGGACGTGGTGGGCGGGGTACTCGTCTTCAAAGACGAGGAGCTGATGGGGCGGGTCCGTCCGGTCCTCCAATACCTCGGCGGGACCATGGACCCCCACCAGGCGTGGCTGGTGCTCCGGGGGATCAAGACCCTGGGGATGCGGGTGCGGACCGCCCAGGCCAACGCCCGCGAATGCGCAGAACTTCTCGACGGCCATCCTGCGGTGGAGAGGGTGTGCTACCCGGGACTCCCGGACCATCCGCAGTCGGGGCTGGTGGCCCGGCAGATGCGGGGGCCGGGATCGCTGATCTCCATAGAGCTGAAGGGTGGGGTCGAAGCGGGGAAGAAGCTGCTCCAGGCCGTCCGCCTGCCGGCCCTCGCGGTGAGTCTGGGGGGCGTGGAGAGTCTGATCCAGCACCCCGCTTCCATGACCCACGCGGCCATGGACCGGGAGGACCGCCTCGCGGCCGGGATCACCGACGGGCTGGTGCGCCTGTCGGTGGGCTGTGAGGACGCGGAGGACCTGAAGGCGGACCTCCAGCAGGCCCTGGACAGCCTGACGTGAACGAGCTGGAGCCCGTCGAGCTGCAGCCGATCGGTGTGATCGAGACGCCCTTCACCGACCGGGAAGGCATGCCGATACAGCCCACGGGTGCCCGGGACGTCCGGGGCAGGATACGCCTCCTGCCCCGGCTCGCCGAGGCGGTCGAGGACCTGGAAGGCTTCTCCCACATCATCCTCATCTACCACCTCCATCGTTCCTCCCGCGGACCGCTGAAGGTGGTGCCCTTCATGGACGAGGTGGAGCGAGGGGTCCTCTCCACCCGCTCTCCCTCCCGACCCAACCCCATCGGGCTCTCCACCGTCCGGCTGCTCTCCGTGGAGGGAACGGTCCTGGAGGTCGAGGGGGTGGACATGCTGGACGGCACGCCGCTGCTGGATATCAAACCGTTCGTGCACGATGTGGACTGTCCCGAAGCGGAGAGGTTCGGATGGCTCGAGGAGGCGCGGCGGCGTATGGGGGAGGGGCGCTCGGATGACCGATTCGTGTAAGGGAGCCGGGTTGCCTCAACTCAGGTAGAAGAGGTATCCCAGGTAGTGGGCGATGCTGCCCCCCAGCACGAAGAGATGCCATGCCGCGTGGTGAAAGGGGAGCCGTTTCCAGGCGTAGAAACCCACACCCCGGGTATAGGAGAGGCCGCCTCCCGCCATCCAGGGGATCAGACCCGCCGGGCGGCCAGGACCACCAGCACCCCCGGCCCGGCCGCCGCAAGGAGCGCTCCCACCCCGTGGGTGACGCTGTTGGCGAGCTCCTCGGCGGGACTCTGCCGCCTGCGGTCTCGCTGCTGCCCGGTGCCGGTGCTCATGACCTCGTCACCGGGCGGGCGGCCTCGAGGGAGGGACGGGCGAGGATCCCGTTGCTCACCAGCCGGCCCAGCACGAAAGCGACGGCGGCGGCGGTGGCGCCTACCATGTCGAAGCCCGCGATGAGCAGGGTGAGGATGGCCGCGATCCCGCCCACCTCCATCCCGGTGGCCAGGGAGATCGGCCGGGTCATCCGGGCGTTCACGAGCAGCGCACGCTGGAAGGAGAGCAGGACCGAGAGGCCGGGGAGGATGAAGAGGATCCGTGTCGGCAGCAGGGCGAAGGAGGTGAGCCCGGGGCCCAGGCCCGAGACGTCCTGGAACCAGACCCTGCTCAAGGGGGTCCAGCCCACCAGGGCCATGCCCAGGCTCGCGCCGATGCCCAGCACCAGGGCGAACCGGGCCAGCCGGGGGATGTTCTCCCTTCTGGGACCGGAGAGGGCGATGCCCACCTCCTGGTAGCTCAGCCCGAGGCTCCGGAAGATGAAGGTCAGGGAGTTGACCACCGGCAGGACCGCCAGCGATTCCACCGGGAAGCGGGCCCGCCCCATGAAGAAGGTCATGACAGGGTGCACGGCCAGGCTGATGGTCGAGGTCAGGGCCAGGGGCCAGTAGAAGCGGACCATCTCACCCCAGCTCAGAGGCTCTCTCGGAGCCTCCCGGTCGACCGCCCCGCATCCCGCGCTCTCCGCGGCCTCCTCCACCTCCGGCTCATCGGCGGCGGGGCGCTCGCGTCCCGTCCCTTCGGCCGTCTCTCCCGCCGCCCCCTCCTCTCCGGGCCGCTCCCGCTCCAGGATGCAGCGTACCGTACCCCAGGCCATCAGGCGGCTGGCCGCCGCCTCCAGTGTGACCCCGACCGAGAGGGCCGCGGCCCCGGTCCAGGCCCCGGGGATATCGGTGAAGAAGTAGATCAGAAGGGCGGTCCCCGCCATGGAGGAGAGCCGCACCACCGTCCCGTAGGCCACCCGGCGGGTGAGGTCGTCGCGGATGAGGAGCCCCTGGTAGAAACGTCGATACCCGATGGCGCCGGGCCAGGGCAGGAGGATGATCAGGGAGGTCCGGGTGAGCCGGGCCACCTCGGGCGGCAGACCGATCAGCCCCTCCATCACCAGGCCGTAGAGGGGAGTGAAGATGAGGAGGGCCAGGAGGAGGGTGACCCCGGTGTTGAGGAGGTAGGTGAAGGCCCTCAGGCGACGGAAGTTGGCGGGGCTGTCCACGAGCGCGGTGGACGCGCTCATGATCATGATGATGGGGGCCTCGGCGATGAGCGCGAAGGAGTACGCGACGCCGTAGGCGGCCAGGTTGAAGGCGGGGTCGGTGAGACGGGCGATGACCGCCGCCAGGAAGGGGCCCTCGGCGGCCATCATGAGCCAGGTGGCGGCCAGAGGTACCCAGAACCGGAAGATGCGGCCGTAGCTCAGGCGGTCGTCGGATATCTCGGCGGCGGTGGACATCGGCGGTACAAGATAGCACCGGAGCCGATCCCGCCGACCCTAAAGGAACCACCGGCCGGGAAAGAGGAGGTCAGCCCGCCTCGCGGTCTCGATCGAACCTCGCCCGGTAGATGCGCATCAGGCGGGTGCCGTAGATGATGTCGAAGGTGTCCCCCTTCTCGGGGAAGAGTCCCAGGGCGTAATCCTTCGCCCCGTTCATCACCGTGATGGCCTCCCCCTTGGTCTCGACCTGGGTGGCCAGCATCTGCTGGGCCAGGGCCACCACCCGCTGCAGATGCCGGATCTTCCGGGTCTCCTCACGGATCGCCTTCTTCCGGGGACTCTTCTGCTCCTGCGCGTCGTGCCGGTCGGGGTTCCCGCTGCGGGGGGCATCCGCCATGGTCCATCACCTTCCTCATCACACAAGATAGCCCGTCTGGCGGAAGGCTCCAAACGGCCGGAGGACGTCTAACCCCTCGGTTCCACCAGGGCCCGCAGCGGCGGATAGTCCCGGATGGCCGCGAAGTCCCGTCGAGACGGAGCAGGTTCGGGCCCGGCGGACCTTCCCGTTCGTAGCACCTCCGCAGCAGGTCCACGGCCCTCCCCGCGTCCTCCCGCCGGGCGGAGATCCGTGCGGCGTTATGATAGGGCGAACAGGCCAGATAGGGAGGGGAGAGGCCGAGGAGCCGGTCGATGATCGTATAGCGTCCGACGGTCCTGCCGATCATGACATCGCCCTCATACGGATGGTCTGCCGAAGGCATCCCCTCTCGGGCCGGGGGGGCGAATGGGAGGATTGTGCCGGATAATCCCGGCACTCCAAAGGGCAAGGGGCCCGCACCGGGGCCTGGGGTGACGATCGTGTCTCGCGGGTCGCTCAAAGGGACGCCCGCCGGGGCCGGGTCCTCGACGGGCGCCCCTACATCGGGGATCTGGAGGCGGCACCCGGATTCGAACCGGGGAATAGAGGTTTTGCAGACCTCCGCCTTACCACTTGGCTATGCCGCCCGGTGCAGACCCGCAAGAAACACATTCCGGGGCCCTCCCTCAACCCTGGATTGCCCCCTCGGGCAGTGTGATCCCGCTGCTGCCCGGTCCTCCGCCTACCGGTATGTAGACACGGGTCTCCCAGCGGGAAGGGTCCGGTTCCTGCTGGGGGTCGGAGATCCCGCCCCCCGGACTCGATACGTATGCCAGCACTTCCGGCAGCATCTCCCCCATCCGCTCCGGGACATCCTCCGCCGCCGCCCGGAAGGACCGTGCCGGCGGTCGGCGC
>JAWOFN010000021.1:0-28304 GCA_046497505.1 bacterium | reverse complement strand
GACCGGACTGCGCCGGGCCCTGGCCCGATTCCGGGCCAGGGCCCGGCGCAGTCCGGTCAGGACGAGGAAGACGCCCCCGGCGTAGATGAGGCCCGCCGCGAGGATGAGGCGTCCCAAGTCGACCTATGCCTCCTGGCCCCGCCCGGGCTCGACCTGCTCACCCGGGACCCTGGAGCGTCTGCCGAAGATGTAGATCGGAAGCACCACCACGACCAGTCCGATGGGGATGCTGATGTACCACTGGAGTCCCCATCCGGTGGGCAGGTAGCCCACGGCGGCTGAGACCAGCATGACGGTGACCGCGTAGGGTATCTGGGTCTTCACATGGTCGATGTGGTCACAGCCGGCGGACATGCTGGACATGATGGTGGTGTCGGAGATGGGGGAGCAGTGGTCCCCGAAGACCGAGCCGGAGAGCACGCTGGCGATGGTGCCCAGGAAGATGGCCCCGGCGGTGGCCTCGGGGAGCCCCATGCCCGCGGCCACGCTGAGCGGTACCACCAGGGGATAGAGGATGGCCATGGTCCCCCAGGAGGAGCCGGTGCTGAATCCGGTGAAGGCGGCGATGACGAAGGTGAGCATGGGGATCAGGTGCGGGCTCAGGATGTCCTGTGTGCCGAAGATGATGTAGTCGGCGGTCTTCATGTCCACCGTGATGGCCCCGATCCCCCAGGCCGAGACGAGGATGGTCATGGCCACGACCATCGACTTGCACCCCTGTATCCAGGCATCGAGGGTCTCCTGCAGGCTCAGGATGCGCTGTGTGACCACCATCGCGGCCGCGGTGACGGCCCCGGCGAAGGCGGCCCACATGAGGACGTGGTAGGAGTTGGCGCCCCCCAGAAGGTTGGTGAGGGTGGCGGCGTCCCCCGCGGCCAGGTTCTGATACCCCGAGTAGAAGAGTCCGGCGATGACGCTCACGATCACGACGATGATGGGGACCAGGCCGTTGTACCAGCGGGGCTTCTCCACGTCCGCCGCCACCATCTCGGAGAGTTCCTTGTCCATGAGCGGCACCGAGCCGGGGCGGAGGGTCTCACCCGTCTCTCGGGCCCGCTTCTCCGCCGCCAGCATGGGTCCGAAGTCCCGACCGGACCAGGCGATGAAGAAGACGAAGACGATGCTGAACACGGAGTAGAAACGGTAGGGGGTGGACTTCAAAAAGGTGATGTAGGCGTTCTGCTCGAGTCCGGCCACCTGGAGGGCCTGGTCGAGCAGCCCCACCTCGAAGCCGATCCAGGTGCTGATGAAGAAGAGGCTCACAACGGGGGCCGCGCTGGCGTCCACCAGGTAGGCGAGCTTCTCACGGCTGATGCGCAGCCGGTCGGTGAAGGGGCGCATGGTGTTGCCCACCAGGAGCACGTTGGCGTAGTCATCGAAGAACATGAGCATGCTCATGGCCCATGAGGCGATCTGGCCCTTGCGGTAGTCCAGCGCCTTCTCCCGCATGATGTTCACGATGCCCTGGGTGCCGCCCGATTTGGCCAGGATCCCCACCATCCCCCCGAGGGTCATGCTGAAGAGGATGATGGCCGCGTGGTCGGGGTCGGCGACGGCCCCTATGACGTAGGTGTCCAGGGCCCTGAGGAGCCCGGTGAAGATGCTGTAGTCGTAGATGAAGATGGCCCCGATCCAGATCCCGGCGAAGAGGCTGATGAGGACCTGTTTGAAGATCAGGGCGAGGGCGATGGCCAGCAGGGGCGGCACCAGGCTGAGCCAGCCCGGGATCACCCGGACCTGCGCGGTGCCGGAGGCATCGCCGAAGGCCACCCTCACCTCGGCCATCCCCCGGCGGTCGAAGGTGACCCCCTTCAGCAGGGCCACCCCGTCGGTGAAGCGGATCTCCTCCTCCTGGAAGCTGAATCCCTGGAACCGGTCCAGGGTACCCTGGAAGGTCTCCGCCACCTCGCCGCCGGGACCGATGGCTCGGAGGGTGATCTCCGAGGGGATGCCGGTGAGGACCAGGGAGGGGAGCTCGACCTCGATCTGCTCCACCCTGATCTCTTCCGGGGCCTGTTCCCCCTCGATGGGTTCCCTTCCGGGCGGTTCCTGTGCCGGGGCGGGATGGGCTGTCGCTGCCACGGTGAGGAGGGCCACCATGAGAGGGACGGTTCTTTGGAGAAGGGCCTGCATCGGGCGCGTTCCTCATCATCAGGGGTGGGCCCACGGGTCGGACGACAGGCTACAAATTGGGCCCGAATACCGACAAGGCCAACCCCATCCTGTTCGGTCCGTTGACAGAGCCCGCACCGCCCGCTACCTTCCCGCCCATGTTCAAGGCCGTCTACGCGTTCCTGGGGGACGATGAGGTCCGCATGCGGGATCGAGCCGCAAGCCTCATCGAAAAGGCCGTGGACGCCTCCCACCGGGCATTCAACTTCGACCAGTACGCACCGGGCGATGCCTCGCCCGCCGAGATCGAGGAGGCCGCGCGCTCCTATCCCCTGGGCAGCGGGCGACGCCTCGTCATGGTGCGCGACCTGGCCGGCTACCCCTCCGACGAGCAGGAACTCATCGCGGAGCTGGCCCTCCAGCTCGCCGGGGAGGGGGAACATCCCGTCGTCTTCGCGGTACTGGCTCCCGGGCTCGACAGGCGGCGGATCCCGTATCGTCGGCTCAAGGAGGTCGACGAGAGGCCGGCGGGGAAGATCCTCGAGTTCGAGGCACCGAAGCCGTGGGAGACGGAGAAGTGGGTCCGGGCTCGGGCCTCCGAGCGGGGGATACCTCTCGGCAGGGGAGCGGCCGCGGCGCTGGTGGACCTCGCGGGGGAGGGACTGCTGGTGCTGGACGGTGAACTCACGAAGCTGGGGCTCTATGCCGGGGAGGGAGAGACCGTCACGGCCGAGGACGTGGAGACCGTGGTGGGGCGCCGGAGAGGGGAGACCCCCTGGGACCTCCCCCGGAAGCTCCTGGCGGGCGAGGGGGAGGAGGCGCAGCGCATCACAGGACGCCTCCTCGGCGCGG
Organism: bacterium; assembly: GCA_046497505.1. Classification (GTDB taxonomy): domain Bacteria; phylum Blakebacterota; class Blakebacteria; order Blakebacterales; family JAWOFN01; genus JAWOFN01. Next base: position 25,340 of record JAWOFN010000021.1, on the reverse strand, counting down.
GGGAGAGCCCCCACTTCCTGCTCCAGGTCCTCACCCGCCAGGTGCTGGAGACCTATCAGGTACGCCTGCTCCTGGACCAGGGGGCCCGGAAGAACCGGGTCATCCAGGAGGTCGGGATCAAGCCCTTCGCGGCGGACGGCGCCATCAGCACCGCCCGGGGGCTGCCCGCCGCTGCCTTCGGACCGATGCTGGAATCACTGAAATCGTGTGACCTGGGGCTGAAGAGCAAGACGGGCCAGGCGGAGTCCCTCTTCCAGCAGGTGGTGGGCCGGCTGGCGGACCAGGTGGGTCGCTGGCGCACCGGTTCCGGCGGGGCACGATGAGGGCGCCGAAGTGGCTGCGGCTCCCCGCCGCTGACGAGGACCCCCGGGAGATGACCTTCCTCGAGCACCTGGAGGAGCTCCGGTGGGTGCTGATCCGGAGCGGGATCGTGGTGCTCCTGGCCGCAGTGGCCATGTGGCTCCTCTCGGACTGGATCTACCAGCAGGTGCTCCTCAGGCCCCTCCAGCCCATCATGGAGGAACTGCCCAGTCTCCGGATCGTCACCCTGCGGCCCGCGGGTCTCTTCCTGGCCCTGCTGAACATCAGCCTCTGGGCCGCGGTGCTCATCACGGTACCCTACCTCGCCTGGGAACTCTGGCGTTTCGTGGCCCCCGGACTCTTCAAGCACGAGCGCCGCCTGGTCCCCATCACCGTACTGGTCACGGCCGTCTGCTTCCTTGCAGGCGCCGCCCTGGCCTACTTCGTGGTCCTCCCCTACGCCCTGCGGTTCTTCCTCACCACGTGGCCCGACCTCGCGGAGTTCCCCCTGGAGATCCGGGAGTACCTCTCCTTCAGCATGCGGCTCGTCCTCTCCTTCGGCCTGATCTTCGAACTGCCGATCCTCTCCTTCTTCCTCACCCGGATCGGTGTGCTCACACCCGACATCATGCGGAAGGGCCGCGCCTACGGGTATTTCATCATCGCCCTGCTCTCCGCCTTCATCACCCCGCCCGACCCCATGACGATGGTCATCCTCATGGGGCCCCTGGTACTCCTCTACGAGGTGAGTATCTGGGTGGCCGCGGCCGCGGCCAGGAGGCGCAGGGAGGAGCTGCCCTGAGGGGTCCGCGGAGGCCCCGATGAGCGGGGGGTGCTTGCGGTTGACACCTCCTGCGGGGGCGGGTAGATTCCGGCCAACTTGTCCACGAGAGGTGCGAGGGGTCATGCCCGTACAGAAAGACGTGAGCCAGGTCCTCGAGATGATCAAGGACGACCTGCAGGCGCTCGACCGTCAGCTGGAACGCTCCCTGGTCAGCGAGGTGCCCATCATCAAGATGATGGCGGCCCACCTCAACCTGATGAAGGGCAAGCGGATACGGCCCAGCCTGCTCCTGCTGATCTGCCGGGCACACGATGCCATGTCCCAGGCCGCCGTGAAGGCGGCCGTCTCCGTGGAACTCCTTCACACCGCCACCCTCGTCCACGACGACGTCATCGACGACTCCGACCTGCGGCGGGGTCTGGAGACCCTGAACGCCGTCTGGGGGGACAACAGTTCGGTCCTCATGGGCGACTTCATCTTCGCCCGGGCCTTCACCACACTCCTGGAGGCGGGTCATCCCCGTCTGACCCCCATCTTCGCCCTGGCCATCGACCGGATGAGTCAGGGAGAGCTTCTCCAGGTGGACCGGAGGCACCAGCTGGGGGTCACCGAGGAGCAGTATTTCGGTGTGATCCGGGAGAAGACCAGCAGCCTCTTCGGCGCGGCTACCGAGATGGGAGGTGTGCTCTGCGGGGCGGACGATACCACGGCCGAGCGCTATCGGAAGCTGGGTGAGGCCATCGGGAACGCCTTCCAGATCACCGACGACCTCCTGGACTACCAGGGGGTGGAGGACATCACCGGCAAGCCCACCGGGGGCGAAGACCTGCGGGAGGGCAAGCTCACCCTGCCCATCATCTACACCCAGCGGGTCATGGAGGGGGACGACCGGGAGCGGTTCAGCATGCTCCTGAGTGACGGCGACGTGGACCGCAACTGGCCGGAGATCCTCGACTTCGTCCAGCGTTCCGGGGGCCTGGAGTATGCTCAGCAGGAGGCCCGCCGGCACGTGGAGCAGGCCAGGGACGGGCTCGACCTGCTCCCCGACTCGGGGGCCAGGGACGCCGTCGAACAGCTCCTGGGATTCATCCTGGACCGCGAACACTGAGTCCCCCGGCCCGGGTCAGCTGACTCCGACCACCCAGCGCGGAAAGGATGGCCGACGTGGGTATCTTCCGTCGGGTCCTCAGTTACCTGCGTCCCTACTGGGGTTATCTGGTGGGTTCGGTGGTCTGCACCCTCCTCTTCACCTTCTTCTCCGGGCTCATGGTGTGGATGCTCATGCCGACCCTGGAGACCCTCTTCAACACCGCGGAGGTGGTGGAAGAGCGGGTCGAGGGTCTTCCCTCCCTTGAGGAGGGGGTGCCGGAGCCGGCAGCCAGTCCCGGCGCCGAGATCCTCCCCGGCGCCTCACGCCTGCAGTCGCTGAAGGACACCCTGAAGGACGCCACCCGGGGGCTCATCAAGGCCCCCACTCCCCGGGACACCCTGATCAGACTCTGTGTGGTCTACCTCCTGGTGGTGTTCTTCAAGAACATGTTCGGCTACCTGCAGGGCTACCTCATGGCCGTCGCGGAACACGGCCTCATACAGGACCTGCGGGTGGACCTCTTCGACCGGCTGACCCGGCTGAACCTGGGCTTCTTCCATGAGAACCGGACCGGAGTGCTCATCGCCCGGGTGACCAGCGACGTGGAACTGGTGAACCAGTCCGCCGCCGCGGTACTGGTGGACCTCATCAAGCACCCGGTCTCGGTGGCGGTCTTCCTCGTCATGGCGGTCATCATCAGCCCCTGGCTTACCCTGGGTTCGCTGCTGGTGCTCCCCATCACCGGCTACGTGATAACCCGCCTTGGGCGGAGCCTCTTCCGCCGCACGGGGAGACTGCAGAGCGAGATGGCCAACCTTACCAGCATCCTGAGTGAGACGCTGGGGGGGATCCGGGTGGTGAAGGCCTTCGACATGGAGAGCTTCGAGGTGGGCAAGTTCCGCTCAGCCGCCGCCGACTATTTCAGGAAGGCCCTCCGCCTGGCGCGGGTGAGCAAGCTGAACAGTCCCCTGAACGAGATGCTGGCCGCGGTGGTGGGGGTGGGCATCCTCTATGTGGGCGGTATGCAGGTCCTGGGGGGTGCGGAGACCTTGACCCCCGACGAGTTCCTCACCTTCCTGCTGGTCCTCTTCTCCATGTTCAGCCCCCTCCGGGAGACCACCAAGGCATACGGTCGTCTCCAGAGCGGCCTCGCCGCCGCGGAACGGGTCTTCTCCATCATCGACCATCCCCCGAAGGTCATCGAGGCCCCGGACGCGGAGGACGTGGAGGACTTCCGGGAGGAGGTCCGATACGAGGGTGTGCGGTTCTTCTACAAGGAGGGGCAGCCCGTACTCCGGGGGATCGATCTCACCATCCATCGGGGGGAGGTGGTGGCGCTGGTGGGTCCCAGCGGGGCGGGGAAGAGCACACTCGCCGACCTGCTCTCCCGGTTCTACGACCCCACCGCCGGGGCGGTGCTGCTGGACGGTACCGATCTGCGAAGGATCACGGTGAGCAGCCTGCGCCGCCTCATCGGTGTGGTGACCCAGGAGACCGTGCTCTTCAACGACACGATCGCCCGGAACATCGCCTACGGTCAGGATGATTATGACATGGCGGAGGTGGAGGAGGCCGCACGCGCCGCCAACGCCCACGAGTTCATCGCCGCCATGCCGGAGGGGTACGAGACGATGGCCGGCGACCGCGGGGTGCGTATGTCCGGCGGCCAGCGGCAGCGTCTGGCCATCGCCCGGGCCATCCTGAAGAACCCGCCGATCCTGGTCCTGGACGAGGCGACCTCCAACCTGGACACCGAGAGCGAGATGCTGGTCCAGGAGGCCATGGAGACCCTCATGCGGGAGAGGACCACCCTGGTCATCGCCCACCGCCTCTCCACGGTACAGGGGGCCAGCCGCATCGTGGTGCTGGATGAGGGACGGATCGTCCAGGAGGGGAGCCACAGGGAACTCATGGAAGAGGAGGAGGGGCTCTACCACCGTCTCCACACCCTCCAGTTCGACCTCTGATGGCCGGATTCCTGGAGCAGGCGGGTCGAAGGCTCCTGACGCAGGTCACGGCACGGCTCCTGCCGGCCCGGGACGAGGTCGACTTCGAGTGGACCCTCTCCCCCCCGCAGCGGGTCCTCTTCGTCCGTCACGACGACCGGATCGGCAACCTGGTGCTCCTGACCCCCCTCCTGCAGGGGGCCCGCCAGCTCTGGCCCGGGGCGGAGATCGGGGTCCTGGTGGGTCCGCGCTATGCGGACCTCTACCGGGATCAGGTCTTCGTGGACGCCATCTGGGTGCTGGAGAAACGCCGCATCCTGAGGAACCCCGCCCGGTTCTTCCGATTGCTCAAACGGCTGAGGGCCCACGACTACGACATGGCCTTCGACTGCAGTCACATGCACTCCTTCAGCCTGACCGGTGCGGCCCTGACCTACTTCAGTGCCGCCCCCCTCCGGGTGGCCTACGAGCGGGGGGCCGCCGGCGATTTCGCCAACCTCCTCGTAGAGCCCCTCCACGCGGAGCACCACGAGTCGGACATCCTCCTGAACCTGCTCCGTCCCTTCGCCGACCGGCTCCCTTCACCGCCCATGCGGCTCCACACCACCAAGGAGGCCCGGTGGAACGCGGAGATGCTCTTCGCCGCCCGGGACATCCCGGAGGACGCGGTGGTGCTGGGGGTGCACGTCGGGGGCCGGGGGGCCAAGCGCTGGCCCGTGGAACGGTGGCTGGAGGTCCTCCGAAGGGTCACCGACCTCCTGGATGTGCGCGTGGCCGTCTTCTGCGGTCCGGAGGAGGCGGAGATGGCCGGCACGCTGGCAGGGGAGACGGGCAGGGAGGTGACGGTCTTCGAGGCCCTGGGACTGGAGACACTGGCCGCCGCGGTGGAGCGCTGTCACGTCTTCCTCGCACCCGACACGGGGCCCATGCACATGGCGGTGGCGCTGGAAGTGCCCACGGTAGCGGTCTTCCTGGAGGACACCTGGAAGCGGTACGGACCGCGCGGTTCGGAACACCGCATCGTCCGGGCGGACCCGGGGGGCGGGGAGGACGAGGTGGTGTCCGCCCTGACGGAGGTGTTCAGGCAGCGCTTCGGAGGAGCAGCTTGAGGATACTGAACAGCACCACCCTCCACGGCTGGAGCGCGGGATCGTGGTATGCCGTGAACATGCTCGGAGGACTGGTCGGGCGGGGGCACGATGTGCACGTGCTGGTACGGGAGGGTCCCACGGCTCAGGCGTGCCGGGAGGCGGGCATGGAGGTGCTGCACGAGCCCGACCTGCTGGAAGCGGGACTGTGGGGTGCGAGGAGGACACGGGCCCGGCTGGAAGAGATGAGACAGCGCCTGCGCCCTGACGTTATCGTGGCCCATTGGGGTCCCGATCACACATGGTGGGGGCTGGCCGCCGGCCACCCCGCGACGCGCACGCCCCTGGTGCGCCTCCGGGCCCACGACCCGCGCCCCCCGGCCCGACACCCCCTCTCCCGCTGGCTCCACAGCTGGCGGACCGAGGCGTTCATCGTGGCCAACGAGCCCCAGCGGAGGGCCTACACCGAAGACCTGCGCATCCCCCCCCACAGGGTCCACCGGATCCCTCCGGGCTATCAGCCCGCAGGGGAGGCCCCGGGGGGTCCCTCACCGCAGCAGGTGCGGGCCCGGTGCGGTGTGGGAGAGGGGGAGCAGCTGGTGGTGAGCCTGGCGCGTTTCGCGCCGCAGAAGGACCATGCCACCTTCTTCCGGGCCGCCGCCCTGGCCGCCGCCGCGGTCCCGGGTCTCAAGTTCCTGGCCGCCGGCTATCCCGCCGAGCACGGCGAGGAGAGGATCCGACGCCTGGCAGCCCGGTACGCCCTGCCGGAGGATCGATGGACCCTCTGGTCGGAGCGTCTGGAGGACGGCCGTCCCCTGGTGAGGGCCGCGGACATCGGGGTGATCCACTCCTCGGGGAGCGAGGCCATCAGCCGTGCCGCGATGGAATTCATGGACGAGGGTATCCCCCTGGCCGCCACCACGGTAGGGTCACTCCCTGAAGTGATACATGACTGGACGAGCGGACTGCTGGTACCCCCCGGGGAACCGGAGACCCTGGCCGGTGCCCTGGTGCGGCTGGCCCGGAGCGGGGAACTGAGGCGGCGTCTGGCCCGGGGGGCCAGGGAACGACTGCTGGAGGTCTTCGACCCCCAGGAGGCGGTCATCCGCTTCGAGGAGACGCTTGAAGGGGTCGTGGAGGAGGGGGCAGGGGTCCGCCGCTGACCCCGGTCCCGATTGATGCACTCCCCGCTCGGTCCTATCTTAGCCGCGTCCCCGTCCGCTGCCTCCGGGGGCGCCCGCCGGCATCTCCCCGCCGGGAGGGTGGAACCCGGGAAGGAGCCGCATGTCGAACCGACATAATCGCCTCAGTGTGGTCATCATGGTCCGGGACGCGGCCGAGGAGATCGGTCCCTGTCTGGCCAGCGTCCAGGGGGCCGGGGAGGTGCTGGTCGCGGATACCGGATCGACCGACGCCACCGCGGAGATCGCCGAGCGGCAGGGGGCCCGTGTGGAGCGCCTGCAGTGGCAGGGCTTCGGCAAGACCCGGGCCGCAGCCTTCGCCCTGGCCCGGAGGGATTGGATCCTCTGGCTCGACGCCGACGAGCGGGTGACCCCGGAGCTCTGGAACGCCGTCGCACGGGTGATCGAAGGAGAGAGCGAGGCCCTCTCGGGATACGAGGTGCGGCGCCGTGCCAATTTCCTGGGACGGTGGATGAAGGGGGGGGGGTGGGGGCGGGACTGGGTCCTGAGGCTCTTCCGGCGTGACGTCTACGAGGTGGAGGAGCGTCCGGTGCACGAAGGGGTGAAGGTGGCCGGGGCGGTGGGCCGCCTGGAGGGGGAGCTCCTCCACTACACCGATCCGACCCTGGCCCACTACCTGGGCAAGTTCAACAGGTATACCACGCTGGCGGCGGGTGAACTCCATCGTACGGGGCGGCCCAGCAGGGTCAGCGACGTGATCTTCCGCCCGCCGGCCACCTTCCTTCGCATGTATGTACTGAAGGGGGGCTTCGTGGACGGGCTGCCCGGCTTCATCCTGGCCTGGCTGTCGGCCACGTACGTCTTTGTGAAGTATGCGAAACTGTGGGAACTCAACCGGGGCGTCCATGACGAACGCACGCACATCCGCGCCTGAGGACCTCATCCAGGGGGTCCTGGACGGGGACCGGCGGGCCCTGGCCCGGGCCATCAGCATCGTGGAGGGCCAGGGGGCCCTGCGGGCCCGCCTGCTCAAGGAACTGTATCCTCCGGGGCACAGGGCCTCCATCTGCGGTATCACAGGCCCCCCGGGGGCGGGGAAGAGCACCCTGGTGGAACGACTGGCCCACACCGAGCTGGAGGAGCACCCGGAGACGCGGGTGGGGGTGGTCGCGGTGGACCCCACTTCGCCTTTCACCGGGGGCGCCCTGCTGGGTGACCGGATCCGGATGCCGGGGCTGGCCGTGCATCCCAGGGCCTTCATACGTTCTATGGCCACGCGAGGGAGCCGGGGAGGGCTGGCGAGGGCCGCCCGGGAGGTGGCGGTCCTCATGGGGGCCGCAGGATCGGACCGGGTCCTGATGGAGACGGTGGGGGTCGGCCAGGTGGAACTGGACGTGGCGGAGGCCGCGGACACCACCGTGGTGGTCCTGGTACCGGAATCGGGAGACGGCATCCAGGCCATGAAGGCCGGTCTCATGGAGATCGGCGATGTCTTCGTCATCAACAAGGCGGATCGGGAAGGGGCCGAAGGTCTCCGGGTGGAGGTGGAGCAGGTCCTCCACATGCGCCCGGGTGAGGGCTGGTCCCATCCGGTGCTGAAGACGATAGCGAGTACCGGCGAGGGTACGGCCGAGGTGATCGAGGCCATCGCCTCGCACCGCGCGTGGCTGACCGAGAGCGGCGAGGGCCGGGCGCGCAGGCAACGGCGTACCGTCTCGTACGTGAAGGAGATCGTGCAGGAGACCCTTTCCCGCCGCCTGTGGGAGATGGAGACCTGCCGGGAACAGCTGGACCGGCGGACGGCGGATATCCTGGCGGGGCAGGCCGACCCCTTCGCCGTCGCCGAAGAGATCCTGTCGGCCAGCGGCATGCTGGCCGCCATAGAGGGGGAGTGAGCATGAGGGACGCACCTGAGCGCGAGGAGACGGGAGTGGAGGCGGGAAGGGACGAGATGGAGGAGATCCGTCGGGCCCTCTCCGGCTGGGCCGCGAAGGCCTCGGAGACCCCGGAGAGGAAGGATGACTTCGTCACCGCTTCCAGCGAGGAGGTCGAGCCGCTCTACACACCGCTGGACACCCGCGACCTGGACTATCTCCGTGACCTGGGGATGCCCGGGGAACCCCCTTACACCCGGGGTGTGTACTCCAACATGTACCGGGGACGGCTCTGGACCATGCGGATGTTCGCCGGGTTCGGGACCGCCGAGGACACCAACGAGAGGTTCAAATACCTCCTCTCCCACGGCCAGACCGGTCTCTCCACCGCATTCGACCTCCCCACCCTCTACGGCTACGACTCCGACCACCCCTTCGCCGAAGGGGAGGTGGGCCGCTGCGGGGTGGCCGTCGACAGTCTGGAGGACATGGAGATCCTCTTCGACGGCATCGACCTGGGGCGGGTCTCCACCAGCATGACCATCAACAGTCCCGCGGCGGTCATCCTGGCCTGTTATATCGCGGTGGCGGACAAGCAGGGGGTGCCCAGGGAACAGCTCTCCGGTACCACGCAGAACGACATCCTCAAGGAATACATCGCCCAGAAGGAATACATCTTCCCCCCCGGACCCAGCATGCGCCTCATCACGGACTCGGTGGAGTTCTGCTCCCGGGATATGCCCCGGTGGCATCCTATCAGCATAAGCGGATATCACATCCGTGAAGCGGGGAGTACGGCGGCCCAGGAGCTGGCCTTCACCCTGGCCGACGGCTTCGCCTACGTGGAGGCGGCCCTCGATCGGGGCCTGCAGGTGGACGACTTTGCGCCCCGGCTGTCCTTCTTCTTCAACGCCCACAACGACTTCTTCGAGGAGATCGCCAAGTACCGGGCGGCCCGGAGGATCTACGCCCGCCGGATGAAGGAACGATACGGGGCGAAGAAGGAGCGCAGTCTCCTCATGCGCTTCCACACCCAGACCGCCGGCTGCACCCTCACCGCCCAGCAGCCGGAGAACAACATCGTACGCGTCGCCATCCAGGCCCTGGCCGGGGTGCTGGGGGGTACCCAGAGCCTGCACACCAACAGCATGGACGAGACGCTGGCCCTGCCCAGTGACAAGGCGGCCAAGATCGCCCTGCGGACCCAGCAGGTCATCGCCCACGAATCGGGGGTCACCAACACCATCGATCCCATGGGCGGCAGCTGGTTCATGGAGTCCCTCACCGACAGGATGGAGAGGGATGCCGAAGCGGTCTTCGAGAAGATCGACCAGCTGGGCGGGGTGGTGCCGGCCATCGAGAAGGGGTGGTTCCAGCAGGAGATCGCCCGGGCCGCGTGGACCTATCAGGAGGAGATCGACCGGGGTGAGCGCATCATCGTGGGGATGAACGGCTACGTGGACCGGGACGAGAAGATCGAGATCCCCCTTCTGGAGATCACTGACGAGATGTACCAGCGCCAGACCCGGCGTCTGGGGGATGTGAAGGCACGCCGGGACGGCGGCGCCGTGAAGGAATGCCTGGAGGCGGTGCGTCGGGCGTGTGAGGAGGGTGAGAACGTCATGCCCCCCCTCATCGAGGCCGTCAAGGCGTACTGCACGCTGGGCGAGTTGACCGACGTCATGCGGGACGTCTTCGGAACCTACCGGGAGCCCGCGACGTTCTGAACACGAGAGGGCTGCGACGCAGCCAGGGAGCAGCAGGATGTCAGGCGAGAAGATCCGGGTACTCGTGGCCAAGCCGGGACTCGACGGGCACGATCGGGGAGCGAAGGTCGTGGCCGCGGCGCTGCGGGATGCCGGCATGGAAGTCATCTATACCGGACTGAGACAGACCCCGGAGATGGTGGTCGAGGCCGCCCTCCAGGAGGATGCCGACGTCATCGCCCTGAGTATCCTATCCGGGGCCCACATGACCCATTTCCCCAAGGTCATGGAGCTCCTGAAGGAGCGGGGCATGGAGGAGGACACACTCCTCACCGGGGGCGGCATCATCCCGAAGGAGGACATGGAGGCCCTCTCCGCCATGGGGGTGGGAAGGCTCTTCGGTCCCGGGACCAACACCGGGGAGATCGTCTCCTACATCAGGGAATGGTACGCCTCGAAGTCCCCGCAGGCCTGAGGCGGCACGAGCGAGGGCAGGAGGGTCGATGGACATGGTCCAGGCGGCGGAATCGCCGGTCCTGAAGAAGTGGCTGAAGGACGTGGAGGGGGTCAACCGCCGCGTGGACGTGGACTACCTCTCTCACGCTTACCGCTTCAGCGAACAGGCCCATCGGGAACAGCAGCGCAAGTCGGGCGAGGTCTACCTCACCCATCCCATGGCGGTGGCCCTCGAACTGGCCCGCCTCCACCTGGACACCTCGACCGTGGCCGCCGGGCTCCTCCACGACGTGCTCGAGGACACCCAGCTCACCAAGCAGCAGCTCACCGAGGAGTTCGGCCCCGACGTGGCCTTCCTGGTCGAGGGGGTCACGAAGATCTCCGGCCTGGAGTTCCGCTCCAAGGAGGAGGCCCAGGCGGAGAACTTCCGCAAGATGCTCCTCTCGATGGCCCAGGACCTGAGGGTCATCCTCATCAAGCTGGCCGACCGGCTCCACAACATGCAGACCCTGGAGCACCTGGATAAGAAGAAGGCGGACCGGATCGCCAACGAGACGCTGGGGATCTACGCGCCCCTGGCGCACCGATTCGGGATCTACCGTATCAAGACCGAGCTGGAAGACCTGGCGCTCTCCATACTCCACCCCGAGGAATACGAGTCGCTGGCGGCCGAGCTGGAGGCGGACAAGCGCCTGCGGATCAAGGCGATGAACGAGGTGCGCCGCCCGGTCCGTGCCGAGCTTAAGAAGGCGGGGATCCAGGCGGAGATCACCCATCGGCTGAAGTCGTACTACAGCATCTGGAACAAGATGCAGAAGCAGGGCGTGGACGTGAGCGGCATCTACGACATCATGGCCCTGCGCATCATCGCGTCCGACCGCAGGGCGTGCTATCACGCCCTGGGGGTGGTGCACAGCCTCTACGTGCCCATCTCCCACCGGTTCAAGGACTTCATCGCCAACCCGAAGTCCAACGGCTACCAGTCGATCCATACCACGGTAGTGGGGCCCGCGGGGGAACCGGTGGAGATCCAGATCCGGACCCGGGAGATGCACCGCATCGCCGAAGAGGGGATCGCGGCCCATTGGAAGTACAAGGAGGGCAGGAGCGATGTGAAGCCGGACGAGTGGGACCACCACATGCAGTGGGTGCGGGACGTCATCGAACGTCAGACCGAGGCCCCAGACGCCGAGGAGTTCATGGAGCACCTCCGCCTGGAGCTCTTCGAGTCGGAGGTGTATGTGTTCACCCCCCAGGGGGATGTGATCCGCCTCCCCGGCGAAGCCACGGCCCTCGACTTCGCCTTCGCGGTGCACACGGACGTGGGGCTCCATTGTCAGGGCGCGAAGGTGGACGGGCGCATCGTGTCCCTCGACACGAAGCTGAAGAGCGGGAACACGGTGGAGATCCTGACCGCTCCCCACCAGCATCCCAGCCAGGGGTGGCTGCGGATGGTGAAGACGAGCAAGGCCCGGAGCGCGATCAAGCGCTATCTCCGGGAGCAGCAGGCGGAGCAGTCGGTCAAGCTGGGGAAGGAACTCCTGGAACGGGACCTCAGGAAGGTCCGCCGGAAGATGCCCTCCGGCGAGGAGCTCACCAACCTGGCCCAGTCCTTCGGATACGAGGACGCCGAAGGTCTCCTCGAGGCGCTGGGTCGCGGGACCCGAAGCAGCGCCCAGATCATCGAGAAGCTGGTGCCGGAAGAGGATCAGGAGGAGGAGGAGGAGGAGAAGAAGAAGGAGGACGAGGGGTTCCTCCAGCGCCTCGTGGACCGGGCAAGGAGCACCGTCCAGGGAGTGAGCGTGCAGGGCGAGGGGAACATGATGATCCACTTCGCCCAGTGCTGCCAGCCGATCCCCGGAGACGAGATCATCGGGTATATCACCCGGGGCAGGGGGGTGAGCATCCACCGGAAGGACTGCCTGAACATGGTCCAGATGCTCAACGACCCCGAGCGCCTGGTGGAGGTCTCCTGGGATTCCCAGAAGGACCAGGCTTTCATGGTGGGCGTGAGCGTCACCGCCAGGGACCGGGTGAACCTGCTGGGAGACATCAGCAGGGCCATCTCGAGCCATGGGACCAACATCAGGAGCGTGAGCATGAGTACCGAGACCGAGGACGCCCACGGCCGCTTCATTTTGGAGGTCCGCAACCTGCAGCACCTCCAGAAGATCCTGAAACGCATCCGGAAGGTGAAGGGTGTGGAGCGGGTGGAGCGCCTGAGCGGGACCCCCGATCTCTGATGGGTGCTCCCGGAAGGCACACTCCCGGGCCCCCCCGGTCGGCATCCCATCCCCCCATCGACACCCTCCTCCCCCTGCTGGTCGGGATCGACGGCGTGCGCTCGGGGGTGAGCCGCCGGCCGGTGGACGCCGCCGACCGTGTGGCGGGGCTCCGGTGGGTGTCCCGTGCCGCAGGGGTCCCCCCCCGCCGCGTCGCCCTGCTGGAACAGGTCCACGGCAGCCGGGTGGTGACGGTGCCGTGGGAGGGATTCCCCCGGCCGGTGGAGGGGGACGCCCTGGTGACCGGGGAGACGGGGCTGGCATTGAGCGTCCGCATCGCAGACTGTGCCCCGGTGGCCCTCGCCGCCCCCGATGGTTCAGCGGTCGGGATGGTCCACGCCGGCTGGCGGGGTCTGAAGGAGGGTGTGGTCCCCGCAGGGGTGGGTTCGGTGGCGGAGGTCTCCGGCTGTGCACCCGGCGAGCTCCTCGCCTCCATCGGGCCCGCCCTGGGGGGCTGCTGCTACGAGGTGGGGGAGGAGTTCGAGGGATATTCCGACGCGCGCTACCTGCGGCGGGTGGAGGGGGGGCTCCTCTTCGACCTGCCCGCCGCGGTCCGGGACGCCCTGGAGGCAGCCGGGGTGGGATCGGAGAACATCCAGACCCACGCGTCCGCCTGCACCGCATGCGGTACCGGTGCCCCGGAGGGCGTGGAATTCCACAGTCACCGCGCTTCGGCCGGCGGGCCGGGACGGAACACAGCCTTCATCCTGAAAGCGGGGCCCGGTGGGAACGTTTGAAGCCCTGATCCTGGGGATCGTCCAGGGGGCCACGGAGTTCCTCCCCATCTCCTCCAGCGGCCACCTGGTCCTCACCGGGGCCCTGCTGGGAGTGGAGGAGGGGGGGCTGCTGGTGGAGATCACCCTCCACACGGCCACCTTCCTCGCCGTAGTGGTCTACTTCCGCGGGAGGATCGCCTGGATGGCGGCGGGCGCATCCCGCCGGGACGAGGTGGGACGGAGGGCCCGCGCCTGGATCCTCTGGCTCCTGGTCGGCACCCTCCCCGCGGCGGCGGTGGGGATCGCTTTCCGCAGCCCCATCGAGATGGCCTTCCGCTCCCCCCGCTCCGCGCTCCTCGGTCTGCTCGCCACCGGGGCCATCCTCCTGAGCACCCGCTGGTCCGTCTCGCGGAGGACCGACCCGGCCGGTCCCGCCGCGCTCATCATGGGGGCCGCCCAGGCCCTGGCCATCCTGCCCGGGATCTCCCGCTCCGGATCCACCATCGCGGCGGGCATGTGGAGTGGCGTGGAGAAATCGGAAGCCGCGGAGTTCAGTTTCCTGCTCAGCCTGCCGGCCATCGGCGGGGCCGCGCTCCTGCAGGGCGCCGACCTGCTCGGCGGGGGGGTCCCCGGCGCTGCCGGGATGCTGCCCCCCCTGGCGGTGGGCTTCGCAGCCGCCTTCGCCGCGGGATACGCGGCCATCGCGGGTCTTCTGGAGGTGCTCCGTCGCAGGGGGCTCGTACCCTTCGCCTGGTACTGCTGGGCGCTGGGCGTGGCAGGACTGCTCCTGGTCTAGGCACACACGGGGAAGAGGAGGCAGATGCAGGAACGACGCGAGGAGTTCAGCTCACGCTGGGGACTCATCATCGCGGCCCTCGGCATGGCGGTCGGGACCGGGAACGTCTGGCGCTTCCCTCGGATCCTGGCCACCAACGAGGGGGGCACCTTCCTCATCCCCTGGCTCATCTTCCTCTTCACCTGGTCGATCCCGCTGCTGATCATCGAACTGGGCATGGGGAAGAAGGCCCGCTTCGGTCTGATTGGGGCGTTCGGGAAGCTGGTGGGCCGGAAGTATTCCTGGATGGGGGCCTTCGTGGGACTGGTGACCACCGCCATCATGTTCTACTACAGCGTGGTGGCCGGGTGGTGCATCCGCTACTTCCTGATGGCGGTCAGCGGACAGCTCACCAGCATCACCCACCCCGCGGCCGCCCAGGCCGCCTTCGAGATCTTCGCCGACTCGGGCGTGGCGATCCTCTTCCATCTCACCGCCATCCTCTTCGGCGGATGGGTCATCTGGCGCGGGGTGGTGGGCGGGATCGAGCGGGTCAACCGGGTGCTGATCCCATCCCTCTTCCTCCTCCTCATCATCGCCGCGATCCGGGCCCTCACCCTGCCCGGCGCAGAACGCGGGCTCGAGTTCATGTTCGGTATCGAGTGGGCGGATCTGGGGAACAGCCGGATCTGGCTGGAAGCCCTCACCCAGTCGGCCTGGAGCACGGGCGCGGGGTGGGGTCTGCTGCTGACCTACGCGGTCTACGCGCGGCAGCAGGAGGACACGGTCTTCAACTGCACCCTCATCGGGCTGGGGAACAACAGTGTGAGCCTGCTGGCCGCCATGGCCATCATCCCCACCGTCTTCGCCTCCTTCCCCACCTTCCAGCAGGCCTTCGACGTGGCCACCTACAGCGGCCCCGCCTCCACCGGCCTCACCTTCGTCTGGATACCCATCCTCTTCGGGCAGCTTCCCGGGGGAGCGGTCTTCACCTCGGTCTTCTTCCTGGCGCTCACCGCGGCGGCCCTCTCCAGCCTCATCGCCATGATCGAGCTGGCCACCCGCATCGGTATCGACTTCGGCCTCAGGCGGAGGCAGGCCATCCTGCTGGTGGCGGGGATCGCGTTCCTGGGCGGGATCCCCAGCGCGGTGAGCCTCTCGTTCTTCGCCAACCAGGACTGGGTCTGGGGGCTGGGACTCATCGTGAGCGGCGGGTTCTTCGCCTTCGCAGCCATCCGCCACGGCATCGAGAGGGTCCGGACCGAATGGGTGAACCTGCCGGGGAACGAGGTGAACCTGGGACGCTGGTTCAACACCGTCCTGGGGGTGCTGCTGCCCCTGCAGTTCGCGGTGCTGCTGGGCTGGTGGGTCTTCCAGTCCTTCGGGTTCGCCGAACGGTGGTGGGATCCCTTCGGCACCTTCTCCCTTGGGACCTGTCTCTTCCAGTGGGGCCTTGCCGTCCTCGTCCTGACCCTCCTCAACCGGCGCATGACACGGGGGGTCCTCGGCAGCGGCCCCGATCGGGAAGGAGGTGCGGCATGAGCATTGGCAGCGTGGTGGCGATGGTGCTGATCCTCGGCGGGGTGTGGGGGGGGTTCCTGGCCCTGCTCGTCAAGGCCGCCCGGTCGGAGGGCGGAGAGGACGATGAAGGCCCGTGAGGTCCGCTCCGCTGCTTGACCGGGGGCACTGGCCCGCCTATCTTGGGCCATTAGCACTCTCGGCCTGGGAGTGCTAACCCGACACCCGACCGATACCGGAACATGACGAGACGAGAGCTCACAGATCGAGAATGCAGGATCCTCGCCCTCACCGTGCAGGCGTACATCGAGGACGCCGCCCCGGTGGGCTCCCGCACCCTGGTCAGGCGTTTCGCCCTCGACCTCTCTCCCGCCACCGTCCGGAACGTGATGAACGACCTGGAGGCCAAGGGGATGCTGGAACAGCCCCACACCAGTGCCGGACGGGTCCCTACCGACATCGGCTACCGGGTCTACGTGGACGAGATCATGCGTCCTGTCGAACTGAGCAGGGCGGAACGGGCGGCGCTCCGCGAGGCGCTGACGCCCGAGGCGGGCAGCGGGAAGGACGCTGCGGCCATCCTGGACCAGACGGTTCGGGTCATGGGGGACCTGACGCACCTGCTGGCTGTGAGTATGGAGCCGAAGCTTCAGGAGGGCACTTTCGAGAAGATCGAGCTGGTCCGGCTGGGAGACCGGAAGGTCCTGGCGGTACTCACCATCTCCCGGGGGTTCCTGCGGACGGTGGTCCTGGAACTGGATGCCGCAGTGGACCGGGAGTCCCTGGAAGCCACGGGACGCCTGCTGAACGAGCGGCTCTCCGGTCTCCCCATGCAGGCCATCCGCGACTCGGCACAGGAGCGGGTACGGGACGCCGACGCCGGCGACCCCAGGATCCTCAAGCTGATCCTGAACAACTCGGACGAGATCTTCGCGCCGCGTGTCTCGGACGAGGGCATCCACTACTGGGGAACGCCCAACATCCTGAGCCTCCCCGAGTTCGCCGACAGGGAACGGATGCTCTCCCTCATGGAGGCACTGGAGGAGAAGGACATCTTCGTCCGCATCCTGGGCCAGCACGTCGGGGACGAGGGGCTCACCATCACCATCGGTGAGGAGAACCTGGAGGGAGAGGTCCGGTTCTGCAGCATCGTGACCTCCCCCTACCGGGTCGGCGAGGTCTCCGGGTCGGTGGCGGTGGTGGGTCCTACGCGCATGGAGTACTCCAGGCTGGTGAGCGTCGTGGATTACGCGGCGCGGATCGTCAGCGAGGTGCTGGGGGAGGAGGAAGACCGCTCCGGCACCGGGGGAGAAGAGCAACCAGGTGAGAGGGAAGAGAAGGTATCATGAGCGAGCAGGAACGGGAGCTGCCCCCCGAGCAGGGGGAAGGGGACGCCGCCGGCTCGGAGGAGGAGGGTCTGGCAGCCATGCGGGAGCGTGTCGCGGAGCTGGAGGACCGGCTGCTCCGTACGGCGGCGGAGTTCGAGAACTACAAGAAGCGCAGGGCACGGACTGACCAGGATCGGGTCCGATTCGCTGCGGAGCCCCTGGTACGCGACCTGCTCCCCGTGATGGACTCCTTCGAGCGCGCGGTGGAGGCCTCGGAGGGGACCCGGGACTACCAGGCCTTCCATGACGGCGTGGAGATGATCCTCCAGCAGCTCCGGGAGGTCCTGGAGCGTCACGGGGTGGAGCGCATGGCTCCTGAGGGGGAGCCTTTCGACCCGAACCTCCACGAGGCCATGGGGATGATGCCCCACGAGGAACTGGAGGAGGATCGCGTCGCCGCGGTGCTGGAACCGGGATACGTCCTGAACGAGCGGGTGATACGGCCGGCGAAGGTCATGGTCTCGAGCGGTTCACCCGACCGGGAGGAACGCGGCGGGGACGGTGATTGAGGATGGCCAAGCGCGACTATTATGAGGTCCTGGGGGTGGGGAGAGACGCCGACCCGGACGAGATCAAGAAGGCCTACCGCAAGCTGGCTCTGAAATTCCATCCCGACCGCAACCCCGGTGACAGGGAGGCGGAGGAGAAGTTCAAGGAGGCCACCGAGGCCTACGAGGTCCTCCGCGACTCGGAGCGGCGGGCGCAGTACGACCGCTTCGGTCACGAGGGGCCCGCGATGGCCGGAGGCGGGGGTGCCGGGGGGGTCGGCTTCGAACACTTCGACCTCTCCGAGGCCCTCAGGGCCTTCATGCGCGATTTCGGCGGGGGTGGAGGGTTCGGAGGCTTCGAGGACATCTTCGGCGGGGGCCGGGGGACCCAGGGGGGAAGGCGCCGCCGGACGGTCAGCCGGGGAGGGAACCTGGAGGTCAAGCTGCCCCTGACGCTGGAGGAGATCGCCAGGGGGGTCACCAAGAAGATCCGCATCCGGCGGTGGGAACGATGCGGGGTGTGCGGCGGCAGCGGGGCCCGGGAGGGCTCGGAGCCGGTCACCTGCCCCACCTGCGAGGGGGCGGGTCAGGTGCAGCAGGTCTCACGTTCCATGTTCGGACAGATGGTCAACGTCACCACCTGCTCCAACTGCAAGGGGGAAGGGACGGTCATCGAGGATCCCTGCCCGAACTGCTCCGGCGCCGGTCGACAGCAGGCCCAGAAGACCCTGTCGGTGAAGGTCCCCGCCGGTGTGAGCGGCGGGAACTACCTCACCCTCTCGGGCGAGGGGAACGTGGGCATGCGAGGCGGTCCCCCCGGGGACGTCATCGTGTTCCTCGAGGAGAAGACCCACGATCAGTTCGACCGGGAGGGGGACGACCTCTATCGGGTCGAGCCGATCCCGTTCGCCATCGCCGCACTGGGCGGTTCGGCGGAGATACCCACCCTCGACGGGAAGGCCCGGGTGAAGATCCCGGCCGGTACCCAGTCGGGGAAGATCCTCCGGCTCCGGGGGAAGGGACTCCCGCATCTCCACGGATACGGGGAGGGGGACCTGCTCGTGGAGGTGGTGGTCTGGACCCCGCGGAAGCTGAGCGGCGAGGAGAAGGAACTGCTGGAGCAGATGAAGGGATCCGCCGGCTTCCAGCCGGACGCGGAGGTGCAGAAGGAACTGCAGAAGGCCCGACGGGCCCGCAGGGGCCCGTAGTGGCGGACTGGTCCCGTCTCCGCCTCACCCTCCCCACGCCGCTGGCCGACTGGGCGGGTTCGGAGGCGGTGGACTGGGGCTCATCCGGGGTCGAGGTGGTGGACACCGGCGGGGAGGAGGGGATGGTCGGTCCCGCCATGACCCTCCACATCTACGTCCGTGCCGACCGCGCGGGTGAGATGGAACAGCGTCTCCGGACCTTCCTGGGGCGGCTGGGGGAGGAGGCACTCCCCTGGGACCTCGATCCCCCCGAACCGGTGGCCCCGGTCGACTGGGCCCGCCAGTGGCGCTATCACTTCCCGCCCCTCCCCCTCGGGGAGCGGCTCCTCATCCTTCCCCCATGGGACGCCGGTCTCGACTCGGAGGGACGGGAGGTCATCCAGCTCCAGCCGGGCATGGCGTTCGGTACCGGACACCATCCCACCACCGCCATGGTGGCGGAGGCTCTCGAGGAACTCGAGGACCTGCCCTCCAGCGGCCCGCTCCTGGACGTGGGGTGCGGTTCCGGGATCCTCGCCATGGCCGCCGTTCGCCTGGGTGTCCCACGGGCACTCGCCTTCGACTGCGACCGGGACGCGGTGGAGGCGGCCAGGGAGAACCTCCGGCTCAACGAGATGACCCGCCGGGTGTGCCTGGTCCAGGCCCGCTTCCCCGAGGTACCCGCCGTCGGCCCCTTCCCTCTGATCGTGGCGAACGTCTACTACACCTTCTTCCGGCAGCACGGTTCGGAGGTCGCCTCCCTGCTGGCACCGGGGGGGACCCTGCTGGCCTCCGGCCTCCAGGAGGAGCAGGCCGCCCCCGTGGCCCGCATCCTCAGCCGGGAGGGTGTGGAGGCCGAGGTCACGGGGGTACGCCAGGAGTGGGCCCTGGTCCGAGGGGTCCGGCCGTGAGCGGAGTGGTCTGCACCCTCTGGCCCCGGGAGGGAGCCGCCCCCGCTGCCGGGGTGGAGACCACACTGGGGCCCGAGGAGTCGAGGCACCTGGTGAAGGTCCGCCGGGTCCGGACGGGGGAGGAGGTCTGGGCCGCGGTGGGAGACGGCCGGGGGGTACGGTGCGTGGTGATCTCCGACGAACGCGATGCCGCCGGTCTCCGTGCCGAGGAAGTGGTCACGGGGTGGAGGGAGCCTGTCCGGCGGGTGGCCCTCGCACTGGGCATGGTCCGCCCCCAGCACATGGAGACGGCCCTCACCGAGGGCACCGCCCTGGGACTGCACCGGTTCATCCCCCTTTTTACCGAACGGGTGGAACACCGGCGCCACCGGCCGGATCGATGGGACCGTCTCGCCGCCGAAGCGGTGAAGCAGTGCGGGAGGGGATGGGTCCCGCCGGTGGAGGCCCCCCTCGCCCTGGAGACCCTGATCGAGTCCCGCGGGGAGCGGGAGAGGCTCCTGGTCGCGGACGCCGGGGCACCCTCCGGTCTCCGGGATGTGCTCTCCCGGGAGGGGGTCGCGGCGTCCCGGGAGATCCTCCTCGTGGTGGGCCCCGAGGGGGACCTGAGTCCCCGGGAGCGGGACCTTCTTCAGGGAGCAGGCGGCATCCCCTTCCATCTCGGACCCCGCCGTCTCCGCTCGGAGACGGCCTCGCTGGCCGCCCTGGCGGTGCTGCTGGCCGGCTGAACGGGGCCAGAATCCTCTTGCGGAGTCGTACAGCGGAGGCATCTTGCGGAGGCCCGGCGGACTGCGGCGGACCTGCGGCAGAGCTGCGGCAGGCCGGATTTCTCCCCCTTTTCGCCCGAAGGAGGGCCATGACCTCACTTTTAGACACCATCCAGGACGATCTGAAGACCGCGATGAAGAGCGGCGACAAAGCGCGGGTACAGACCCTTCGCTATCTCATCTCCAAGATACAGTACGCCCGTATCGACAAGGGGACGGAGCTCGAGGACGAGGACGTCCTCGACGTGCTCTCCAAGCAGGCGAAGAGCCGCAAGGAGTCGATCGAGGCATACGAATCGGCGGGCCGGGAGGAGCTGGCCGAGAAGGAACGGGCGGAACGGGAGATCATAGAATCGTATTTGCCGGAACAGCTGGATGAAGATTCCGTCCGGGAGGTTCTGATCGAGATCGCCGACGAGGAGGGACTCTCCGGCATGGCGGATATGGGGAGCCTCATGAAGCATGCCATGGAGCGGCTTAGGGGGAAGGCAGAGGGCCGGCTCGTGAGCAGCCTGGCCAAAGAGATCCTGGAGCGGGAACCGGATTGAACGAACCCGACCTGGCGCGTTTGGGCTACCACGACGTGCTGATCCGAATGGCCCGGGGGACCTTCACCCCGCGGGGATCCCGCAGGCTCAATGCCCTCCGGCCCGCGGAGGACGCCCCCGAGGTGCACAGGAGGCAGCAGGTCCATGCGGAGGCCGCTCGACGGGCCTCGGGGGATGAGCGGATCCCCCTGCGTGAGATCCCCGGCCTCGACCCGCTCCTGAAACGGCTGCGCAAGCCCGGTGTGGTGCTGGAAGGTCCCGAACTCTGGGATATCCGTCTGGGGATGGGACTGCTGGATGAACTGGGGGCCTACCAATCCTCGCACCGCCAGGGCCTGGAGGTCTTCACGCGGGAACACGGGACCTTCGCCCGCTACGGGAGGGAGGTGAAGCGCCTGGACGGTGCCCTGGAACAGGGGGGCGGGGTCCGGGACGACGCCACCCCCGAACTGGCCCGGCTCAGGCGCAGGATCCGGTCCCTGGAGAACTCCATGCGTTCCCTGGCGGCAAGCATCGCCCAGCGCTGGGCGGAGGAGGGATGGGCGCAGGAGCCGGAACCGGTGCTGCGGGAGGGCCGCCTGGTGGTGGCCGTGCGCTCCGACGCCACCGGTCAGACCCCCGGTGCGGCGGTGGACCGATCCCGCTCGGGACAGACCCTCTTCATCGAACCCGCCGAACTCTCCGAGGCGGGGCTGGAACTGAAGGAGACCCTCCGGGAGGAGGCCCTGGAGGTGGAGCGCATACTCGCCGACCTGACGGCCATGTGCAGCGGCCGGGCAGCGGACATCGACGGGGACCTGGACCGCGCGGCCGTCCTGGACCTGGTCCAGGCGACCTCCCGGTGGTCGGAGGCAGGCCCCTCGAGTCTCCCGGAGGTGGCCGCCGACCTGGAACTCCGGATCCGCAGGGCCCGTCATCCCATCCTGGCCGCCACCCACGGCTGGGAGGAGGTGGTCCCCCTCAGCCTCCGCCTCGACCCGGAGCACCGGACCCTGGTGATCTCCGGCCCCAACGCCGGCGGGAAGACGGTGGCCCTCCAGACGGTGGGACTGACCGCCGCCATGGCCCAGGCGGGGCTGCCGGTACCTGCCGACGAGGACACCCGGTTCCCTTTCCTGGAGCAGATCTTCGTGGACATAGGGGACGAACAGTCGGTGGAGGCCGACCTCTCCACCTTCACGGCCCATATCAAGCGCATCGAGCCGATGCTCGCGGCCCGCGGCGCCTCCCGTCTCTGCCTCATCGACGAGGCGGGGGCCGGTACCGATCCCGCCCAGGGCGCCGCGCTCTCCATGGCCGTGCTGGAACGACTCACCGCCGACGGTGCGTGGACCGTCTGTACCACCCACAACGGAAGGATCAAGCAGGGAGCGGCCCAGGCGGAAGGGATGCTCAACGGCCGCATGGTCTTCTCCGGTGAGAGCCTCACCCCCACCTACGAGTTCGTCCCGGGCGAGCCGGGACGGTCCTTCGCCTTCGAGATCGCAGAGCGGGCGGGCCTGGAGAGCGGGATCGTCCGGCGTGGGCGGGAGTTCCTCGATCCGGCGGAAATGGACCTGGAGCGGGCCCTCAGGGAGGCCGAAGACCTTCGTGACCGGCTGCAGCGGGCGGAGCGGGAGGCCGCGGAGGAGCACCGGAAGGCGGGCGGTGAGCGGCAGCGGTACGAAGCACTCCGGAGCGAGCTGGAAGAGCATCGGGAACAGGCCCGCAGGGAGGCGGAACGGGAGGCCCGGCAGATGGTGAAGGAGACCCGCCGGCGCATCGAGCACCTGGTGAAGGAGCTCAGGGAGTCGCGGGCGGGGACCTCCCAGGTCAAGGAGGCCCACAGGGAACTGCAGCGTCTCGAGGAGGAGCACCCGGGGGAGGAGGAACTCCCCGCACAGGAGCGGGAGGTCCCCTTCGAAGTGAGGCCGGGCGAGGAGGTATACGTTCGGAACCTGAAGCGTCCCGCCACGGTCGAATCGGTGGACGGGGCCCGGGCACGGGTGCAGGCGGGCTCGCTGAACCTGGACGTGGCGGTGGAGCAGCTGGAGCCGCTCGCCGCCGCCCGGGAGAGAGGACGGACCGGCAGCCGTTCGGGGACCGGGAGCGGCTCGGGGGGCGGAGGAGGGGTGAGCGTGCCGGTCAAGGACGTCTCCGACCGCCTGGAACTCATCGGCATGCGCACCGGACCCGCCCGGCGGGAACTGGAGAAGTTCCTGGACGATGCCCTCCTGGCCGACCTGAAGGAGATCATCATCATCCACGGGGTGGGGACCGGCGCGCTCCGGAACATGGTGGCCGAGGTGCTGGAGTCCCATCCCGGTGTGGCCTCCCACGGGCTGGACACCGAGAGCTACGGCGGGGACGGCGTCACCCGGGCGCGTCTGGAAGGGGCAGGCTGATGCGGTTCGACGAGGGTTTCCTGGACCAGGTGCGGGCGGCCACGGACATCGTGGAGGTCATCGGCCCCTACGTGAAGCTGAAGAAGAAGGGTCAGAACTGGTTCGGGCTCTGTCCTTTCCACAACGAGAAGACCCCCTCCTTCAGCGTCCACCAGGAGCGCGGCATGTACTACTGCTTCGGGTGCGGAGCGGGGGGGAACGCCATCACCTTCCTCATGGAACACGACGGCATGAGCTTCACCCAGGCGGTGGAGGACCTGGCGAAGCGGGCGGGCATCCCCCTGCCGAAGAGTGACGGGGGAGCATCGACCGACGACCGGGACCGGCTCCGGGCGGCCGTCGAGGCTGCCGCCTCGTTCTTCCAGCAGAACCTGAAGGAGGATGTCGGACGGAAGGCGGTGGATTACCTGAAGGAGCGGGGCATGACGGGGGAGACGGCGAGGGACTTCCGCCTGGGCTACGCTCCCGATTCCTGGGACGCCCTCCTCAAGCACCTGAAGCGCAAGGGGTACAAGGAGGAGGAACTCCAGGAGGCGGGACTCGTGAAGCCGCGGGAGGGGGGCGGTCACTACGACGCCTTCCGGGACCGGATCGTCTTCCCCTTCATCGACCGCAGGGGGAGGGTGATCGGCTTCAGCGGACGGCTCCTCTCCGACGACGAGGAAGCGGGACCGAAGTACATCAACAGCCCGGAGACACCCCTCTTCCAGAAGGGGAGGGTGCTCTACGGGCTGCACCAGGCGGTGAAGAACCTCCTCAAGTCGGAACGGGCCCTGCTGGTGGAGGGGCAGTTCGACGTGCTCACGCTCCACCAGGAGGGACTTCCGGAGGCGGTGGCCGCCAGCGGCACCGCTTTCACCGAGGACCAGGCCCGGATGCTCCAGCGCCTGGTGGAGCGGGTGCTGCTCCTCTTCGACGCCGACAGCGCGGGGCTGAAGGCCGCCTGGCGTTCCTACACCAGCCTGGTGAGCCAGGGTCTGGACGTGGCTTTCGTCCCCCTGCCCGAGGGTGAGGACCCGGACACCCTGGTGCGGGAGGAGGGTGTGGAGACCTTCCGGGAGCGCCTGGAAGGGGCCCAGACGGTGGTGTCCTTCTTCCTGGACCATCTGGACCCGCCCCTGGAGTCCCGGGACGCGCACGGCCGTGCGGAAGCGGCCCGGGACCTCCTGGAGATGATCCGGAACGATTCCGACGGGCTGCGGCGGACGATGACCCTCCAGGAGATCGCCGGCCGGTTCGGCCTCGAGGAAGCGGACCTGCGGAGGGAACTCGAAGCGCTGGAGAAGTCGCGGCCGACCTTCCGGGGACCCGATGAGACCCGGCAGCCCCTGGGGGACAGCGACTTCCGGAGGATGCCCGCCCTGGAGGCGGACCTGCTGCGGCTGGTGATGACGAGTGCGGCGGCCCGAAGGAGGCTCCTGGCGGGTCTGGAGCCGGACGACCTCCACCATCCGGCGGCCCGGGGATTCTTCGAGACCCTGGCTTCCGAAGCGGGGGAGGACGGGACGGTGGATTGGGACCGGATGCTGGAACAGGGCTCCCCCGACCAGCGCGGCCTCGCGGCCTGGCTCCTCCAGGAAGAGGTGTCGGCCTTGGGCCTGAGCGAGGAAGAGAGGGTCACGGAGTTTCTGAACGCTATCGAAGGCCGGCGCAAGAAGCACCAGCGGCGGCGCCTCAGAGAATCTATCGAACAGGCGCGTCTTGCCGGGGACGAGGCGACCCTGGCGAAGCTCCTCAAAGAATACCAGGAGATGTACAAGTGAGTGATCTGCTCCAGAAGAAGGGACTCGAACGTCTGAAGGCGCATGCCCAGCGGGCGCGGGTGATGACCTACCAGCAGGTACACGAGATGCTGCCCAACGAGATGGACGACGTGGACCAGGTCGACGCCGTCTATGAGACGCTCCGTTCCATGGAGGTCTCCCTGGTAGACGAAGATGAATACGAAGACCTCACCGAAGAGCAGCAGCAGGAACTGGACGAGGCCTCCGCC
>JAWOFN010000105.1:0-35828 GCA_046497505.1 bacterium | reverse complement strand
ATGTAAAATAGGTTAAGAATTTAGAATGTAGAAGATAAATAGCAGCCCATATGCTAGAACCTAATAAAAATGTAATTAAGGCAGCAGAAGTTCCAACAATCGTTATACTCCCCCGTCTCGATGACCCGCAGCAGCTTGGTCTGGGCCAGGGGTGCCATGTCGCCAATCTCGTCCAGCAGGAGGGTGCCCCCGTCCGCCCGCTCGAACTTCCCGATCGTCTGTTCCGCCGCACCGGTGAAAGCACCCCTCTCGTACCCGAACATCTCGCTCTCGATGAGCGTGTCGGGGATGGCGGCGCAGTTCAGCTTCACGAAAGGACCGCTCCTCCGCTGGCTCCTGCGGTGGATCAGTTCCGCGGCCACCTCCTTCCCCGTACCCGAACCACCCAGGATCATGCAGGTCACGTCGCTCTCGGCCACCGTATCGATGGTCTCCCGGACCTTCTCCATGGCCGCGGAGTCCCCCAGCAGCCTGGGGGCGTCTGCTTCCTCTTCCTCCTCCATCCGGGCCTTCAGCCGCTCCACCTCCCGGACGAGTTCCGCCTTCTCCACGGCCCGGCGGATCACCACCCGCATCTCCTCCAGGTCGAACGGCTTGCTGAAGTAGTCGTAGGCGCCCTGCTTGAGGGCCCGGTGGGCGATCTCGCGGGTACCGTGAGCGGTGATCATGATCACCGGGACCTCGGGCCGCATCTGCTGGAAGGCGCCCAGGACCTCCAGGCCGTCTCCATCGGGGAGCTTGAGGTCCACCACCGCCACCTCGAAGACCTCCTCGCGGAAGAGTTCGAGGGCACGGTCGACCCGCCCCACGGTCCGGACCTCGTGTCCCTCCTTCTTGAGTGCCTCGGTGAAGAAGAAGCGGATGTTCTCCTCGTCGTCCAGAACCAGCACGCGGCTCATCGGCTGCCGCCTCCTTCCCAGCGGTCCCTGGGGATGAGGATGCGGAAGGTGCTGCCCTGCCCCGGCTTGGTGTCCGCTTCGAGACGGCTCTCGTGTTCCTGTACGATGGTGTGGGTGATGCTGAGACCCAGCCCGGAACCCTCCTCCTTGGTGGTGTAGAAGGGGTCGAAGATGTGCTCCATGACCTCGGGCGGGATGCCCGGCCCGTTGTCGGAGACCTCCACCACCAGCCGGGGACCCCGACCGGTATCCTCGCGGTAGGTGGAGAGGGTGATGACCCCGGAAGAGGGGTCCACGGCCTGGAGGGCGTTGAGCACCAGGTTGAGGACGGCCTGCAGGAAGCGGTTCCGGTCCATGCGCACCCGGGGGAGATCGAGGTCCAGTTCCTGGAGCAGCGTCGGCCCGCCCCGGGCCCCGTCCTTGAAACGGGCCACCTCGACGCTCTCCTTCACGACCTCGTTCAGGTCCACCCATTCCAGGCTCAGGGGACGGCGCTGGGAGTAGTCCAGCAGCTCGTCCACGATGCTGCTGAGGCGGTCCACCTCCCGGACCACCCGCTCCAGGTACCGGCGGGAGGCCTCCTCCTCCCCCGTGCTCTCCAGGGCCAGCTGGACCAGTCCTTTCACCGAGCCGAGGGGGTTCCGGATCTCGTGGGCCACCTTGGTGGCCATGCTCCCGAGCGAGCTGAGCCGGTCCGCCCGGCGCACCCTGTCCTTCAGTTCCGCCATCTCGGTGAGGTCCACCAGGACCACGATGTGGTTGATGACCCGGTTCTGAGCGTCGGTCACCACGCTGGTGGCCACACCGAGCTGCAGGCGCTCCCCCCGGCCGTTCCGTACGGTCAGTTCCCGGGGATGCCCGTAGGTGATCTCCTTCTGGAAGAGATCGTCCAGGATCTCCAGCAGTGCGCCGTTCTCCTGCGGCGAGGGGACGATCTGCCGCACCGGACGCCCGTCCAGCCGGCCCTCCAGTCCGAGGAGTTCCCGAGCCGTGCTGTTGACGTACTGGACCTGGCCCTCCCGGTTCGCCGCGATGAGTCCCCCCTTCATGGATTCGATGAAGCCGTGGATCGTACGTTTGAGATCCACCAGGGAGGTCATCGCCTGTTCGAACGCAAGGGCCAGGGCAGCCGTCTCCTCCGGTTCCCGGGCACCGTTCAGGATGGCCTCCACCTCCTCGCTGTCCGCGAGTTCCTGGCGGGCCAGCTCCCGGGTCTTCTGAGCCAGGCGGTGGAGCGGGGCCGTGATGACCCACGCCGCCGCGAAGAGGGCGAGGGCGGTCAGCAGCGCTGCGATGACCCCGGTCTGGAGAATCCAGTCGGCGAGGGACCGGACGGCCGTGAAAGGCTCCAGGGCGACCAGGTAGAAACCGGACTGCACAGCGAGATGGGCCGAGGCGAGGAAGGGCCGGGAATCGATCCCGATGTTCAGCACCCGGGGTGTGGCCAGGTCCGCGGTGAGGGTGAGGAGGTTGGTCTGGTCCGCGGTGGTGATGGAGGCCGTGGGGTCGTGGAAGAGGAGCGGTCCGGCCGGCGGGGTCCTCATGAGCACGAACCGGACCCCCTCCTGCGTCCGGGCCCGCCCCTGGAGGGCGACCTGGGCCGCGAGTTCACCCAGCAGGTCTCCCTCCGAGCCCTCCCTCCCGACCGCTCGTTCCGCGGCGGCGCTCAGGTTGCGGGCCAGGAGGACGTGGTAGTCCAGGGCCTGGCGCTGGGCATGCTCCCGGATCCGGAAATAGGAGACCACCATCACCGCGCTGGCGATGAGCAGGATCAGCAGGGGGAGGCTCACCACCAGCCGGAGCCTGACCCGGGTCCCACGTACCCTGTCGAAGAGGGAGGCCATGTTCAGGGCGCTCCCACCGGCTCGTGCTTGAGTTCTTCTTCCATCTCCTCCGCGTCCTGGGTGACCCGGACCACCTCTTCGAGCGTGGTGATGCCTTCGGCCACCTTCCTGAGCCCGTCCTCACGGAGGAGACGGAGCCCCTCCTCCCGTGCCGCGTCCTGGATGTCCGAACTCTCCGCCTCCTGGTTGATCAGGCGCCGGATGCGGGAGGAGATCACCAGGAGTTCGAAGATGCCCGTCTGGTGACGGAAACCGGTGTTCATGCACTCGCTGCACCCCTCCCCCCGGGTGAAGGTGAACCCCTGCAGGGTCTCCACCCCGGCGAAGTCGGCCAGCATCTCCGGGTCCGGATCGTACTCGATACGGCATTCCGGACAGATCGTCCGGACCAGCCGCTGGGCCAGCACGCCCGCTACCGTGCTCGCGATGAGATAGGGAGGTACCCCCATGTCCATGAGACGCACGACCGCTCCCACCGCATCGTTGGTGTGGAGCGTGCTGAACACGAGGTGACCGGTGAGGGAGGCCTGCACCGCGATCCGGGCCGTCTCCACGTCACGGATCTCACCCACCATGATCACATCGGGGTCCTGCCGCAGGATCGACCGCAGGCTGGAAGCGAAGGTGAGCCCCGCCTTCGGGTTGGTCTGGACCTGGTTGATCATCTCCAGCTGATACTCGATCGGGTCCTCCACCGTGACGATGTTCAGCTCCGGGCTGTTGATCTCACTCAGCGCCGAGTAGAGGGTGGTGGTCTTCCCCGAACCGGTGGGACCGGTGACGAGGAGGATCCCGTTCGGACGCCGGATCAGCCGCCGGAAGATCTTCAGCTCGCCGGGGGGGAACCCGATCTTGTCCAGGCGCAGGCTCTCCTTGCTCGTATCCAGCAGCCGCATCACCACCTTCTCTCCGTGGTAGGTGGGGAGCGTGCTGACCCGGATGTCCACCTCCAGCCCGTGCAGTCGGACGTGGAAGCGTCCGTCCTGGGGCACCCGCTTCTCAGCGATATCCATGTTGCCCAGGATCTTGATCCGGGTGATCACCGCGGGCTGCAGCCGCTTCGGCGGAGTCATCTCCTCTTCCAGCAGGATGCCGTTGATCCGGTAGCGTATCCGCAGGTACTGGGCCGCCGGCTCGATGTGCACATCGGAAGCACCGTCCCGGAGCGCCTTCCCTATGACCAGGTTCACCAGTTTGACGACGGGTGCCTCCTCGGCGATCTCCGTCATCTCCTGGAGGTTGTAATCGTCGTCCGGGGTCTGTTCCAGCTGGACGAACTCGATGGCCTCGTCGTCCGTCATCTCCCCGAACTCCTTGAAGAAGGAGGTCAGGCCGTACAGACGCTCGATGGCCCGGTCGATCTCGTTCTGCGTGCCGATGATGGGTTCGATGGCCATGCCGGCCAGGCGCTTCAGGTCGTCCAGCTTCGCGACGTCCAGGGGGTCCTGGACCGCCACCTTCAGCACCTCGCCCTCCTCGGTGACCTCCACGGGGACCGATCGGGTCCTGCGGGCCACCTCTTCCGGGATCGTGCCGGCTATCTTCTCGTCCGGCTCGTAGTTGTTCAGGCTGAAGATCTCGACGTGCAGCTGCTCGGCGAGCGCCTTCACCAGGTCGGCTTCCGGCACCATCCTGAGGTCACGGAGGATCTCTCCGAACCGCTTGTACTCCTTGCGCTGCTGCTCGAGGGCCTTGTCGATCTGCTTCTGGCTGATGAGTCCCTGCTCCAGCAGGATGTCCCCCAGCTTCTTCCTGCGCTCCTGCATCGGCTGTTCGCGGAGCGGGTCTTCCTTCCCTCGCCGCATTGCGGTCATGACCGGTCCTCCTTCTGGCCGGATGCTCGGTCCTCGGCGGTGGCCTCGGGCAGGACCTCCACCGCCACCGAGACCAGCTCCGGATCGAACTGGGTCTCCGAGCAGCGGAGGAACTCCTGGATGATCTGGTCCGGTGTCCGGGCCCTTCGGTAGAAGCGGTCGTTGGCCATGGCGTCCCACGTGTCGGCGAGGGCCAGGATCCGTCCCATGAAGGGGATCTTCTCCCCTTCCAGCCCGTCGGGATACCCCTTCCCGTCCCAGCGCTCATGGTGGTAGCGGATGCCGTCCAGGGCCTCCCGGAGGAAGGTGATGGGCCGGACGATCTCGTAGCCGATCACCGGGTGCTGCTTGACCAGGTCGAACTCCTCGTCGGTGAGCTTCTCCTTGGTGGAGAGGATGTGCGTGGGGAGACCGATCTTCCCCACGTCGTGGAGCAGGGCGGAGTAGCGGACCATCTCAACCTCGGAGCGGGTGAGTCCCACCGCCTTCGCCAGGGCCACCGAGTTGCGCATGACCCGCTCGGAGTGACCGCGGGTGTAGGCGTCCTTGGCGTCCACCGCGGCGGCCAGGGCCGCCACCGTGTCCAGATAGGATATCTCCAGGCTCCGGTAGAGCTGGGCGTTCTTGGCCGCCACGCTCACATGGCTGGCCAGCACTTTCAGGAACTCCAGGTCGTCCAGGCTGAAGGAATCCCCTCTCCGTTCCACGGTCAGGGCCAGGGCGCCGAAGGCCCTCCCCTCACTGAAGAGGGGGAACCCGACGCTCGGGAGGGGCCGCTCCCCGTTCCACCCCTCCACCGACCGGATCCGGCTGTCCCCCTGATAGGTTCCGCAGACCTGTTCCGTCTCCATGACCCGCGCCGCGAGTCCCTGCTGGACGTCCAGCACGTCGTCCGGGACCTCCCTGTCGCTCCGGGTCCTCCGGAGGTCCTCCTCCTGCCCTCCGGCCAGGTCCCGGTCCAGGTCCTCGTATACGAAGAGCCCGACCCAGCTGGGACGGAGGTGTTCCCGAGCGTTCCCCCGGATCGTGAGTCCCAGCTGGTCCAATGAGAGATGCTGCGAGAACGCGTTGCCGGCCTGGTTAAGGCTGGCCAGCTGGTCCACCTTCCGGACCAGGGATCGGGTCATGACGTTGAAGGAGCGCACCACGTCACCGATCTCGTCGTTCACCCCGTAGTCGAGGTGCCGGGTGAGGTCCCCGCCGGTTATCGCGTCCGCGGTCTCCCCCACCTGCTTGAGGGGTCCCACCACGTATCGCGAGGTGTAGAAGAGGAGGAGGAAACCCGAGGCGACCAGGGCGATGACCGGGGTCCGCATGACGAAGAGGACGGCCTGGACCCACTCGTTCAGTCCCTGCAGGTTCCGCAGGTCGATGAGCTTCCCGCTGGCCAGGGTGACCGTCTCGATCCCGCTCCGCAGCTCCAGGATCGCCACCCCGACCATGATGACCATCACCACACCGATCACCACCAGGGTGAAGCGGCCCTGCAGCCCCAGGCGGATACCGGGGTACCTGTCTCTCTTCTCCCGACCCCCCTCCTCTTCCTCCAGCCTCCGCTCCACACCCGAGAGACGCCAGAGGCTGGATTCCAGGGCCTCGGACTTCACCTCGGGACGGGGTCCGATCTTCCTCTCGGGGGGGTTCACGGCCGCAGGTCCCCCCCCCCTCGCCCGCTGCCGCCCGCCCCCGGCCCCGACCCGGAGCCGCGGGGGTGGATGATGGTGGGCATGACGAAGATGATGAGTTCCCGGTTCTCCTTCCGGGTCCGGGTGCTCGAGAAGAGATACTTAAGAAGGGGGATGCTCCGGAGCAGGGGGATGCCCACCTGGGTGCTGGTCTCCTCCTCCCTCAGCAGCCCCGCCATGATGAAGAACTCCCCGTCGTTCACCACCACCGAACCGTAGGCGCTCCGCTGGGAGACGGTGGGCACGCCGGTGGCGCTCCGGGTCGGAGCCGTCGAGAAGGTGGAGCTCACCTGGAGCTGGACCGTGCTGGAATCCAGGATGGTGGGCACCACGTTCATGATGATCCCCACGTCCTTGAACTGGGTGGTCGTGGTGGAGATGCCCTGCCCGAAGGCCGCCTCGGTGTAGGGGATCTGGTCGGTGAGACTGATGTTGGCCTGCCGTCCGTCCAGAACCACCGTCGCCGGCTTGCTCAAAAGACGGGCATCGCTCACCGTGGCCACCGCGTTCACCGCCGCGTCCAGGTCGAGGTTGCCTCCGTAGAGGCCCCCCAGGCGGAACCCGGTGAGGTCGGCGAGGAAGCCCCCCTCCTCCACCGTACCCTGGAGGTTCACGGTGGCGGCGTCCACGTCGGGACTCCCGGTCAGGGCGGCGGTGGCGCTCAGCCCCAGGTTGGTGTCGCCCGTGTGCAGCACCTCCAGCATCCGGACCTCGATCTTCACCTGCCGCGGCGCCACGTCGACGGCCCGGATGTAGGCCTCCACCGCCCGGACGTTGGGTTCGAAGTCCTCCACGTAGATGGTGTGGGTCTCCGGGTGGATGATCAGGACGGCCTGATCGCTCAGCAGGTCGTCGAGTTCCTGCTGGAACTGGGTGAGTCCCGCCTGGTTGGTGGTCTGCTGCCCGCCCGTCGCCCCAGCGGCACCCCCGGCGGCACCTCCGGCGGCACCCCCGGCCGCTCCTCCCAGGCCGCCCCCGCCCGCCTGCATCGCCATGGCGAAGCGGGTGGCAAGGTACCTGAAGCGGATGGTGCGCGCGACGCGGTTCGGCTCGATGCGAAGCACCCCCTCCTCCATCCGATAGGTGAGTCCCTGGGGCTCGAGTACATAGCGCAGGGCGCGGTCGATCGTGATGTTCCTGAGCCGAAGCCGGCTGATGCGGATCGAGTCCTGTTCGGTGCCGAACGCCGGGATCACCACGCTCATCCCCGTCCCCTCCAGGATCTGGAGCAGGACGTCCTGCAGGGTCCGGTCCTGGATGTCCAGCAGGGGGACGGTCTCCTGCAGGTTGAGCTCCTGGGCCTCGGAGACGCCGGGCCGGGCCGCCGCGGCCAGGAAGAGGGCCAGGCTGAAAGTCATGAGGACGGTCCTGGACATAGGGACTCCTTCTCGGTCCATCGTGCTACCCCTCCTTCACCGGTCCGAGTCCGGGGCCCCCGGGTGGGGGCGGTCCCGGACCACCGATCCCGCTCGCAGGACCAGGAGGGGGGGGATGATGTACTGGAAGCTGTACTCGGTCCGCGTGCTCTCGTCCCGGCGGTAGAGCCGGACGAGGAGGCGGCTCGCCTCCCTGAGTTCCCAATCCGTCCCGGGGATCTTCTCCCCGACACGGACGCTGTGGTTGTTGAACTGGGCGGCATAGACACCCGGCTCCCCCATCACAGGGATCAGGCCCTGGAAATCCAGCCCGCTCGGCCAGTCGGAGAGGGTCTCCTGACGCCAGGCGCGAGGAGACCGGGTGCTCGTCGGCTGCGGCGTGCTCCGGGTCGTCCTGCGCACCGGTCCCCGGAGCTCGCTGAACGGATCGGGTACGCCGCCGGCGGCGATCCGGGCCGTGACCGCACTGTCGCTGAGTCCCGGGACGACCAGGTCCATGGGGAGCTGCCGGGCGAGCTCGCCCTGGATCTGCGAGGCGGTGGGGGTCCCGCCTCCCTCACCGCGCATCATCTCACCCCGGGTCAGGGGCCGGGTGGGTACCGGCTGCTCCTCCCCGGCCGGAACGGGCGCCTCCTCCTCGCCGCCTCCGAACCGGAGGAGGAGGATGACCGCCAGCACCCCGAGGATGCCGCCGAGGATCAGGAGTTCGCGCTGCGTCTTGCTCATGCCCCTCCTCCCATCCCGCCCTCCGGGGTGCCCGCGTCCCCGGTGGTGTCCGCGATGCTCTCCCTCGTCCGCTCGATGAGTGCTTCCACCTCGTCCAGCCTGATCGGGGCTTCGGCCAGGAGGGTACGGTACGTCACCTCCATCTGGAGGGTCGGCGAGCGTCTTGCCTCCCCGGTGACCTGGAAGGTGATCTGATCGCTGAGGAAGAGGGTCGGATAGTTCCGGAGGGTATTGAGCAGTCTGAGATGACTCTGGAAGCCCCCCTCCACCCTCAGGCGCACGCTCCGCACCTGATGCCCTCCCGCCTCGCGGGCCTCTTCGGGTGAGAGGGAGAGCAGGCTCACCCGGCTCCTGTTCACCGCGTCACGGAGCTCCTCCAGGAGGATGGGCCATTCCTCGGGCCGCCTCACCGCCCCGCTCCGTTCCTCCAGGATGTCGACGGCCGCCTCGATCTCCCCCAGCAGAGTGGCCTTCTGCGACTCCGCCACCCGCGCCTCCCGGACCTGCCGGGTGTACCGGTCCCGCAGGCGCTGCTGTGCCTCCACTTCCTCGTGCGCCGTCTGGTATTCGAGGTAGCTGCCCCGGATGGGCAGGGCAAGGAGCACCAGGATGACCGCGGCGTAGACCCAGATCATCCGCCGGATCTGCCGCTTCGGAAGGGGGCGTGAGAGGGTATCGAACTTCCTCATCCTCCCTCTCCTTCCAGCCGGCCTCCCGAGCCGGGGAGCCGGGCACTGATGGTGAAGGAGAGGCCCCCTTCCGGATGGACGTTCGGCTGGGAGCGGGGCTCGAAGAAGAGGGGCGAGCGGGTCATGACCTCGGTGAACCGGGTGAGGATCTCGGCCCGCTGAGCCGTCCCGCGGAGCGTCAGCACGTAGGCGTCCTGCAGTTCGGAGGGGAGGGCGGTGTCCCCCCCGGTCAGACCGGGACGGCCTGCCTGGCTCCGTGCCGGCGGCCGGACCTCGAGGCCGGTGAGTACCAGGCCGTCCGGGATCAGCTCACCGATGTGAACCAGGAGGCGGTCGAAGGGGTAATCCACCTTCCGGACCGCTTCCAGCATGTTCACCCTCGCCTGCAGTTCGGTCCGCACGCTGTCGAGGACCGCCCTCATCCTCAGTACGGGCGCGAGGGCCTCGGCCTGCCGGCTCATGACCGTGGACTCTGCCACCAGGTCGGATCGGCGGTCCAGCTCGACTTCCCGCATGTGGTCGAGATAGAAGGGCAGCGCTACCAGGAGCAGCACCACGATGACGCTGACGCCGAGCAGGATCCGGACCGTAGCCGGCGAGTAGTACTGGTCCCGTTCCGACCAGGGATGGGCGAAGTTGGCGCCCCGGATGATCTTCGCGCCGCGGCTCATACCCCCACCTCGCTCACCGAACGGAGCCCCAGCCCCAGCGGGAGCAGGAGGCTGCCGGCCAGCAGTCCCGAGGGGGGGGTGAAGCCCTCCCGCTCCTCCGCCACCTCCTGGAGGGTGACCACCTCGGTGGAGAGGCGCTCGGCGAGGAAGTACTGGATCCGCTTGCTGACCCCGGGGTCCGGCTGCGTCCCGCCGTTGGCCAGGTAGAGGGTGTCCACGCTCACACCGCGGCTCTCCACACTGAAGAAATCCACCGACCGGAAGATCTCCCGGAGGAGCCGGTCCGCCCTGCGGCGTCCCGCCTCGTCGTGGGTCAGGTCCTGGAGCCCCTGCTCCAGCACACGGCTGTAGTAGAGGCCCCCCTCCACCACGAAGTTCACGATGCTGTAGGTGTCCCCGAGGTAGAGGACAGCGTACGTCAGGTGGTGCTCGGGGCCCAGGATGAAGTTGGTGCCCCGGCTGATGGCCGCCTGGTTGGTCTCGAGGCTCCGCAGGATCACACCCTCCTGGGCGATCGCCTCCCGGTAGGCCAGGTAGATGCCGCGCTCCACGCCGGCCACGGCCACCCGCAGCTCGCTCTCCTGGGCGGGACCGCTGAACATCTTCCGCACGTCCTCACCCTCCTCGTCGGCGGGGGCGGCCATGGCGAAGCGGACGATGGAGAAGTCGTAGACGATGTCGGCGTTGGGCATCGGGAGGTACTCGCCCCGACGCAGTTCCACCATCCGCGCCACCTCCTGCGCGGTGAGTTCCGGGAGGGTGATGAACTTGGTGAGTACATCACGGTCCGAGAGGGAGGCGAAGACCGGTGCGCGCTTGAACTTGCGGAGCACCCCCAGGGTCCACGGCTGCATGAGGGGCCCCCACCCCGAAGGGGGTTCGGGGGTCCCGCCCGGCTCATCCGGGACCCCGGCGGTGACGGCCTCGGTGTCGGGGTCCTCCTCGGGACCCCCGAACCAGCGCATGCCCCAACGGCCGATCCGTACCCTCCCGTCGCCCTGGAGGACCTCGGCGTATCTCACCACGTCCCCCTCCACCGAGAAACCGAGACCCGCCATCGCTCCCCTTCCGATCCCGAGGAATCCCATGGTCAGTACGCCCAGTTCTTGTCGACGTACTGCTTGCGGTACAGCACGAGTACAGGATAATCGGCGCCTGTGACGGGTCCGGGCGAGGGATCGATCCAGTCCTCCCGGTAGAACACCCGGGTGCGCCGGTCCAGGAAGACCTCCCCGGCCACCAGCGCCCCGCGGATGTCGGCGTAGTAACCGTAATCCGGCCGTCCGTAGAACTCATCACGCACATAGACCAGGCCGTAGATGTCCTTGCTCCCCCAGCCGTCCTCGATGGCGAAGTCCCCGTGGGCCACCACCGCGGGGAAGCGTCTGCCCGACCCGGGGGGGAACTCACGGGGTACGATCTGCATGGTCCCGTTCACCAGGTTCAGGTCGGAACCGTCCCGGTGGGCATAGAGGGTGCCGTCGATGGTGATGTTCCCGTTCCACCAGCCGTCGTTCCAGTCCCAGACACAGACCCCCATGGGGTTGGCATCCCCCGTGCCGAAGCTCCCGTGGGTAGGGGGATAGGTCCCGCTGCCCACATCATCGGTCCCCAAGGTATACGCCTGGTATCGTGTCGGATCCCCTTCCAGGTAGTAGAACCAGTTCCCTCCCGACTGCCAGAGCCCCAGGTCGGGCTCGGAGGTGACCGCCGGATGGGGCATCCGCTGGATGGTCCCGCTGGTCCAGGCCGGCTCCACGCCGCTCCAGTCGAACTGCAGCCCGCTGGCGGTGATGATGCCGTCGTCGAGGTCGAAGGAATCCTCGATGATGGCGCGGGGGAGGGTGCTGTAGCCCCCGGTGTAGCTGTACCAGATGCCCTTCCCGCTCCCGGGGTCCACTTCACAGTCGTTCTCCAGCCTCAGGGTGCTGTGCGCGGTGACTGCGTAGAAGGTGCGCGGGTCCCGGTCGGGGAGGAGCACCTCGGCGTAGACGTCGAAGGATGCGGGGCCGCTGAACCCGGTGAGCCGAAGCTCCCGCTGGTGGGAGGTGGCTCCCGGGGTCACGCGCACCGAGAGCGAGTCGGTCCCGGAGACCCAGGTGAACAGGGTGTCGGCGGGCCCGGTATAGCCCGCGGTGAGCTTGTAGGACGTCATGGAGAGGGCGGATTCGGCGTTGTAGAAAGACTGGGTCCCCCGCCAGTGGGAGATCCCGATCCTCACGTCCGCCGCCATGATAAGCAGGAACGCGGTGCTCATCACGGCCAGCATGCTCACCAGGAGAAGGCTCCCGAGCAGGGCGAGCCCCTCCTCACCCCCGCCCCTGCCGTGTCGACGATCCGCACTCACGGCAGGGTGACGGGGTTGGCGAGGGTGATGAGGTTGCGGAGGGGGATCGTGTAGTCCTCCCGGGTCAGGCGCAGGTCGACGTGGATGAATCGCACTTCCCCGGTGGCGCCCACCGGGGCGAAGGAGCGGTCCCAGTAGGTGAGGGTCAGACCGCTCACATCCTCCGCGATGAGCATGGGACCCCCGAAATCCTGCTCCCGCGTGATATCGCCCGTAGAGGGATCGTACCGCAGGTCGATGACGGTGGTCCCCCCGCTGTCGTCCTCCAGAGGACGGCGGAAGAGGATGCGCTGGCCGTCCGAACCCGCGTAGACCCGATCGGCGAAGCGCACCTCGTTCACCATGCGGGTCATGGTCACACGGGCCCCCTGGGCCGCGGCGGAACGGAGCTGTCCGATGGCATAGCTGTCCAGGGTGGCGTCGAGGATGGTGTAGAGCGCCATGAAGACCACCCCGCTGAGGGCGATGGCCATCGAGAACTCGATGAGGGTCATCCCCCCCTGCCCCCGGATGCGGCGGAGGCGGCGCATCACGGGCTCCAGGACATGATGAAGCTGAGGGAGGAACTGTGGTCGGGACGGCGGGAGGTGTTGGTCACGGTCACCGTCACCCGCTTGAAGGGGGTGACCACCCCGCCGCTGTCCAGCAGGGTGGTGGTGTCCACATAGGCCACCGACACACTGCGGAGGTACTGCGAGAAATCGGGGCTGCCCCCCGTACCGTCCATGGGGGCCCCGGTGATGTCCACCGGGGGCTGCTCGGCCAGCCCGTGATAGTCGTCGATGTCATCGTACCACTCCCTGCCGGTCTCCCCCGTGTCCGGTCCGAGGGGCGCCCCGGCATATTCCTGCCAGGCCAGCGTCCGGATCTCCTCCATCAGTTCCTGGGCCAGGTTCACCTCGATGGTCAGGTCCTCAGCGGTCTCGCTCACCGTGAGCCCCAGGGGGAACTGGCTCGTGACCGCGAGGAAGGCCACGGAGAGGAACACCAGGGTGATGAGGATCTCCACGAAGGTGAACCCGCCCTCCCCCCGTCCCCCCATCACGGCAGGACCTCCACCCGACCGAGGGGGTACTTGACCCGGAGCTTCCGGCTGTATCCCGTCTGGATGCTCTGCAGGGTGATCGTGACGTCTTCGCCGGGCCAGATCTGGCTCCCCAGGGCGTCGAACACAACGTAGGAATAGTTGTACCCGCTGATCCTCACCCCGCGGAAGGCATCGACCTCGTCGAGGTCCACGTAGAGGGGGGCGCCGCTCTTCAGCGGGTCCTCGACGGGCTCCCCGTCGAAGTCCCAGGGATACGTCGCGTCCCGGGTCGAGACCTGCGTCGTGTAGGCATTGGCACTGCTGCTCATCAGGAACCAGACGTAGGACATCTCGCTGACCGCTTCGGTCCGGGACATGCGGATATCGTTCGCCATCTTCGAGGCGACCTTGTCCACCTTCATCTCGGGTATGACCCGGTTGAAATCGGGGAGGATGAGGGCCACGAACACCCCCATGAGCCCCATCACGATGAGGATCTCGATGAGGGTGAACCCCCCCGGTCCCGGAAGACGGCCGTCGGAGATGCGGTTCGTAGCAGACATCGTGCGATGCGGACACGTCCGGGGCGCAGTCGACATAACTGATTGTCCCGCAACCGGTTATGCCCCAGTGCCGCGTTTGATACCGCTTGGTCTCACCCTTCCGTTAAAGGATGCTTACAGTTTGCATTCCCATGGGTGGTAACGACTTAGGGGAATATGCGCCGGAAGTTGTAAAGGCGGCATTACACCCCGATGGCCCCTGTCCCCTGCAGAACCTCCTCAGCCCTTGCTGGGCCTCACTCGACCGGAGATCGCAGGACTGCCGGAAAGTGTAAAGTTACGGTATCGTATGCTTTCCACGGCGTCTTGTCTACCATTATCTGGTCCTGGATCACCGCGAATGCGGAGCGGGTTGACGGGACCGCGGGCGGGAGGTCACAATCCCCCGTGCACCCCGCTCCTGGGAGGAGATCCCATGAAGTACACCCTGCCGGCTGCCGTCGGCCTCCTGCTGCTGGCCTCCGCACTTTCCCTGCCCCTCCCGGCAGCGGCGCAGGAGGGTGCCGGCGGACCGGCGGTGATCCATGCCCGGTGGGAGGGGGTCATCGGACCGGTGACCTCCGAGTACACCACCCGGGTGCTGGAGACGGCATCCGCGCGGGGGGCGGAGGCCCTGCTCCTGGAACTGGAGACCCCGGGGGGCCTGGATACGGCCATGCGGGAGATCATCAAGGACTTCCTGGCCTCCGAGGTCCCCATCATCGTCTACGTCCACCCCAGCGGCGCCCGTGCGGGCTCCGCGGGGGTCTTCATCACCATGGCCGCCCACGTGGCCGCCATGACCCCCGGTACCAACATGGGGGCGGCCCATCCCGTGGCCATGGGAGGGGCCGAGATGGACTCCACCATGACCGAGAAGGTCACCAACGACGCAGCCGCCTATGCCCGGAGCATCGCCCGGCGGCGGGGACGGAACGAGGAGTGGGCCGAGGATGCGGTCCGCAGGAGCGTCTCCGCCACGGCTGAGGAGGCGCTGGAACTGGGCATCATCGACCTGGTGGCCTCCGGGGTGGAGGAGGTCCTCCTGGGAGCGGACGGCACCGAGGTGGAACTGCCCTCCGGCCCGCGGGTCCTGGCTACCCGGGAGGCCCTGCTTGAGGAGGTCCCCCCCTCCTTCCGGGAGCGGATGCTCGCCCTCCTGGCCGACCCGAACATCGCCTATATCTTCATGCTGGTGGGGATCTACGGGCTGATCTTCGAACTGCAGAACCCGGGTGCGATCTTCCCCGGGGTCATCGGGGCCGCGGGGCTGATCCTGGCCTTCATGTCCTTCCAGACCTTGCCCATCAACCTCGCGGGGCTGGCGCTCATCGTCCTGGCCATCATACTATTCGTACTCGAGGTCAAGGTCCCATCATACGGTATGCTCACCGTGGGAGGGGTGATCGCCATGCTCCTGGGCTCTCTCATGCTCTTCGAAAGTCCGGAACCGGCCATGCAGGTGAGTCTGGAGGTCATCATACCCGCGGTGATCTTCACCGCCCTCTTCTTCGCCCTGGTCATCGGCCTGGGGCTGAGGGCCCAGTCCGCCCGGGTGGCCACGGGCAGCGAGGGGCTGGTGGGAGAGCGGGGCATCGCCCGCACCGACCTGGATCCTGCCGGGCGGGTCGCGGTACACGGTGAGATCTGGAAAGCGGAGTCGCTGGAAGGCAGGATCCCGTCGGGCAGCGACGTGGAGGTGGTCCGGGTCAGCGGCCTCCGGATCGCGGTGCGGAGGGCCGGGACGGGCAGGTTCGAGACGCTGGAGGGACCCGCCGCTGAGGGCGGGTCAGAACAGCACACCTGAAAGGTACGATAGCCATGACGCCATATCTGGTTGCCTTCGTGGTGGTGGTGCTCGTCATCATCGTCGCGGCCATACGCATCCTGCGGGAATACGAGCGGGGCGTGATCTTCCGACTGGGCCGCCTCATCGGAGTGAAGGGTCCGGGGCTGATCTGGCTCTGGCCCATCATCGACAAGATGGTGAAGGTGAGCCTGCGGGTGATCGCCATGGACATCCCGCCCCAGGACGTCATCACCAAGGACAACGTCTCGGTGAAGGTCAACGCGGTGCTCTACTTCCGGGTGCTGAGCCCCGAGAAGGCCGTGATCGAGGTGGAGGATTTCCTCTATGCCACCAGCCAGCTGGCACAGACCACCCTCCGGGCGGTGCTGGGCCAGGCGGAACTGGACGAGCTGCTCGCCGAGCGGGACAAGATCAACGACCAGCTCCAGGAGATCATCGACCAGCACACCGACCCCTGGGGCATCAAGGTGAGTCTGGTGGAGGTCAAGCACGTGGACCTGCCCCAGGAGATGCAGCGTGCCATCGCCCGCCAGGCCGAGGCCGAGCGGGAGCGGCGGGCCAAGGTGATCCACGCCGAGGGGGAACAGCAGGCGTCGGGGCGCCTCGCGGAAGCGGCCGAGACGCTGCAGAAGCAGCCCGCGGCCATCCAGCTCCGGTTCCTCCAGACCCTGACGGAGGTCTCCACCGAGCAGGGGAGCACCATCGTCCTGCCCATACCCATCGACCTGCTCGGTCCGATCATGCAGCGCGTCAGCGAGAAGAAGGAGATCCCCTCCGACTGACCCGGCGTCACCGGACCCGGACCGCTCGAGGAACAGAACTACAGGAGAGTTCCCGCCATGCATCTTCACCGACCCGGGGACCGCCGGACAGCACCGGCGGTCCTCCTCGTACTGGTCTCCGTGCTGTCCCTCTCCCGCCCCGGCACCGCTCAGGTACCCGATCCCGGGACCTTCTTCGGGGACCCTCCCGGTACCGAGGGGGTCCTCTTCACCTGGGAGGAACTCGACGACTATTACCGCACCGTGGCCGCCTCCAGCCCCCGCGTGCGCTACGAGAGGGTGGGCGAGGCCACCGAGGGTACCCCCTTCGTGATGCTCCTCATCTCGAGCCGGGAGAACCTGGAGCGGGCCGAGGAGTATCGGCAGATGATCCAGCGGCTGGCCGATCCCAGGACCTGGGATGGGCCGGAGGAACGACAGCGTCTCATCGACAGCTCCCGTGCGGTGGTGATGCACAACGCCGCCATCCACTCCACCGAGGTGGGGACGCACCAGGCGCCGCCCCTGCTGGTGCACGAGCTGGCGGTGAGCGACGACCCGGCGGTCCGCCGGATCCTGGAGGAGGTCATCCTGGTGATGATCCCCAGTCACAACCCGGACGGCACGGTGAAGGTCACCGACTGGTGGCGGGAGCACCGGGGGAAGCCATGGCAGACCCGCCTCCCCTTCCTCTACCAGAAGTATGTGGGGCACGACAACAACAGGGACTGGTACACCTTCTTCCAGAAGGAGTCGCAGCTCACCCTGGAGGTACACAACGCCTGGCATCCGCAGGTCGTCCTGGACCAGCACCAGATGGGTTCCGGAGGGGCCAGGATCTTCGTGCCCCCTTTCGAGGACCCCATCGAACCGAACGTGGACCCCTGGCTCGTCTCACTCCTCTCCACCGCCGGTCCCTTCATAGGGTCCTATCTCGCCGCCCGTGACATGCCCGGGGCGGAATGGGGCCGGCGCTATGACGCCTGGACCCCGGCCCGGGCCTACCATCACTACAAGGGGGGCATCCGGAT
The DNA here is from genome assembly GCA_046497505.1 of bacterium. Classification (GTDB taxonomy): domain Bacteria; phylum Blakebacterota; class Blakebacteria; order Blakebacterales; family JAWOFN01; genus JAWOFN01. The sequence continues at coordinate 18,606 of JAWOFN010000105.1, read as the reverse complement.
CCTCACCGAGGTGGCCAGTACCGACTGGGCCCTCTCGATCGAGGTCCCGGAGGAGCGGCTCGGATCGGCCCATACCGATATCCACTGGAACCACCCCTACCCCTGGGAGGGGGGACGGTGGACCTTCGAGGAGGTGGTGGACTACAACTACACCTCCGCGAAGGCGCTCCTCCTCTTCGCCGCCAACAACCGGCGGCAGATCCTGGAGGGTTTCGCTTCCGTCGGGGAGCGGAGCATGGCGCGGGAGGGGGATCCCGCCGGGTTCGTCATACCCGCCGGCCAGGCCAACGCCTTCGAGGTGGGCGAACTGCTGGAGGTCCTCCGGCGGGCCGAGGTGGAGATCCTCACCGCCCGCTCCCCCCTCCAGGCGGACGGACGACAGTTCCCCCCCGGATCGCGGGTCATCCCCATCACCCAGCCCTACGGCCGCTTCGCCAAGGCGGTCCTGGAACGGCAGGACTACCCCGACCTCCGCCTCTACGAGGGGGGGCCCCCGGACCTGCCCTACGATGTCACCGCCCACACTCTCCCCCTCCTCATGGGGGTGGAGGCGGTGCCGGTCACATCCTGGACCGGGGGCAGACTGACCCCCGCCTCCTCACTCCGCCCCGCCGGGGGGATCGCCCCCGGTGCGGGGGAGTGGTACGCGATGGATCCGGCCAACACCGGTTCCCTGGCAGCGGCTTCCCGGCTCCGGGCCCGGGGTATCGATGTCTTCCGCACCCCCTCCTCCATCCCAGATGGATCCCGCACCTGGCCCGCCGGTACCCTGCTGGTGCCCGCCGGTGAGGACACCCGAAGGGCGGTGGAGGAGATCGTCGGCCCCCTGGGTGTCGAAGCAGGGGTCCTCTCCTCCCGGCTTCTCCCCTCCCGGGAGGGACTCCTGCCCGTCGGTCGCTGCCGCATCGGCCTGGTCCAGTCGTGGTTCGCCTCCATCCCGACCGGCTGGACCGAATGGGTGCTGCAGCACTACGGGTGGGATTACCGGATCCTCCGTCCCCGGGAGCTGGCTGACCCCGAGGCACTCTCCGAGGTGGACGCGGTGCTCCTTGCCGGGGAGACCGAGCGCGCGGTGGTCGAGGGGTGGGCCCCGAGCCAGATGCCCCCGGATTACGTCGGGGGAGCGGGGGAGGAGGGCATGGAGAACCTCCGGGACTTCGTACACCGGGGGGGCGTGCTGCTGGCGTGGGGCGGCAGCGAGGAGTGGGCAGCCCCCCTCTTCGACATCCGCCTCTCCGACGGTCTCGAGGGGCTCGAACCCCGGGAGTTCTTCATCCCCGGCTCCATACTCCGGGGCAGCTTCCGCCCCGGTCTGCAGGTGAACGCCGGCCTGGGGCCCTTCGACGCCCTCTGGTTCCGACACGGATCGGCCCTCCTGGTGGACGAGACCGACGGGGTGGTCCTGGCCCGCTACGCCAGCCGGGACGTCCTGCTGAGCGGGTGGGCCCTGGGTACCGACCACCTGAGGGACCACGCGGCGGCCGCGGGGTACAGGCGGGGCGAGGGGGCGGTGATCCTCTTCGGCTTCGACCCCCAGTACCGGGGACAAACACGTCAGACCATGAAGATGCTGTGGAACGCGGTCCTGGGGGCAGGCGGGCCGGGGAGCGGGTCACGGCTGCTGGAGAGAGCCCGATGAGCAGGAACAGCGAGACCCTCTCCCCGATCGACGATTGGCTGGAGGGGACGGCCGACGAGATGGTGGAGATGCAGCGCCAGCTGTGCGCCCGGCCGGCCGTGGGACCGGACAACGACGGGCCGGGAGAGATGGAGAAGGCCCGCTGGCTGGCGGGACGCATGGAGGCGTGGGGCTTCCCCGGGCCCCGGTACATCCCCGCCCCCGATCCCCGCGCGGAGGGGGGAGAGCGTCCCAACTACATCTACCGCCTCCCGGGCCGGGCGCCGGCTCCCGCCACCTGGGTCCTGACCCACCTGGATGTGGTCCCGCCGGGGGAACTCGACCTGTGGACGGGAGACCCATGGGAGCTCCGGGTCGAAGGGGACCGGCTCATCGGCCGCGGTACCGAGGACAACCAGCAGGGTCTGGTGAGCAGTGTCTTCGCCGCCCGGGCCCTCCTGGAGGCCGGCATCCTTCCCCCCCGTGACGCGGTACTGGCCTTCGTAGCGGATGAGGAGACGGGGAGCCGCTACGGGGCCGCCTATCTGACCGGGCACCATCGCGACCTCTTCTCCGATGAGGACCTCCTCCTCATCCCCGACGCCGGGAACGAGGAGGGAAGCATGATCGTGGTGGCGGAGAAGTCCATCGCCTGGATCCGTTTCCGCGTGATGGGTGAGCAGACCCACGGTTCCACACCCGGACTGGGCCTCAACGCGCACAAGGCGGGTGCCCACCTCATCGTGATGCTGGAGGGGCTGTATGAGGACTTTCCCGCCCGGGACGACCTCTTCGACCCCCCCGGCAGCACCTTCGAACCCACCATGAAGAAAGCGAACGTGAGCAACATCAACACCATCCCGGGGGAGGATGTCTTCGCCTTCGACTGCCGGGTCCTCCCCGGGTACGACCTGGATGAGGTCCGCGAGCGGGTAGGATCGTACGTCCGAGAACTCCGTGAGGTCTTCGGCGTGGAGGTCGAGGTCGAGACCCCCATGTGGCAGGCCGCGGCGCCCCCCACCCCTCCCGATGCCCCCGTTGTAGAAGGACTGTCCGAAGCCGTGGCGGAGGTGTACGGGATCGAGGCCCATCCCATGGGGATCGGGGGCGGCACGGTAGCCGCCTTCTTCCGCCAGGCGGGCCTTCCCGCCGCGGTCTGGTCCCGGATGGAGGACCGGGCCCATCAGCCGGACGAGTACTGCCTGCTCTCCAACATGCTGGGGGATGCCCGGGTCATGGCCCGCCTCTTCCTCTGGGAAGGGGTCTGAGTCCCCCATGCCCGGACCCCTCTATCGGATCGCCCGCCCCTTCCTCTTCCTGCTGCCGCCCGAGACGGCACATACCGCCGCCGGCCTCGCCCTCCGGTCCGCTGCGCGCACCCCCGGCCTCCGGGACCTGCTGAGGAGGCGCAACTTCGTCCATCATCCCGCGCTCGAGAGTGAGGTCCTCGGTCTCCGCTTCCCGAACCCGGTGGGGATCGCCGCCGGCTGGGACAAGGACGCCTCCCTCCTCCTGGGCACCCCCCTGCTGGGCATGGGGTTCACCGAGGTGGGCACGGTCACACCCCGTCCCCAACCGGGCAACCCGCGCCCCCGGCTCTTCCGCATCCCCTCCCGCAGGGCCCTCATCAACCGCATGGGTTTCAACAACCAGGGAGCCGGGGAGATGGCCCGACGGCTCTCGCGCCTCGACCGTCTGGGCCCCCGCCCCATCCCCGTGGGCATCAACATCGGCAAGAACCGGGGCACCCCCCTGCGGGAGGCGGCGGAGGACTACACCACCTGCGTGGACCGGCTCCACCGGTGGGCGGACTATTTCGTGGTGAACGTATCCAGCCCCAACACCCCGGGGCTCCGGGACCTCCAGGCACCCGGACTGCTGGGATCGCTGCTCGCCGAGGTCATCCCCCGGGTGGAGGCGCACAACCGGGAGAGAGGCCGCCCCCCCGTCCCCGTCCTGGTGAAACTGGCCCCCGACCTGGATGAGGAGGGACTCGCCGCCACGGTGCGGGCCGCCCTCGGTGCGGGCGCCGGAGGGCTGGTGGTCTGCAATACCACACGCTCCCGGGAGGGTCTCCCCCCCCGATGGCAGGAGGAGGAGGGGGGGCTCTCCGGCGTCCCGCTCCGGGACCGCAGCACGGAGACGATCCGCACCGTCCGCCGCCTCACCGGGGGCGACCTCCCCATCATCGGGGTGGGAGGAGTGTTCAGTGCCGCCGACGCCTGGGAGAAGATCCGGGCGGGGGCCTCTCTCGTGCAGGTCTACACCGGCCTCGTCTACGAGGGGCCGGGCATGGCACGCAGGATCAACCGGGGCCTGCTCCGGATCATGGAGCGGGAGGGCTTCGCACGGCTGGGTGATGTGGTAGGGTCCGGCGAGGGGGGATAGGCCCGCCCCGGATCAGGGTATCAGGGTGGGGTGCAGGATGCTGATGGACCACCCCTCCGTGAAGGAGTCGGGGAACCTCACCGGGCCGACGTGCTCGACCAGTGTCCGTGTAACAGGATGCCACGAGAAGATGGCCGCACCCGCCAGCTCCGGCGGATCGCCCCCCGATCCGGAGGACGCCACCAGGGCGTCGAAGTAGATGGGTTCGCTGTTATCACCCGTCCAGTCCGCACTGATGGGGAAGGTGTGACGGAAGGCGGTGGTCGGTCCTCCCGGCTGTTCCGGACCCGTCAGCGGGCTGCCCACCATCGAGTACCCCAGGTCGGAGAGCTGGTCACGGAAGTCCTGGGTCTCCCGGACCCGGTCGATCGTCCCGACCGCACCGTCGGAGACCCGATACGAGGTGAAGTCCCCGGGCACGAACACCTCGTTCCCATCCGGACTGAAGATCGCGTACGTGGGGAGTTCGACGGTGGTTATGGGGAGCTGCTCCGCCCCGGTCCCGTCGGGGTGCACCCGCCAGAGTTCGGCCTCCTCCCCGGTGGTCCCCGCGATGCGGGCATAGAGGATCCACCGGCCGTCGTGCGACCATGAGGGGGTCCAGCAGCTCACGCCCGGGGAGGCTTCTTCGGTCAGTGCGACGGTCCTCCCGCCCGGGCTGGAGCGGTAGGAGATGTCGTACCCCCCCGAGGCGGACCCGTCCATGAACGCCAGGCGCCCCGACCCCGTGGGATCCAGGGCGATCCCTCTCTGCCGCGCACCGCGGCCGCTCAGCGTGTGCTCCACGTCCCCGATACTGCTGCGCACGGTGATGCGCTCCCATCCGTATCCCAGGAGCCATCCGCCCGAGGGACGCTGGACGATGTGGGGGGAGGCGGGGTCCCCCACCCCTGAAGCGTAGACGCTGAATCGGGTGGTACCGCTGACGGTCAGGGTGTAGAGGCTGACGTCCGAACCGAAGGTGTCCACCGGATGTGTGGCCAGGAGCAGGCGCCCGGGCCGGAGGGCACCTGTGTTGAAGTAGAGCCCGGGGTCGCTGTCGAAGAGACCGCACCCGGAGGTGGTCGAGAGGAGCAATCCGAGGGCCGATATGAGGACTCGCTGCCGCAGGATGAGACGGTCCATGCTCCTGCCTCCTGCTGGAATCGGATAGGCCCTGCACCTCCTCCGCCGGGGGCAGGTCCCCCCGGCAGATCCCCTTCCCCAGTAAAACCCAAAAAGCAAGGGCGGGGCAAGTGCCCCGCCCTCGCTCCGGCTTCCCCTCCGGCGGATCGGGTCCGCCGGTCCACAGAGGCCCCTAGTTGTTCAGGGTGCTCCCCGAGGTATCGAACTCCTGCGCGCCGCTGAAGGCGCCGGCCGGACCCAGGTAGTCCGCGTTCCAGTCCATCATGCCGAACTTCAGGTTCTGGGCCTTGTAGCCGAGCATGTTCAGGATGGCCGCGGCCTGCCCGCCGGTGTGGCCCGTGTAGCAGTAGACCACGATGTCCTTGTCCGGGTCGAGCTTCATCAGGTTGGCCTGGTCGGCCATCTGCTCCCGGCTCATGTTGATGGCGCCGGGGATGTGGCCATCCTCGTAGTCGGCCTGGGCGCGCACGCTGATGATGATCGGGTCCGTGGCCTCCTGGTACCCGTCCGAGAGGTGGTCGTTGAACAGCGCGGAGGCACTGGTGATGGGCACCCAGCTGGTGTCGCTGATCCAGCGGTCGGCCGCCAGGCGCAGGATCTCATCCGGGTCGTCCGTGGCGAAATCGACGGTCGTGGGCAGGTCGTTGTCGGGCCACGTGCTCCAGTCCTCGGAAGCACCGGTCTCGACCGCGAGGCCCTGGTCACCGGCCCAGCCCTCCACGCCGCCCACCGCGGGGTCGCTGTTCCAGTTCATCATGCCCCACTTCAGGTTGTCGGCGTCGAAGCCCAGGATCTGGAGGGCGTAGGCCACCAAACCACCGGTGTGCCCGGTGTAGCAGTACACCGCGATCGGCTGGTCGGTGGGAAGGGTGGCGTAGTTCGCCTCGGTGAAGGCCTCACGCCACGGGATGTTCACCGCGGTGGGGATGTGGCCGGTGTTGTAGTCGGCTGCGGCGCGGACGCTCAGGATGTAGTATTCCGCGTCGCCGTTGATGTCGTCGTTGAGGGCGGTGGGGGAGATGGCCGCGCCGGGAGTGGTTCCCGAGCCCCACGTCTCAGCCACCGCGTCGAAGACCACTTCCCAGTCGGTCTGCGACGGGCCCGTGGCGTCGTCATCATCCGAGCAGGCGGTGATCCCCAGGGCCAGCACCAGGGCCGGCAGGAGCATGATCAGTTTGGTCCAACGGGACTTCATCTACTTCCTCCTTGAGGTGGAGCCACCAGGCAGAGCCGGTGGGTCGGTGACTACAGCGGCATTGGCTGAGATCTCTTCAGCCACCGCCTTGGTGTCGTTGATCAGGGTGTCCTGGTACGCCGCGGTGAGGTAGATCCCGCGCTCCCCGTGGCAGGCGTCGCAGGACTCGGTCTGAGGCGTGTTGCGCCGGATGTTGTGCGGTACGGCGTACTTCCATGTGGGCAGCGTGTCGAACTGGTCCAGCGTGACCCCGTACGCCTCGTACATCTCGGGGTAGACGGGGATGTGCCGCACGATGGTGTACTCCCACGGACGGCTCGGGGAGGGGATGGGGTTCTTCCCGATCCGGAAGTCCAGCTCCGAGGGGAACCGGAGGCCGTGGCCGGCCACTCCGCTCTCCCCCACGTGGCACTGGTAGCAGGTGCGGTAGGGCTGGCTGTGGCAGACGGTGCAGTCCACCGCCTGGGCGTGGAGCTCGTGGTGGGTGATGCCGTCGTCGCCCGCGGCAGGGCCCGGGTGACAGTCCGAACAGGAGGCCCGACCGATGGCCCCCCGCATGTCGTCCGGCGTGAACCCTGTGCCGTGCATCTCGCTCCCGGTGTGGCAGTCCATGCAGTCCATACCCGCCACGTAGTGGGCGTCGGCCCGCAGGCCGGGATGGATGCCCTTGAACTCGTCGTGCACCCGGCTGCCGTGGCAGGCGGTGCACTGGGCGTTCATGTCGGGCGTGGCGATGACCTCGTGTTCTTCCACCAGACCTCCGCCCACGCTGGCGGGCCGGCTGATGTGGCACTGACCGCAGGTGGCGTGGCACTGCTGGCAGTGGCTGCCGAAGGCCTGCATGAACCCGGTGCTGGCCTCCGCCGCCACCCCGCTGCGCTGCTCGAAGGTCCAGAAATAGCCGTTCTGGGTGTAGTGGAGCGAGTTCTCGAAGGTCTGTGCCTTGCTGTTGTGGCACGCCCCGCAGATGTTCGTCTCGGCCCCGGCGTCCGAGGGATCAGGGACCTGCCCGGCGTGGGACGCTTCCTTCTCTTCCGCCCCTTCCGTCCCCCCATGACACTCGAAACAGGTCAGACCGCCATGGGCGTCGGCTACGAAGGCCTCACTCAGCATGTATTTCTCGTACACCTCCAACGGAGGCGCGGTGCCCCCTCACCCCTCACCCGCTTCCTCATCCTCGTCCTCTTCCTCGTGGGCGGCGGTGGCCACCAGCTGGTCGGCATCGAGGTGACAGCCGGTGCAGTTGTTCATGCCGAGGAGCAGCTCCGATTCCGTGGGCCCCTCGCTGTCGCTGCTGCAGGCCGCCAGGTTCAGGGCCAGCAGGAGCGGGAGGGCGAGGAGCACGTGATAGATCGGTCGTTTGCGACCCATGGTGCGGCAGCTCCCGTCAAGTCGTGGTTCGCCTCGGTACGGGAACCTTCCCGTACCTCCCTTGGGACGAAGAAAAGCAGTGTATCCGGGAGGTTCAAGGATAAACGGAGTGGAAACTCTTATTTTAGATATCAGTTGAATACCCATCTGTTCATATGTTCTGTCCGGTCAGCTGGATCCCTGCGGGGATTGCCCTTGTGAGGAGCCGCAGGGGGGCGGATGATACCTCTATGATGAGACGTTCATCGCAGGGCGGCACCGGGACACTGGAGGATCGGCTGGACGCCCTCTCCGCCCCCGGGGACCTCTACGTGGAGGAGGAGGGCGACCGGGTCCGCTGCTACGCGTGCGCCCACCGCTGCCTGGTCCCGCCGGGGCATCGCGGGATCTGCAAGGTCCGCTACAATCGGGAGGGTGTACTCTACGTCCCCCGGGGCTACACTTCCGCACTCCATGCGGATCCCATCGAGAAGAAGCCCTTCTTCCACGCCCTGCCAGGCTCCCTCGCCCTCTCATTCGGGATGATGGGATGCGACTACCACTGCTCCTTCTGTCAGAACTGGGTCACCAGTCAGGCGCTCCGGGACGAGGCGGCAGAGTCCCCGGTCCGGGAGATCTCTCCCGAACGGATCGTCGCCATGGCATTCGAGTCGGGGGCTCGGATCGTCACCAGCACCTACAACGAGCCCCTCATCACCGCCGAATGGGCCGCGGAGGTCTTCAGGGTGGCGAAGGAAGAAGGGCTGCGCACCGCCTTCGTCTCCAACGGGAACGCCACCCCCGGGGTCCTGGAGTACCTGGATCCCCACCTGGATCTCTACAAAGTGGACCTGAAGGCGTTCACCGACGAAGCCTACCGGCGCCTGGGGGGGAAGCTGGAGCCGGTCCTGGAGACCATCCGGCGCCTGGCCGCCATGGACGTCTGGCTCGAGGTGGTCACCCTCCTCATCCCGGGCATGAACGATTCGGATACGGAGATCCGGGAGCTCACCGGCTTCCTCGCCGAGGTCTCCCCCGACATACCCTGGCATGTCACCGCCTTCCACCCCGACTACAGGATGCAGGATCCTCCGGCCACGACCATAGCGGGTCTGCGGCACGCGGCTTCCATCGGCCGGGAATCGGGGCTGCGGTTCGTCTATGCCGGGAACCTCCCCGGAGGAGCGGGCGAGTGGGAGGACACGCACTGTCCCTCCTGCGGGTTCCGGCTCGTGGAGCGGTCCGGGTTCAGGATCCGCGAGGACCGTACCCGCGGGGGCCGGTGTCCCGACTGCGGGGCTGCGGTCCCCGGCGTATGGTCCTGAACGCCCGCCGCCCCTCATTCGCTTGCACATACGGGCCGCCGGCATGAACTTACCATCGGTCCGCTCACGAGCGAGCCGGTCCGAGGTCCATCCAAGCCAGTAGACTGGAGTACACAGCGATGAGCAGTCCCCTTTCCGATCTTCAGCCTGCCAGTGTCTGGTCCTACTTCGACGAGATCCGGCAGATCCCCCGCCCCTCCAGGCACGAAGAGAAGGCACTGGCCTGGGTGAAATCGTGGGCCGGTGACCAGGGATTCGAGTACAGCCAGGACGAGGTGGGGAACATCGTGGTCCGGGTGCCCGCTACGGAGGGCCGAGAGGATGCCGAGAAGCTCATCCTCCAGGGCCACCTCGACATGGTCCCCGAGAAGAACAGCGATGTGGACCACGACTTCATGACCGACCCCATCCAGATGGAACGGGACGGCGACTGGATCGTGGCCCCCGACACCACCCTCGGAGCAGACAACGGGGTGGGAGTGGCCATGATGATGGCAGCGGCTGCCAGCGATGACGTGGAGCACGGCCCCCTGGAGCTCCTCTTCACGGTGGACGAGGAGACCGGGCTGACGGGGGCATCCGGGCTGGACGGCTCCCTGCTGGAGGGCCGGCGTCTCATCAATCTGGACACTGAGGAGGACGGCGCCTTCTACATCGGGTGTGCGGGAGGTTCCGACCTCCATGCGACCTTCGACCTGGAACAGATACAGACCGGACGCCCGGAGCAGGTAGAGCTGGCCGTGAAGGGGCTTCGGGGCGGCCACTCCGGTGTGGACATCCATGAGAACCGCGCCAACGCCGTCAAGCTCCTGGCCCGGGTCCTGAAGACCGCCGTGGAGGCGGGCATCGAGATCGACCTGGTGAGCGTGGAGGGGGGGTCGAAGCACAACGCCATCCCCCGGGAGGCTTTCGCGCAGGTCCGCCTGGTCACCGGTGCCACAGACAAGCTCCGCGGTGTGGCCGCTGCCCAGCAGGAACAGTTCGAGGAGGAGTTCGGCCGGATCGATCCCGACCTGGAGGTCGTGGTCGAGGAGGCGGAGGTCCCCGACCGGGTCTTCACCGATGACCTGACCCGCCGCCTGGTGGGTGCCCTCATGGCTGTGCCCCACGGGGTCCTGGCCATGAGCAGGGACGTGGAGGGGCTGGTGGAGACCAGCAACAACCTCGCGGTGATCCACACCGGGGAGCACAGCATCGAGATCACCACCAGCTCCCGCTCCAGTGTCATGCCCGCCCTTCGGGGCACGGTGGAGCAGATCCGTTCCGCCTTCGAACTGGCGGGGGCGGAGGTGGAGAGTCCCGAGGGCTACCCGGGCTGGACCCCCGACCCCGATTCCCACCTCCTCGAGGTGGGCAGGGAGGTCTTCCAGGACCTCTTCGAGGAAGAGCCGCTGGTCAAGGCCATCCACGCCGGTCTGGAGTGCGGCATCATCGGCGAGAAGGTGCCGGGCCTGGACATGATCAGCATGGGGCCCGAGATCCGGAGTCCCCATGCCCCGGGTGAGAAGGTGCAGATCTCATCGGTCCAGAAGACCTGGGACCTGCTGAAGGCGTACCTGGCCCGCCTGGCCTGATCCGGCTGGGAGGGGGACGTGTGAGGGCGGCCCGGGGCGCAGGAGCGCCCCGGGCCGCCCTGTAGCGGTACCCGCCTCGGGACCGCGGCCCTCCTACTCCTCTGCGCCTTCCTCACCGCTGCGGAAGAGGTCGAGGAAACGGTCCTCATAGAGATCGTAGAGACCCCACTTGTCCAGCTCCGCCTTCAGTTCCGACGCCCGCTCCCTGTCCTGGGCCACCTCTCCGAAGAGCTGTTCGATCCTGCGCATCACGTACTGCGGGACCTCGTCGCGGTCCATCTCGCTCGAGACCTCAGGCACCTCGGCCCCCTCCTCTTCCGAGGCGGCACTGAACGCCGCCCGCATCCGCTCCTCGATCTGCGACATCACCCCGTCCATCTGCTCGACCGCCTCATCGAACCCGCTGGTGTCCAGCTCGAGGTCGAGGATCCTCCCGAGGGTCTCCACGATGGCCCGGGAGCCGCGGGGGTTGGGGAGACTGATGGCATACTGGGGGATGGTGGCCAACAGGCAGGCGGACTCGATCCCCCTGCTCCCGGCGACCCCCAGGAGCAGCCCGTTCAGACCGCTGATCATGCCCTGACCGAGGATCTCCGCCCCCTGCTGGTCGAGGGAGTCCCGGAGCCGCTCGTTGGTGGCCACCCCGAGGACGCGGGTGGCCTCGGAATAGCTGATGGGCACCGAGAAGGCGGCACAGGTGTAGATGCGTCTCACCCCCAGGCTCTCCGCCAGGTCTACGATCATGTTGGTGAGGGTCATGGCCGCCGGTCCCGAGACCTGGGCCTCGCTCTGGAAGAATACAAGGTTCGAGGACTCCGACCAGGAGAAGGAGTTGCTGGGCATCTCCGGCAGCTTGGCGATCCCTTCCTCGACCACGATGGCATCGGGGGTGAAGTGGTCGCTCATGTCCATCTCACCGAAGTGCTCGGCGGAGGTCTCCTTGCGCAGGAAATCCACGGCCCCGACCCCCACGTTCCCCATGCCGGGCCAGCCGGCCAGCAGGATCGGTTCGGTCGGGTCGATATCGTAGTTCAGACGGACTTTCATTCGGTCGAAGATGCTCCTTCTCCATCGGGTGTCGGAAGGGCACGTACGGGCCCCTCTTCACACGTTGCACCCCTCCGACCGACCATGCAAGCCGCAAGCATCGGGTCGATCAGCGTCGGGACAGTGGCCGGATCTCCTGCAGACCCGCGGCCTTCAGCCTCCGGTTCAGCCCGGGCACCTCCTCCCCGAGGATCCGTTCCAGTTCGCCTTCCGCCTCCTCCAGCCGATCTTCCAGCCGGGCGAGGGTCTCCCGGTCCCCCTCCACCGGCCCCTCGAAGGTACCGTATCTGATACCGCCCCCGCTGAACCCGTCCAGCAGGCGGTCGGTACCCCTGCGTACCTCCCGCCACAGGGCTTCGTACACGCGGGTGAGGTCCTCTTCCAGGCCGTCCAGCTCCTCTCCCAGGTCCTCTTCCCCGGCCTGAGCGACATCCATCCCCACCGAACGCACCCCGTCACGGAGCCTGCGGGCCCGGAGCCCTTCCTCGAACCCGTCCATGTGACTTTGCCATGCGGTCCAGACGAAGCTCCATCGCTCCTGCCGTTCCGAGGGGGAGAGGGGGTCTGCGGGATCCGCACGCACCTCCACTCCTGTCGTGAGGGTCCGGCCCGCCGCTTCCAGACGCACCGTGTAGGTACCGGGCATCACGAAGGGTCCGCGATCGACGAGCATCTGCTGGAGCCGGGGGGTCATGTTGGGGTCCTCCCTGCCCCCTCCTCGGAAGCCGGACCCCCCGTCCGGGTCCTCCGGCGGGGGCTCGAGACGCAGGTCCCAGAGTACCCGGTGGAAGCCTGCCTCACCGCCCCCCTCCAGGTGACGCACCGTCCTGCCGTCCCGGGTCAGCACCTTGACGCGCACGGGCTCATCCAGGGGCTCGCCCAGCCAGTAGCTGATGTAGGTGCCCTCCGGAGCCGGGGGGGCAGAGTAGGCGGCATGCCCCCGGTAGCTGGTGGCCTTCCACTTCTGCCACTGCACCCCGGAGCGGGGGCGGAAGAGATGGACGGCCTCGGCGGCTGCCGCATCTTCGAACTGGCTGAGGGGAGAGATGTCATCCAGTATCCAGATGCTCCTGCCGTGGGTCCCCACGATCAGGTCGTCCTCCCTGGGGTGGATGAGAAGGTCGTCGATAGGCGCGGTGGGGAGACCGTTCCTGATCTGCATCCACCGCTCCCCCCGGTCGATGCTCATGAAGAGGGCATGTTCGGTTCCCAGGAAGAGCAGGTCCTCGCTCCGGGGGGATTCCCGGATCACGTTCACCGGTCCGGTCTCCGGCAGCCCGCGGGTGATGCGCTCCCAGCTCTCCCCCAGGTCCTCGGTGACGAATACGTAAGGGCGCCGGTCACCGTCCCGGTGGGCGTCGAAAGTGAGGTAGGCCCGCATCGGCTGGTGCCGGCTGGCCTGGACCCGGCTGACATACGTGAGGTCCCCCACATCGGGCACCCGACCCGAGACCTCGGTCCAGCTCAGGCCGCCGTCCCTGCTCACCTGGACGTTGCCGTCGTCGGTCCCCACCCAGATCAGCCCCTTCACCAGGGCGGACTCGTCCACCGTGGTGATCTCGCCGTAGGAGCTCGTCCCGTCGTGCCGGCTCAGGGTCTCCGGTCCGGGCGGGCTTCCCATGATGGGGAGGGTATCCCGGTCGATCTGCCTGGTGAGGTCCACGGTCCGGGTCCACGAGGCCCCCTCGTCGCGGCTGATGAAGAGGCGGTTCCCCCCCAGGTAGATCGTGCGGTGGTCGTGGGGACTGATCTCGATGGGGGCGGTCCAGTCGAAGCGGTACTCCTCCCCCTCCGGCTCCACCGGGTCGATGCTCTGGATCGCGCCGGTCTCCGAGTCCACACGGGTGATCCTGCCCCCGTTGGAATCGATGTAGACCCTCCGGGGGTCTGCGGGGTCGGGCCTTGTGTACATGCCGTCGCCGAACCCCACCTGACGCCAATCGTCGTTCACGATGCCGATCCACCGGCGTGTACGGCTGGGCCCCATCCAGGAGTGGTTGTCCTGCATGCCGCCGTACACCCGGTACGGCTCCCGCATGTCCGCCCCTATGGCGTAGAACTGACCGATGCCGAAGTTGTTGATCCGGTCCCAGGATATCCCCCCGTCCCAGCTCACATGGAGGCCTGCATCCCCCCCCAGGTAGATGTGGTCCGGCTGGTCCGGGTCGATCCAGATCGAATGATGGTCCGCGTGCATGCCCACGTCGTACGTCTGGGCGGATGGGAGGGTCTCGAAGTCCCTCCCCCCGTTCGTGCTCCTGTAGGAGGATGTCCCCAGCACGTAGACCACGTCGGCATCGGTGGGATCGATGGAGATGTGACTGTAGTACATGGGCCTGGGGTTCACCCGACTGACCCGCTCCCAGGTGGCGCCGCCGTCGGAGGTCCGGTATGTGCCCCCTTCGGTCCGGTGCTCGATGGTGGCGTTCAGCACCTGCGGGTCGGCGGCCGAGATGGCGAGCCCGATGCGCCCCTTCTCCCCGGCGGGGATGCCGTCGGTGAGTTCGGTCCAGCTGCGCCCGCCGTCTGTGGTCCGGTAGATCCCGCTCCCCGGCCCCCCCCCGTCGAAGCCCCAGGTCCGCCTCCTGCGCTGGTAGGCGGCGGCATAGAGCACGTCCCCGTCGGCGGGGTCCATGACCAGGTCCACCGCACCCGTGTCCTCGTCGATGTAGAGGACCTTCTCCCAGGAGCGTCCCCCGTCGGTCGTCTTGAACACCCCCCGCTCGGGGTTCGCCGCCCAGAGGTCACCCAGGGCGGCCGTGTAGACGATGTCCGGGTCGGCGGGATGGACCCGGATCCTTCCGATGTGGCGCGTCTCCTCCAGCCCCAGGTGCGTCCAGGTGGAACCGCCGTCCGTCGACTTCCAGACCCCGTTGCCGTAGAGGGTGCTCTGACGGTTGTTCGGTCCGCCGGTCCCCACATAGAGGACCTCCGGGTCGGAGGGGGCCAGAGCGATGTCACCGACCGCACTGTTGGGCAGCTCGTCCCACAGGGGGGTCCAGTCGAATCCTCCGTTCGTGCTCTTCCATACCCCGCCGCTGGAGGCCCCCACGTAGATGGTGGCCGCATCCCCCGGGACCGCCTCCACATCGTGGATCCGCCCGCCGGTCACCGCAGGACCCAGTTCCCGGAAGGAGAAGGCCCTCACATGCTCGGGCCCCAAAGGGCCGGTGCCCTGGCCCGAGGCCGCAAATGGCGATGCGAGGAGCAGGACGAGAACGGCGGGGAGTCGGCGGAGCATACCGGACCTCACTTGCTCGGTTCGGACGGGGAGAGTGCGGACCCTCAACGTATACCGCAGAAAGGGGCGTTACTCAACGGACCGAATCAGAAGACCCCTGCCCGGGGTTCCGGTGCAGGGGTCTTCGAGATGGCGGGAGCGACGAGACTCGAACTCGCGACCTCCGGCGTGACAGGCCGGCGTTCTAACCAACTGAACTACGCCCCCTGAAGGTCTGAGGACACCTAATAAGGAGGGAGTGAGCTTCCGAGTCAACGCCTAATCAGAACCCCGATGCGGCTCATCCCAGGTAGCGTCGAACCTCCGCCGCGACCTCCAGGTGTACCCCCGGGCTCCTGCCGTTCATGACAGCCGACGCTGCCGCCCGGGTTGCCCGGCGGTGGGTGTGACTGAGAGCGTCCTCGGTCATGTCCAGGCCGCGGGCGTGCACCCACTCGGCAGCGCCGATGTAGTCGTCCCGGATCTCGTCCCACCCTTTCCACGCTTCCTCCGCCTCCTCCAGTACCTCCTGGTTCACCAGACCGAGGGTGTCGGCGATGCAGCCGGGGAGTCCGGGAAGGACCCTGAGCAGGACCTCCTCCTGGCGGGTCCCGATGTACTCCCGGAGGACCCGCCCCACCCCCGCGAACCCGGGAGGGAGTCCCAGGGTGGTGAGAGCGCCGGTGAACGCCATGGCGGCGGCGTCGGTGGCACTGTCGATGATCCGAACCGACCGGTCAAACAGAGAGATGTCCAGCTCCCCCTCGATCCTCATGCCGGGGAGACCCTGGGGGACGTACCGGACCGCCGCACGGGCGGCGTTGAGCAGGTGCGGGAGGGCATCCACCCAGGCGATGACGAAATCGGTGGCCACCTGCTCCAGGTCCCCCTGCTCCATCTCCTCGATGGCCGGGCCATGCCCGTTCCCCCCCAGTCCCTCCACCATCTCCTCCAGCGCCAGGTCCGCTTCCTCCTCCCACAGGCTGCGGAAGCTCTCGTCGACGATGAGGCCCCCCACACCAGGACAGCTCCCGAGCAGGCGGCCCACCGTGTCGGGGCGCATCCCCCCCCGGAAGAAACTCGCACCCATGGCCGCCACCGGGAGGAGGGGGAAGCCGATCTGCTGCCCCGTCTCCCTCAGCAGGTCCACGTGGAGGCGGGTCAGGATGCTGGCACCCACTGCTCCGAAGGCCAGCCCGAGGGGACCCCGGGGGAGGAAGGGCTGAAGCTCCCGGAGATCCGCGTCCCCGGCGTCCTCGACCCTGTTCTTCCAGCTCGCGGTGTTCCGGTGCACCCACCCTGCCGGGTCATCCCGATGGGAGGGCAGGGGGGCGATCCACCCCCCGCCGGAGAAGGTCCGTATACCCTCCGCCGTCACGAGCCAGGTCCCGTTGATGGCTGCCGGTCTCATGCCCGTCGTCCCGTAGATGGATGGTGGGCGATAGAGGATTCGAACCTCTGACCCCCTGCGTGTAAGGCAGGTGCTCTCGACCAGCTGAGCTAATCGCCCGATACGTTGCGTCTCGTCTGTCCGGGATCGGCCGGGGGGTGGGACCCGGGGAACTGGGTCAGCTCTCGTCCCGCGGCTCGTCCCGAACCAGGATGGCAGTGGGTATGAGGACGAAGTAACCCGCACCGAGGAGGATCGGTGCCAGGGTGAGGGACCATACGGAGTCGTATGGTCCTATGCTCAGCAGGACGTAGCCGACGAGGATGACCGCCGCGGCGACGGCGAACCAGCGCTTGTTCCGCCGCCCGAAGGGCAGCCAGTTCCGCTCCTGTGCGACCTTACGCGCCATGCCTGCTCCGACCTCCTGTTGGAACGCAAGACACTAAATTACCGGACACCCCGGTCCGGTACAAGCACATACGGGCCGGTCCCGGCACCTCTCAGGAGAGGCCCCTGCTGCCCGGCTTGACCGCCGGGACGTCCCCCTCTTCGCAGAGGGGACACCTCTCCGGGTCCCAACTCTCCGCCTCCATCCGTATCAGGCTCACCGTCTTGATGCCGAAGTCCGCACCGCCCGGTGAGCGGTCCACCAGGATCCCCACCCCTGCCGGCTCGGCACCCGCCTCCCGAACGGCGTACAGCACCTCGCGCACGCTCCCCCCGGTGGTCACCACGTCCTCGATGACCAGGACCCGTTCACCCTTTTCCAGGAAGAAACCCCGACGGAAGACCATCTCCCCTCCCCGACGCTCTGTGAAGATGGCCCGGACCCCGAGGGCCCGCGCGACCCCCTGTCCCGCCAGGATGCCGCCCACGGCGGGGGAGACCACCGTATCGACCTCCTCCCCCCGGAAGGGGTCGGCCAGCATGTCGGTGAGACGGTCCGAGATCCCCGGGTGCTGCAGGAGCCTGGCGCATTGGAAATACCGGTCGCTGTGCCGCCCGCTGGTGAGGATGAAATGCCCCTCCTGGAGGGCACCGGTCCTGCGCATGTAGTCCAGGATCTCCTCACGATCGAGCATCCAGCGCCTCCTCACGTGCCCGGTTGATCTCTTCCACCATCTTCCGCGCGGCGCGGGCACTCCCCCGCTCGAAGTCCGGGTCGTCGGTATAGAGGATGGAACGGCTGGCCGTGACGATGACCCCCTCCCCCTCCTCATCCACGGCTGCGGCCATCACCCTCTTCACGTCACCGCCCTGGGCACCCACACCGGGGACGAGGAAGGTGAGGTCGGGTGCCTCCCGGCGGAGCACCGCCAGCATCCCGGGCCGGGTGGCACCCGCCACCAGGCCGATGTTGCCGTGTTCGTTCCATCTCCTCGCGGCCCGTGCCACGTGCACCGGCAGCGGCTGTCCGTCCACCTCGAGGGCCTGGAAATCCTCCGCCCCGGTGTTGCTCGTGGCCGCAAGGATGAACACCCCGCGTTCCTCGTAATCCAGGAAGGGCTGGAGTGAGTCCCGGCCCATGTAGGGGTTCACCGTGACAGCGTCCGCGCCCACGGCCTCGAAGGCCATCCGGGCATATCCCTGGCTGGAGGAACCGATGTCCCCCCGCTTGGCGTCCAGGATGACCGGGATCTCGGCGGGTATGTAGGAGATGAGGGCCTGTAGACGTTCCCATCCCTCCGCCCCGTCCGCCTCGAAGAAGGCGGCGTTCGGTTTATAGGCCAGGGCGACCTCGGCGGTGGCGTCCACTACGACCCTGCAGAAGGTCAGGATCGGGTCCGGCACCCCATCCAAGGCCTCCGGGAGCCGCTCCATCACGGGGTCCAGTCCCACGCACAGGCGCGTGTTGAAATGGGATGCCCTGCCGCGGAGCAATGGGATGCAGGGGGCGTCGCTCACCGGCTTCCTCCCTCTAGAACGGTCGTGCGGGCGGGTCCTTCGGGAGCTCCAGGATCTCGACCTGGACCATGGCGACCCCCTCATCCACCATTTCCAGTTCCAGTGCCGCTGCGAAGGAGAGGTCCAGGATCCGCCCCTCGATGAAGGGACCCCGGTCGTTGATCACGACCTGGACACTGAGACCGTTCTTCACGTTCCAGACCCGTGCGCGGGTCCCCAGGGGGAGGGTCCGGTGAGCGGCGCTCAGCTTGTACATGTTGAAGACCTCCCCGTTGGCGGTCTTCTTCCCGTGGAAGTCACGGCCGTAGAAGGAAGAATACCCCCGCAGCCGATGGTCCCCCCAGCGCGCCGGGCCGTCCGGGACACGTCCGGGCCTCCCGCTCCGGGGGGGTGGGCGATCGGGTGTACGGGGACGGATCGAGGCGGACCCGGCCCCCCCGCTCCCACCCGCATCACCCGGACCGGCGGC
>JAWOFN010000110.1:0-3656 GCA_046497505.1 bacterium | reverse complement strand
GGGGCGGGGGAAGCCGCCGAAACCGCCCAGCAGCTCGGCGGCTTCCCCCGCCCCCCCCTGCGGCCTCTGGACGAGGAGGGCAGGGTGCAGGTCGCCCGGGCCCTCACCGAGGCGGGACTGCTGGAAGAGGGTGCTGCCGGCTGAGCCGCGCTCCCGCGGCCTCCTCCCGGCCTGCTCTCAGAGCCGTTCGGCACCCGCCCCCGGTTCGGCCTCGGTGACCGGCAGCGGTACCGGGTCCCCCCCGTCGATGGTGTAGAAGTGCCGGGAGGGCGCGACCGGTTCCAGGGTGGCCTGGACCGAGCAGTACTTGTCCCTGCTGAGTATGATCGCCTTCTCCACCTTGGCGGGATCCAGGTCCTCACCGTTGAAGTGGTAGGTGACCTCGAGGGAGGTGTAGCGCCGGGGATGCTCCGGCTCCCGCTCCGCCTCCACCGCCACGGAGAAGCCCTTCACGTCCTGCTGCATCTTCTGCAGGATGCTGATCACGTCCATGCCGGTGCAGCCCGCCAGGGCGATGGGGATGAGTTCGGCCGGGGAGGGACCGGAGTCCAGTCCCCCCAATTCCTTCTTGGGGCTGTCCAGCACCACTTCCTTCCCGCTGTGGGTGGTGGCGGTGAACTGCAGTCCCTGGATCCAGGACGCTTTCCCCGTCGTCTTCACCTTCTCTGCCATGGGTACCTCCTTCGATGGGGTCTCATATCCTGCCCGCAAGGTAGGAGGGAGGGGGGAGGATGGGCAAACGATGCCCGCACCGGGGGGTTGCGGGGGACCCCTCCCGTTGACGGCCCCCGGGGTGCTCCGTATCCTGCGGCATGCCTTCTTCCACCGGCCGGTCCCCGCTCAGACGTTCCAGCCGCCCCATCGGGGAGTGGTTCACGCCCGAGGTGGTCTCCGCGCTGGCGGATGAGATCGCCGCCGCCGGGGGGCAGGAGATCTTCGTGGTGGGGCGCATGGGACCGGGCGGGACGGTCATGGAGGCGGAGGTGGCGGCCCGCGGGAGTGAGGGGGCCGTCCCGGCGGTGAGCATGGCGGCCCGTCCCGGCGATCTGGTGGTGCACAACCATCCCTCCGGGGTGCTCCGTCCCTCCGGGGCGGACCTGGAGGCGGCCTCCCGCCTCGGTTCGGACGGCATCGGGTTCGCCATCGTGGACAACGAGTGCACCGCCATCTACGTGGTGGTGGAGCCTGCCGAGCCCGAGACCGCCCGGCCCCTGGAACTGGACGAGCTCTCAGCCTTCTTCGAACCCGGCGGGCCCCTGGCACGGGTGCTCCCCGGCTACGAGCCCCGCAGGGTGCAGGCCGAGATGGCCCTGGCCGCCGCCGGTGCCTTCAACGACGGCCGGGTGGTGATGGTGGAGGCGGGTACCGGGGTGGGGAAGAGCATGGCCTACCTGGTCCCCTCGATCCTCTGGGCCCGGCGGAACCGGAAGCGGGTGGTGGTCTCGACCAACACCATCAACCTGCAGGAGCAGCTGGTGGGTGCCGACCTCCCCCTGCTGGAGGAGGCGGGACTGGAGTTCCGGGCGGTCCTGGTGAAGGGACGCCGCAACTACGCCTGCCTGCGCAAGGCGGACGAGGTCCGGGAGGACCCCGACCTCTTCGCCGGCACCGAGACCGAGCAGGGTCAGATCCGCCGGCTGGCGGAGTGGGCCTTCGAGAGCGCCTCGGGCAGCCTCTCCGACCTGAGCGCCCCCCCCGGGGCGGCATGGGAGGAGATCGCCACCGAGGCGGACGACTGCACGCGCACCCGCTGTCCCTGGTACAACGAATGCCACTTCTACCGGGCCCGGCGCCGGGCCGCCACCGCGGACGTGCTGGTGGTGAACCACCACCTCCTCTTCGCCGACCTGGCCCTCCGGACGGCCCTGGGGGGTGAGAAGGGGACCGCCGTGCTGCCCGGGTACAGCCATATCGTCCTCGACGAGGCGCACCACGTGGAGGAGACCGCCACCGACCACTTCGGCACGAGGGTCACCAGCCTGGGCCTGCAGCGGCAGATCGGCCGCCTGCGGCACCGGAGCCGGCCCGGCCGGGGGCTGCTCCCCCTGCTGGCCCGTCACCTGGAGCCCCTCACCGGCAGGGAGCCCCAGGCCGAACGGGCCCTGGAGCGCCTCACGGGAGAGGTGGATCCGGTGCTGAGGAGCGTCTCCGACCGGGTCCCCGAGCTCTTCAAGGGGCTGGAACGGGCGGTGGGACGCCTCATGTCCCGGGGAGAGGAGTACCGGCTGCGCATCACCGAGGATGTGGAGTCGGAGCCGGCCTGGGAGGAGGACGCCAGGGAGAGCTGCCGGAGGATCCGGGCCGAGCTCACGCAGCTGGTGGAGCGGCTGGAGCGGCTCCTCCGGGACGCCGAGCCGCTGCGCGACACCTACCGGGAGGAACTCGACTCCCCCATCGTGGACCTCGCCGCCCTCACCGGGCGGCTGGGTGCCGCCGCCGCTGCCGTGGCCCGCTTCACCGACCCGGAGGACGACCAGGAGGGGGCGGTGGTGCGCTGGCTGGAACGGGCCCCCGCCCGGGGGGAGATGCCCCGGCTGACCCTGGCCGCCGCACCCATCGAGGTGGGCCCCCACCTGGCACGGTCCGCCTTCGGGGCGGTGGAGGGGGCGATCCTCACCTCCGCCACCCTGGCGGTGGACGAGAGCTTCGAGTTCATCGGCAGCCGCCTGGGTCTGGACCTCCTGGAGCGGGGCCGGGTGGTCACCGACATCCTGGCCAGCCCCTTCGTGCATTCCGAGCAGGTCCGGCTGCTCGTGCTGAAGGACCTTCCCGAGCCGAACGACCCTTCCCATGAGGAGGCCGCGGCCCGCTTCCTCGCCCCGGCCATCACCGCCGCCGGGGGCCGTGCCCTGGTGCTGTTCACCTCCTACGGATCGCTCCGGCGCCTCCACGAGCTGCTGGCCGGACCGCTGGGCCGGGAGGGGATCCGGCTCCGCCGCCAGGGGGAGGCCCCCCGGAGCGATCTGCTGGCGAACCTCAAGGCGGGGGAGGGGGAGGCGCTGCTGGCCACCGACTCCTTCTGGGAGGGGATCGACGTGCGGGGTGAGGCCCTCAGCCTGCTGGCCATGGCCCGGCTCCCCTTCCGGGTCCCCTCCGAACCGGTGCTCCAGGCCCGGGCGGAGCGGATGGAGCGGGAGGGGGGGAACGCCTTCACCCAGCTCATGGTCCCCATGGCGGTGCTGAAGTTCAAACAGGGGTTGGGCCGTCTGATCCGTCACCGCCAGGACCGGGGGGTGGCGGTGGTCATGGACCCCCGCCTGGTGACCCGGCCGTACGGCCGGGTCTTCCTCGACTCCCTGGGATGGGGCGGGCCCGAGGTCATCGACGCCGGACGCGGCCTGGAGAGGGTGCGGGAGTGGTTCGACCGTCCGGAGGAGAGCGGTCCATGAAGGGACCCCGGGGCAGGCGCATCGGCGTGGACACCGGCGGCACCTTCACCGACCTGGCCGCCCTCATCGAGGGGCGCCTGGTCCACCTGAAGGTGCCCAGCACGCCGGAGGACCCCTCCCGGGCCGTCCTGGAGGCGGTGGGGGAGGCCCTGGGGGAGGTCCCCCTGCGGGAGGGGGACCTGGCGGCCCACGGCACCACGGTGGCCACCAACGCGCTGCTCACCGGATCGGTGGCGCGGGCGGTGCTGATCACCACCGAGGGCTTCG
>JAWOFN010000063.1:0-3554 GCA_046497505.1 bacterium | reverse complement strand
TTGACCGAGCCGTCGGAACTCTCGAACGCCTCCACCTCGTCGAAGGCGCTGATACGCCACGCCCCGGTCAGTTCCTCCCGCATCTCCTTCGGGAGGTTGGTCATCTCCTCGAAGGAGCGGGCCCCGGTGATGTAGAGCCAGCGTGCGATCTGGTCCTTCCGGTACCCCTCCCCGGGCAGTTCGGAGGGGTGGGGTGTGAGTATGGAGGGGCGGTCAGGGCTCTTCGGGCACATGGGAGGGTAATGTACGTGCTCTGCCGCAGCGATGCAGGTCTCAATGGGAGCCGGGCCCCGGCCGATCACCGGGCCAGAGGGGACCGGGCATAAGCGCTTTCCCGGCGGCGGCGGGATGTACCATCCTTCGGACAGAGGGCAACCACCAGACACCAGTCAGGGGAACAACCATGGACAAACAGGTCGAGGTACCCGATTACGAGATCCAGGACGAGGTGGCGGTGGACCCCGATTACACCGGGGTCATCGTGGTGGACATGCAGAACGACTTCGTCCGCGAGGACGGCGCCCTCGCGGTGCCCGGGGCCGAGGAGAGCATCGAGGTCGTCGGCCGCCTGCTGGGATGGGCCCGGGAGGAGGGGATCGAGGTCTTCTACACCCAGGACACCCATCGGGAGGGGGACCCGGAATGGACCATCTGGGGGGAGCACGCGGAGGAAGGCACCGAGGGGTGGGAGATCGTAGAGGAACTGGCTCCCGAGCCGGGAGAGCTGGTCTTCCAGAAGGCCCGGTACGACGGCTTCTACGGCACCTCCCTCGACCACGAGCTGAGATTGCTGGGGATCGACACCCTCATCATCTGCGGCACCGTGGCCAACATCTGCGTCCACTACACCGCCGCCAGCGCGGGTCTTCGCTGGTACGACGTCATCCACCCTGTGGACGGCCTCTCCGCCCTGACCCCCTTCGACCTGGAAGCGACCCTGCGTCAGGCCTCCTTCCTCTTCCAGGCCACGCTGACCCGGGTCGACGGCCTCACTGCAGGATGAGGGTCAGGCCTCCTCACCCACCAGGACCCTCTTCGTCCAATCGTTGAAGTCGTCGATGAGGGAGTACATCACCGGGGTGAGGATCAGGGTCAGGAAGGTGGCGAAGGTCAGCCCCGCGATGACCGCGATGGCCATGGGGCCCCACCACGCGGCCTGCTCGCCTCCCCAGTAGATCTCTGGTTCCAGGGCGGTGTAGAGCCCCAGGAAGTCGAGGTTCAGGCCGATGGCCAGGGGCAACAGCCCCAGGATGGTGGTGATGGCGGTGAGGATCACCGGGCGGAAACGGGTCATGCCGCCCAGCACCAGGGCCTCCTTCCGACCCATACCATCCCGGTCCCTCAGGATGTCGATGTAGTCGATGAGCACGATCCCGTTGTTCACCACGATCCCCGCCAGGCTGATGATCCCCACCCCGGTCATGATGATCCCGAAGGGCATCCGGAAGACGATGAGACCGATGAGGACCCCGACCGTCGAGAGGACCACGTTGAAGAGGATCAGCAGGGGCTTGGTCAACGAGTCGAACTGGCTGATCAGGATGAACCCGATGAGGAAGAGGGCGATGAGGAACGCCCGGCTCAGGAACTCGCTGGCCTCCTGCTGTTCCTGGTTCTGCCCGGTGTAGCTGAGGGTGTACCC
Source organism: bacterium (assembly GCA_046497505.1). Classification (GTDB taxonomy): domain Bacteria; phylum Blakebacterota; class Blakebacteria; order Blakebacterales; family JAWOFN01; genus JAWOFN01. The sequence goes on along the minus strand of JAWOFN010000063.1, from coordinate 1,912 downwards.
CCCGGGGAGGTTCTCCTGGGCCCACGGTCCTACCAGCTCCCTGACCTGGGCCAGGACCGCGTTGGCCTGGTAGCCGCTGCGCACGTCGCTGGAGACGGTGACCACACGTTCCTGGTCCTTCCGGTTGATGCCGCCGTACCCCTCGCCGATATGCCATGAAGCCACGCTGGAGAGGGGTACCGGGCGACCCTCTCGGAGGATCTCCAGGTCGGCGATGGCGTCCAGGTCCTCCCGGTAGCGCTCGGCGAGGCGGACGATGACGTCGTATTCCTCCTCGCCGTCCCGATAGGTCGAGGCCTCCACGCCGTTGATCGCGCTCCGGACCTCGTAGCCCACCGCGTCGGTGCTCAGGCCGAAGAGGGCGGCCCGTTCCCGGTCCACCTCCACCACCAGCTCGGGGCGGGACTCGGCCAGGTCGTTCTCCAGACCGTCCAGTCTCGGACCGACAGGGGAGTCCTCCAGGAGATCCACCAGGTCCTCTCCGAATCGGGCAAGCAGTCCTGCGTCCCGGCCGGCGATCTCGATGTTGATGGGCGGTCCCGTGGGGGGACCCATCCGCGGCTCATCCACCGAGATCTCGGCTCCCGCGATGCTCTGACCCACGCGGGTGCGGAGGTCCTCCAGGGTGGTGAATGCGTCCTGCCGGCGCTGCTCGAAGTCCACCAGGCTCACGGCCACGGTCGCGAGGTGTTCGCTGGACCCGCCGCCGAAGGTGCCCTGCTGGAATCCCACCGTGCTCACCACCGACTCGTAGTCGGGATGGCCGGGCAGGGTGCCCACCTCATCCTCGATGTCCCGCACGATGCGGTCGGTGAAGTCCACGCTGGTCCCGGTGGGAGCCTCCACCTGGACGTAGAGGGCCGAGGGGGGGATGTCCTCGGGGAAGAACTCCACACCGGAGTTCCAGGGGATGAAGAGTCCGAAGCTCACCACGAAGGAGGCCGCCGCCAGGCCCAGGGTGGCCCCGCGGTGGGCCAGGGCCCAGCGCAGGGTCGCCTCGTACTTCCCGAGCATCCAGGGCAGGACCCTCTCCAGGAACCAGCGTCCCGTCGGCTCGAGGAAGAAGCGGTAGCCGGCCCACAGCACCGCCGCGGAGGAGACGAGCAGGAGGGAGGTGAGGGGGTTCACCGCCCCGATGCCCGCCAGCACCAGTCCGATCGAGACGCCGATGAGCACCCGGGAGCCGAGGGTCATGGGACGAGGGGGGGCGTCCTCCACCCGCATGAAGAGCGAGCAGAGGGTGGGGTTGATGACCAGTCCCACGAAGAGGGACGAGCTCAGGGTGATGATGAGGGTCAGGGGGAGGTAACCCATGAACTCCCCCACGATCCCCGGCCAGAAGGCGATGGGCATGAAGGCCGCCACGGTGGTGGCGGTGGCGGCCACCACCGGGATGGCCACCTCACCGGTGGCCTTCTTCGCGGCGGTGACCCGGTCGGACCCCTCCTCCATGAACCGGTAGATGTTCTCCACCACCACGATGGCGTTGTCCACCAGCATCCCCAGGGCGAGGATCAGGCTGAAGAGGACGATCATGTTCATCGTGATGCCGGCCACGCTCAGTACGATGAAGGAGAGGAGCATGCTGAGGGGGATCGCGATGCCCACGAAGACGGCGTTCCGCACCCCCAGGAAGAAGAGGAGCACACCGATGACCAGGAGCAGTCCGGAGATGATGTTGTTCTCCAGGTTGGAGACCATGTCCCGGATGTCCTCGGACTGGTCCTGGGTGATGGCGACCCGCGTGGAGGGGGGGAACTCGGGTCGCAGCTCCTCGATGGCGGCCTTCACGGCCTCCGCGGTCTCGATGATGTTCTCACCCGCGCGCTTCGAGACACTGAGGCTGATGACCGGGCTGCCGTCCATCCTCGCGAAGGTGGAGGGGTCCTTGAAGGTGAAGTCCACCTCCGCC
>JAWOFN010000094.1:0-22788 GCA_046497505.1 bacterium | reverse complement strand
AGTTCCTCGATGCGGTCGTCCACCTGCTCCTGCAGCCGCTCCAGCTCCGAGCGGGCCTCCTCCACCCGCTGGACGGTCCGGGAACGGACCTCCTCCACACGGTCCAGGGCCTGCTGCCGGTAGGTGCCCACCACCTCGTCCACCCGGGCCCGGATCTGCTGCTGGGCCCGCCGCACCTCCCCCCCCAGGCGGTCCTGGAGGCTGGCGGAGAGCTGCCGGGCCACGTTCGAATCCACCTCCAGGGCGGGGTCTTCCAGCGTGCCGTGCAATCGGAGCTGGAGCCGGACCCGGTCCACTCCCTCCAGGGTCTCCCACACGAAGGCCTCGGCCCACTCGGCGCTCCCCTGCCGGGCCTCCTGGAGGCCCGGGGTCCCCTGGGGACGCTCCCACCGGACCCCGGGGGCGTCCCAGGAGATCCGCACGTCCATGCGGTCGCCTTCCCGTGCGAGGAACAGGCGGGTGTCCGCCCGCCCCATGACCATCCGGCCTCCCAGACCGCTCAGGGGGACCGGGGAGGTCGGGATGCCCTCCAGACGCACGTCCAGGGAGTCCCTCACCGGGCTGTCGATGTGATCGAGCACCGCCGCGATCACCGTGGAGCGCCGGCCCGCTTCCCCGAAGGCGTCGAGCCGGAGGGGTCTGCCGTAGACGGCGGGCTCGGAGGTGAGACCCCGCAGGCGGGCGCCGTAATCCTCGATCTGTTCCCCCTCCCCCAGCTGGAAGGTGACCTCGGCGAAGTCCACCAGCATCCGGGGCAGTTCGGCCCCGCGGGCGGGGAAGGTCACGTCCTCACCGGACATCCGGACCCGGTCGGGACCGGGCCGTCTCCGGGGGTCGAGCCCCGGAGGCATGTACTGCTCGGCCAGGCCGACCCACTTCAGCACCGGAGCCAGCTGTTCCCGGGCCATGGCCCCGAAGAGGGCCGGACCGATGTCGGGGGCGGAGAGGGAGGGCACGTCCACCAGGCTGCGGGCATAGGCGTAGTCCGCCTGCCGGGCCTCATCCAGGGAGCCCACCCGCCCCTCCAGTCGCTGGTAGCTCTGCTGCACCTCCTGGACCAGGCCCTGGGCCCGCTCCCGCTTGGCGGCCACCCGCCTGACCAGGTCGCGGCCGGTGGTGATGGCCTGCCGGGTGCCCTCCAGGCCCAGGCTCCGGAAGGTGGCGCCCTCCAGCCGCTCCAGGAAGGCGCGAGCGGAGTCGATCTCGGCCCGGGGGTTCACCGAACGGATCCGATCCAGGAGCATCTCCTGGACCGAGTCCGCCTCGGCGGCGATGGTCCGGGCCCGCCGGACGGTCTCCAGGCTGTCGGCGGTCAGCCCCTCGACGTCCACCGCCGCCTCGCCGATCCCCCGCAGGCTGAAGGGGGGCACCTCGATCCGGTCGGTCCAGGAGGCCATACGGCGGACCGGCTCACCGGCCATCGTCCCTTCGCGCTCCAGGGCCCCGGAGACCTCCCGGGGGGTGCCGAAGCGAAGGCCCCGGACCGCGGCGGTGTCCACGATGACTTTCTTGCGCAGCAGGGGCCAGACCCGCAGGTCGGTGGTGATCTCGGCGGCCTCGAAGAGGTTGCTCATGGGGGCCGCGGGGTCGGTGACCTGCAGACCGGCCAGGTACAGCCGTCCCCGGGTGAGGGTCACATCCGCGGAGTCCAGTTCCACGCGGGCCCCCACGATCTGGGTGCCCGCCTCCTCGATGCCCCACTCCACCACCGTGTCCAGGAAGAGGATCCATCCCGCGGTGAGCAGGATGAACAGCAGGGCCAGCGGGATGAGCGCCTTCCAGCGGAAGATCTTCTTCATCGTCTCATCACTCCGGCCGGATCAGGCGGTAGAGGTTGTAGACCTTCGATGCCTTCACCGTCTTGAAGACGCGGCTCTGTTCCAGACGCCGATAGATGGTCGCACGGTAGCGGGCCACCCCCCAGCGGGCGGCGTAGTAGATGGGAGCGAAGAGCACCGCCCACGAGACGAAGCTGCCCAGCACCACCGTGTTGTTGAAGTTGGTCAGGGCCGTGACGGGGGCGTTGTAGAGGGTGGTCCAGAAGGGCCGCAGACCGCCCGCGTCCATGAGCAGGACCGTGCCCACCTGGTGGAAGAGCGGGTCGAGGGCGAAGCCCAGGGGCAGGAAGAGGACCCACCCCAGCAGCACCGCGGGGAAGGAGACCTGGAGGAGCATCGCCAGTGCCACGATGAGCAGGTTGTGCAGGTTCACGAGCGGGGTGAGCCCGAGCGCAGCGCCCAGGGCGATCCCTGCCGCCACCTGTCCCGGCGTGCCCTCGGAGTTGAGGGTCTTCACAAGTTTCTGGATAAGCTTCAGGATCGTCATCATCGTCCGGGGCCCCTCCTCTCATCGGCATAGGATATCACCGTCGTCCGGGACCGGGCCGCCAGCGGGCGCAGGGCGGACGGCGTCCCCCGGGCACAGCGGGCGCAGATCGGGCGGCGCCTTCTGGCCTCGGCAGGCACTGGCCGGGCGGCGCCTTCTGGGCTCGGCGGGCACCGGCCGGGCGGTGTTCCTCCGGGCTCAGCGGGCGCAGGTCTGGTGGCGTCCCCCGTCGATGGAGACCGTCTCCCCGGTGATCCAGCCCGCACGCTCGGAGGCCAGGAAGGCGATCAGGTCGGCCACCTCTTCCGGCTCCCCCACCCGGCCCAGCGGATGGGTCTGCTCGCTGTGCTCCAGGAAGCCCGCGTACTGCTCCTCGCTCATCCCCCCGGCGCGGTGGAGGTTGGTGACCACCACTCCCGGGTTCACCGCGTTCACCCGCACACCCTCGGAGGCCAGCTCCAGGGCCAGGCAGCGGGTGAGCTGATCCACCCCGGCTTTGCTCACGCAGTAGGCCAGCACCCCCGGGAAGGCCCGGGTCCCGGTCACGCTGCTCACGTTCACGATGCTCCCCCGGCTCTCGATGAGGTGGGGGATGGCCAGCTTGGAGAGACCGAAGAGCGAGCGCAGGTTGATATCCATCATCCTGTCCCAGTCCGCCAGGCCGGTGCTGTCCCAGTCGTCGCTGGCGATGATGCCGGCCGCGTTCACCAGGATATCCAGACCACCCAGCGCCTCCAGGCTCTCCTGCACCAGGTCCTCCCGGAAACCGTCGTCGGTGAGGTCCCCGGGGAAGATGTGGATCGGCCCGGCGCCCTCCCCGGATGCTCCGACCTCTTCACGCAGTCTCAGCAGGGCCGCCTCGCTGCGGGCGGTGATCACCACCTCGGCTCCCGCCGCGGCCAGCAGCCGTGCCGTCTCGCGCCCGATCCCGCTGCTCGCTCCCGTGACCAGCGCCCGCTTGCCATTGAAATCCCAGCTGATCATGCGCTCTCGCTCCTGTTGGTCTTCCTGGGTCACCTTCGGTCCGAACCGGACCCCGCACCGCATCCCGCGCACCTTCGAATACCCCCGGCCCGGTGCGTGTATACTCGACAGAGCAAGGAGGCGGGACAACCCCCTTCGAGGTTCTCCTTGTCTCCCCCTCCGGGTGGACCCTTCGTTGCAGACAGGCGGGTCCGACGGCTGGAGGCAACCTGCCACGCGGCACGGCACCGCCGATACGCCGTGCCCACAGCATCTCTGAAGAGACTATGAGACGACTCAGTACCAACGCGGGGACCGGCTCATCCCGCCGGCCCTCCCTGTCCGCGGACATCCTCCCGACCCTGTTGGTCTCCCTGGCCGCGCTCCTGCTGATGCTGCCCGCTCCGGCGCGGGCCCAGCAGGAGGCCCGGATCGAGGGCGTGGTGCTGGATGCCGAGACCCGCGAGCCCCTTCCGGCCGCCAACGTCTTCCTTCGGGACCTGGAGCGGGGCACCTTCTCCGACCTCGAGGGCTCCTTCCGCATCCCCGATCTGCCCCCCGTGGAGGACGTGCTGGTGGCCTCCTTCATGGGCTACCGCTCCTGGGAGCGGGAGATCCGCCTGCGGGCCGGCGAGGTGGAGCGGGTGGAGATCCTTCTGCAGCCGCAGACCCTGGAGATGGGCGATATCACGGTGACCGCCTCCCGGCGCGCCGAATCGGAGTTCCGCACCACCAAGGCGGTGACGGTCTCCGGGGAGGAGACCATCACCCGGCGTCCCGCCGGCTCCACCGCCGACGCCCTGCGCGAGGAACCGGGCGTGCTGGTGCAGAAGACCACCGCCGGTCACGGCACTCCCATCATCCGGGGACACATCGGCAAGGACATCCTGCTGCTCTACAACGGGGTGCGGCTGAACAAGCCCACCTTCCGTCCCGGCGGCAACCAGTACATGGACACCATCGACGCCGAGACCCTGAGCCGTATCGAGGTGGTGCGCGGGCCCGGTTCGGTACTGTACGGCTCGGATGCCATCGGGGGGATGGTGAACATGATCACCCGACCTCCCGCCTTCCGCGAGGACGCGGGCTGGACCCCGCGCCTGCGGACCCGCTACACCTCCTCCGACAACGGCCGGGCGCTGCACGCGGGGATCGAGCGGTACGGCCCCTCCTTCTCGGCCCGCCTGGGTGTCACCCTCAGGGAGATGGGCAACCTGGACCCCGGCGGCGCCATCCCGGTGCACGACCCCACCGGCTACGGCGAGGCCAGCGGCCACGCCATCATGGCCTGGAAGCTGGGAGAGAACCGCACGCTCCGGATGGACCTGCTCTCGGTGGAGCAGTCGGAGGTGCCCCGCTACGACCAGTACGCTTCGGGCAGTCACGAGAAATACGTCTACGAGCCGCAGCGCCGATTCCTGGGTATGGCGGTCTACGAACACCGGCGTCCCCTGCCCTGGCTCGACAACCTGGAGTTCAATGTCTCCTGGCAGCAGGAACATGAGGGAAGGATCCAGCGTCGCACCGGTTCCGACCAGCTGCGCACCGACGACGACATGCTCACCACCTACGGGACCTTCCTGCAGGCCACCAGTGTGATCGCCCGGCGGCACGCTTTGCGCTGGGGGGTGGAGTTCTACCACGACCTGGTCGAGAGCAGCCGCCTGATCACCGAACCGGACACCACCTACTCGACGCGGGGTGCCTATCCCGACGGCTCGGAGTTCAACCAGATCGGGGGCTTCCTGAGCGACGACATCAGCCTCACCTCGGCCACCGACCTGACCGTGGGACTTCGGGAGAGCCGCGTGTGGTACTCCGCCCCCCTGGAGGCCCCTTTCGGCTACACCGAGTCGGCCTTCGACAACCTCACCGGGAACATCGGGGTCAGTCACCGTCTGAGACCGTGGGTGAACATCATCGGGTCCCTCTCGCGCGGGTTCCGGGCACCCAACTTCAACGACACGGTCGTACTGAAAGCCACCAACAGCGGGGTGGACGCCCCCAACCCCGACCTGGACCCCGAGCTGAGCACCAACTACGAGGTGGGGATGAAGTTCGAATGGGACCGCAACGACATCGAGGCGTTCGCCTACTACACGGACCTGAGCCAGCTCATCGTGGAGCGGCCCGGCACCTACCAGGGGCTCTCCTTCCTGGACGAGGACGGGGACGGGGTGCAGGACCCGGGCGAGCCCCCCATCCAGCAGAAGTTCAACGCGGCACGGGCCTTCATCCGGGGTGCGGAGATCCAGGGACGCTGGCATTTCCTCCCCGCCTGGCGCGTGCGCTGGAACGCCTTCTGGACCTACGGGCAGAACCTCACCGACGATGAGCCGATGCGGCGCATCCCGCCTCTGATGGGTCTGGCCGGGATCGCCTGGGAGCGCGGCGAGACCACGCTGGAACTCTTCGTCCGGGCGGCGGACGAGCAGCGCCGTCTCTCCTCCGGCGACATCGACGACAGCCGCATCGACCCGGGCGGCACTCCGGGGTGGTCGGACTGGAACCTGCGGGGTCGGCGCGACCTGGGTCCGGTGCGCCTGGACGTGACGCTGGGCAACATCTTCGACCACGCCTACAAGGAGCACGGATCGGGCGTCTTCAACCCGGGACGCTACGTGGTGCTGGCCCTCACCTGGGACGGGCCCGGTTTCTAGGGCGACACCTTCCCCTCCCGGGGCCGGCTCGCCGGTCCCGGGCGATCCCCCCTCTTGAGGGGATCGCAGCCCCCGCTCATCCTATGTGCCGCTCCGGGATGGGCCCGGAGCATGGGATCGCAGAAACGGGCACCGCCTCCCGCTGCCCCGACCTTGCCGCGACCCGGGGCCCCCGCTAGGCTGGTTGGCGTCCGCGGACCGCCTGTCACCCCCTGGTCGGCGAAAGGCTGTGGAAGGGGAGCGCACGAGGTGCAGGAGACCACCTACCAGCGGCGGCTCGGTCCCTTCGACGGCATCATGGTCGTGGTGGGGGGCATCATCGGGGCCGGGATCTTCATCAACCCCGCCATCGTGGCCCAGCGCGTGGGCAGCGCGGGACTGGTGCTGGCCTCCTGGGCGCTCGGGGGGGCTGTGGCCATCATCGGGGCCCTCTGCTTCGGGGAGCTGGGCAGCCGGCGTCCCGAAGCGGGCGGGGGCTACGTCTATCTCCGTGAGAGTTTCGGCCCCCTGCCCGCCTTCCTCTACGGCTGGACGCAGCTGCTGGTGATCAACACCGGCGGGATCGCCGCGGTCGCGGTGACCTTCGCCTTCTACGCCGACAGTCTCTTCGGCCTGGGGCCCGCCAGCCACAAGCCGCTGGCCGTGGCGGTGATCATCCTGCTGAGCGGGGTGAACTACTTCGGGATCCGTCCGGGCAGCATCACCCAGAACATCTTCACCGTCCTCAAGCTGGCCGCGGTGGCGGTCCTGGTCTTCGCGGGGCTCCGCCTGGCCGGCGGTATCGGCGGGCCGGCCGGGGCCGGGAGCGGGGTCCCCGCCGCCGTCACCCCGCTGGGAGTGGTGGGGATCCTGGGGGCCGCGCTGGTGCCGGTGCTCTTCGCCTACGGCGGCTGGCAGCACATGAACAACGTGGGGGCGGAGATCCGGCGGCCGGAACGCAACATCCCGCTGGCGGTGATCGTGGGCGTGGCCATCGTGATCACCGCCTACATGCTGGTGAACTGGGCCTACCTGCGGACGTTGGGAGCGGAGGGGCTGGCGGCCAGCACCGCTCCGGCGGCGGATTCCATGGAGGCCCTGCTGGGCCCCGCGGGCTCGAAGTTCATCGCCGCGGGCATCGTGGTCTCCACCTTCGGCTTCGTGAACCTGGTGATCCTGGCCGCGCCCCGCATCTACCAGGCCATGGCGGACGACGGCCTCTTCTTCAGGAAGGCGGCGCGGCTGCACCCGAAGTACCGGGCCCCCTCCAACGCCATCATCATCCAGGGAGCCTGGGCCGTGGTGCTCACGCTCTCCGGCAGCTACGCCCAGCTCCTGGACTACGTGGTCTTCGGGGACTGGATCTTCTTCGGACTCATCGTGGCCACGATTTTCTGGTACCGTACCCACAGGTCCGGTGAGAGGGGCCCGGGAGGCGGCGGTTTCTTCCGCATGCCCGGCTACCCCCTCCTCCCCCTCCTGTTCGTCGCCGTCGCCCTCTTCGTGGTGGTGAGCACGGTGCGGTCGAACCCGCTCAATGCCCTGCTGGGCACAGTCCTCATCGGGGCCGGCGTCCCGGTCTTCCTGGTCTGGAGGCGATGAGTATGAGAGCGAGTCCCTATATCACCTGGGCGAAGGAGCGTGCCCACCTGCGGTACAGCCTGGCGAGGAGCGGTGCGCCCGCCTGCCGCCCGGAGGAACTGGAAGCGGGCCCCGGGGACCTGGTCCTCCACGGCCCCGACGAGGACGGCTGGATGCCCCTGCGGGAGGCGGTGGGCGACCGCTACGGGGTGCGCCCCGGACAGGTGGCCCTGGCCCACGGCACATCCCTGGCCAACCACCTGGTCTGTTCCGCCCTGTTGGAACCCGGGGACGAAGTGCTGGTGGAACATCCCGGTTACGAACCCCTGACCCTCGTCCCCGAGCTGCTGGGGGCCCGGACCCGCCGCTTCGACCGGGAGAGCGAGATGCCGGGACTGCTCGATCCGGGACGGGTGCTGGAGGCCCTGGGTCCCGACACCCGGATGGTGGTCCTCTCTCACCCCCACAATCCCACCGGGCGCCTGGCCGGAAGGGAGGCGCTGAAGGAGCTGGCCGGGCTGGCCGAGTCCAGGGACTTCCACGTCCTGGTGGACGAGGTCTATCTCGACCTGGCCGCGGAGGCGCCCAGGACCGCGGCCCTCCTCTCCCCCCGGGTGATCGCCACCGGAGGTCTCACCAAGTCCTTCGGCCTGGGGGGGCTTCGTGCGGGATGGGTCATAGCCTCCGAGGAGACCGCCGAGCGGGTGCGGCGCCTGAACGACCTCTTCACCGTGCTGGTGGCCCACACCACCGAGCGGCTGGCCCTGAGAGCGCTGGAGCGGGCAGAGACCCTCCTGGCCCCCCGCCGGGCCCTGCTCTCCCGCAACCGAGAACGGGTGGATACCTTCATCCGGCGCCGCGGGGAACTGGAGTGGTCCCCCCCCGACACGGGGACGGTGGGATGGGTGCGCCTGGAGGGGGCCGAGGTCGACCGGCTGTGCGCGGTGCTGGAGGGGGAACACGAGTCCGCCGTCGCACCGGGGCGCTTCTTCGGCGTGCACGATCACTTCCGTATCGGCTTCGGCATGGAGGGAGCGGACCTGGAAGAGGCGCTCCGACGGCTGGGGAGCGCCCTGGACAGTCTCTTCTGAGAGCAGGCGGATGCCCGGGGCGGCGGCGGCCGCCCTCTCCGCCGACTTGGGCCGCTACACGCTGAGTACCCCGGCCCCGTCCAGCAGGCGGACAGCGAAGGCGGGGCCTCCCAGGGAGGCCAGGAAATCCTCCCTCCTCGGGGAGGGCACTTCCGCGGGCTTCCTACCGCCCGGTGCCCGGAGGGGGCACCGGATCGGGGGCATGGATGAACTCGATCTCCGTCTCCGAGAGGGTCCGGTTGAACTCCGGCACGCGGGTCCGCAGGAAGCTGTTCACGCGCGCGATGGCCTCCTCCACCGCGGTACGGGCCTCCTGGATATGCGCCTGGGCGTCGGCCGGGAGCTCGCTGAGACCGCTCAGGTCATAGAAGAGGCGCATCAGGCGCCCCTCGACGGTGTCCGCCCGCCACCAGCTGCCCCCGAAGAGCTCGTCGCCCATGGCCTTCAGCTCACTGCCGAGACGCTCCACCGCGTCGGAGACCGCCTGCGGGACGTCCTCCTTGTCCTGGAGCAGGTCGCGCAGCGCCCGGAACTGCTCCCGCACGTCGGCGATCTTCTCCGAGGCGGGCGTCAGGGCCGCCATCAGGTCCATCAGCTCGAGCTGCGCGTCCCGCAGGGCGATGAGCTGCTGAAGATCCCATCTGCCTTCCAGCCGCGGGTCCATGCGGACCTCCACCGAGTCGGAGACCTCGGTGCCGGCGGCCGATACGGTGACCGTGTAGGTGCCGGGCACCACCTCCGGCCCCCCGCCCCGCATGGCCTGCTCCTCACGCGCCCCGTGGGCCAGGTCCCAGGTGATGCGGTTGAGCCCCCGGCGGAGCGGTCCCTCCAGCGAGCGGACGAACCCGCCCGAGGCGTCGGTGATGACGATCTCCGCCTGCTCCTCCCCTTCCGGCACCTCGGGGAGGAAGTAGGAGATGACGGCCCCGTAGGGAGGATTGTCGGCACGGAAGAAGAAATCGCCCTGGTCCTGCAGGTGGCTTGCCCGCTCGAAACGCCAGGTCGGGCGGACATCGAAGAGCGTGAGGGGCCGCTCGAAGAGCCCCGAGCTCATCCCCTCCAGCGGGGCGATGTCGTCCATGATGTAGATGCCCCGTGCGTGGGTGCCGAAGAGGAGGTCGTTCTGCCCGGCGTGGACGAAGATGTCGTCCACCGGCACGCGGGGCAGCCCGTTCTCGAACAGCTGCCAGCTCGCTCCCCGGTCGTACGACCACCAGGCACCCTGCTCGGTAGCCAGGAAGAGCAGGTTCGGGTTGCGGTGGTGCTCTCGGATACTGTTGGCCGTGCTGCCCTCGGGGATGCCCGCGGAGATGGAGCGCCAGCTGCGGCCGAAGTCCTCGGTGACCAGCACGTAGGGCGTGAAGTCGTCGTTCCGGTGGCCGTCGAAGGTCACGTACGCCCGCCCCTCGGCGAACCGGCTGGCCTCGATCCGGGTCACGTAGGTGCGCTCGGGGACCTCCCTGACCCGGTCCGTCACGTCGTCCCAGGTCGAACCGCCGTCACGGGAGACCTGCAGGTTCCCGTCATCGGTGCCCGCCCACAGGATGTCCGGGGTGATCGGGGACTCGCTGATGGTGGTGATGTTCCCGTAGGTGGAGATGCCGTCGTTGCGGGAGAGGGTGATCTCGCTCACCTTCACCCCCATGATCTCCAGCTCGCTTCGGTCGATCTGTTTGGTGAGGTCGGGGGTCCGCTCCCAGGTGTCGCCGCGGTCGTTCGAGATGAAGAGGCGGTTGCCCCCGTAGTAGATGCGCCCCTCCACGTGCCGGCTCACCTCGAGGGGCGAGTTCCAGTTGAAGCGGTAGTCCTCTTCCTCCTGCCCCTCGGGCGGCTCGGGAGGCTCGGGACGGATGCCCGTGGACTGCAGGGTGGTCATATCCACCCGGCTCAGGTTGCCGTTCTGGCTCTCCGCGTACACGATGTCTCGATCGAAGGGATCGGGCACGGTGTAGAAGCCGTCGCCCCCCCGGATGGTCATCCAGTCCCGGTTCGTGATCCCGATCCTCCAGTAGTTGCCGCTCACGCCTGCCCAGCTGCCGTTGTCCTGCAGCCCCCCGTAGACGTTGTAGAAGGGCTGGGCGTCATCGGCGCTGATCTCGTAGAACTGGGCCAGGGCCAGGGTCTGCACGTCCACCCAGGTCTGGCCCCCGTCCCGGGTCCAGTCCAGCCCCCCGTCGTTGCCGATGATGATGTGCTTCGAGTCGTCGGGGTCCCACCAGAGGGCGTGGTGGTCCACGTGGACCGTGCGCACCATGTCGGTGGTGAAGGTGCGCCCGGCGTCGGTGCTCACGTGCATCCGGGTGCCCAGCACCCACACGTGGAGGTCGTTGTTCGGGTCCACCCGGATCTGGCTGTAGTACATCGGCCGGGGGTTCGTGGTGCTCTGGTGGGTCCAGGTCTCCCCCTTGTCCTCCGAGCGGTAGACCCCGCCCAGCGAACGGGGCTCCTCGACCCGCTCCCCGCCGATGACCTGGCCCGCGCGGCGCTGGTTGCACTCGATGATGGCGTAGACGATGTCGGTGTCGGCGCGGTAGATGTCCAGCCCGATGCGGCCCACCGGTCCGGCGGGGAGATCCTCGGTCAGCTTGCGCCAGCTCCGTCCCCCGTCGGTGCTCTTGAAGATGCCCCCCTCCGGGCCCCCTCCGTTGAAACCGAAGCCGGTCCGGCGCCGCTGGTAGGCGCCGGCCAGGAGGATGTTGGGGCTCTCAGGGTCCACCACCAGGTCGATGATCCCGGTGTCCTCACTTACGAACAGCGTCTTCTCCCAGCTGCGTCCGCCGTCGGTGCTCATGTAGACGCCCCGCTCCGGGTTGGGACCCCAGAGCCTGCCGGCGGCCCCCACCCAGACGATGTCCGGGTCGGTGGGGTGCACACGGATCCGGCCGATGTGGCCGGTGTCCTCCAGGCCCAGGTGGATCCAGCTCTTGCCGCCGTCCTCGGTCTTGTAGACGCCGTTCCCCCAGGAGGAGGACTGCCGGTTGTTCTGCTCCCCGGTCCCCACGTAGACCACCGATGGGTTCGAGGGGGCGATGGCGATGTCCGCGATCGAGGTGGAGACCGCGTCGTCGAAGACCGCCTCCCAGGTGGTACCGTGGTTGGTGCTCTTGAAGACACCGCCCGAAGCATGCCCCATCCAGATCGTGCTGGGGTCCTGCCTCGGGACCTCGATGTCGTCGATGCGGCCGCCCATGTTGGCCGGCCCGATGTTCCGGACCTCCAGGGGCATGATCAGCTCCGGGTCCACCGGGTCGGACTGGGCGGCGGCCTGCGGGGCCGCTGCGGCGGACCACAGGATCGCCAGGGCCAGGACGATCAGTGCGGGGATCCACGTTCGAGAGGATGCGGGGTCGAGAGCGTCGGGACGCGGCACGGTACGTCCTCCATGTTCGAGGGGGGAGGGCCCCGACCGGATCCGCCGGCCGGATCTCTAACACTAGCAGGTCGCGGCCCCGGAAGGCAATCCGGCCTCGAGCCGAGTCACGTGCGGATCCTCGAGCGCATCGTCTCCGCCGCCCGCGGTCCCTGCGAGGTCCAGGACCTGCTGGAACGCCTCGTGGGAGAGATGACCGAGGAACCGGGACACCTGGTGACCCTGGTCAACGACCACCTCTGCGCATCCTCCATCGGGAGTGAGGGTCCCGCGCCTCCTCACCCCCCCGCGGGACGGGAGAGGCTCAGGGCGAACCAATCCTTCGGATCGGTGTACCAGCGGACGGTCTCCAGACCCGCCCGGGCCAGCATCTCCTCCACCCCCGCACGGGTGAACTTTCGGGAGATCTCGGTGAGGATGTGTTCGCCCTCTTCGAAGGAGACCTCCAAATCGATCCCCTCGAGGCGGACCGACTGATCCCGGGTGGAGACCAGGTGCATCTCGACCCGCTGCTCCTCGGGTTCCCATACCGCCCGGTGACGGAAGGCGTCCAGGTCGAAATCGCCATCCAGCTCCCGGTTCAGGACCCGGAGCACGTTCTTGTTGAACTCCGCGGTCACCCCGCGGGAGTCGTTGTAGGCCGCCTCCAGCACCTCGGGGTCCTTCACCAGGTCGATGCCCATCAGGAAGTGGTCCTCATCCCCCAGTGCACCGGTCACATCCGCCAGGAACTCCGCGGCCTCGGCCGGCCGCAGGTTGCCGATGGTGCTGCCCAGGAAGACCAGCAGATGGGGGGGCACACCGGGGAGCACGTCCAGGTGCTCCGTGAAGTCGTGGAGCTGCCATTCCACCTCGAGGCCGGGATAGGACCGGCGCAGCTCGTCGGCGGTCTCTTCCAGGATCCGCTCGCTCACGTCCAGGGGGACGAACATCTCCAGGCGCCCCTGCCGCCGCCCCGTCTCCAGCAGCATCCTTGTCTTGCTGCTGCTCCCGGCTCCCAGCTCCACGATGGATCGTGCCCCCGTGGTCTCCAGCACCTCCTCGGCGATGCGTGCCAGGAGCGAGCGCTCGGTCCGGGTCTGGTAGTACTCCTCCAGGCCGGTGATGGCCACGAAGAGTTCCGACCCCCGGGCATCGTAGAAGTACTTGGGCGGGAGCCGCTTCCGGGGGGCTGTGAGCCCCTCGATGACGTCCCTCCGGAGGTCCCGGTACGGATCGTATGCGCTCACACCCACCGGTCCTCCTCGGGGAGGCCGTCGAGCGGATCGACCCGGGTGGACCCGTCGGCGGCGAGGGTCAGCAGGGAGTCGTCCGGCACCCTCTCCCACGGTCCCGAGGCGTCGAGGGGCTCGCTCACCACCCACACCGATCCCTCCCCCTTGCGGAAATAGAGGCTGTTGGAGCGTATGCCCCGGGCGGTACGGCAGAAGGCCATACCCCGCCCGTTGGTGAGAGCCATGTTCATGCTGGCCTGCAGCCGCTTCTCCGCCGCCAGTTCCAGCACGCTCTCCACCGCACGCACCAGGGCATCGCCCAGTTCGGCTGCGGTGCACGACTCGGGCAGGTCCTCTTCCCCCCGCTCGGGGAGATGGGAGCGGACCAGACCGAAGCATGCCTCCGCGTCGCTGGGTCCCTGGATCGTGGCCGCCACCCGGTCGGGGATGCGTTCCATCAGGCTGCGCCTCATACGGCGGGTGAATGCCTGGATGGCGCCGTTGTGCATGAAGAGGAAGGGGCCCGCGGTGAAGGGGGGTACGCTCTGGGGATCCGCCGGGAAGCCGGGGGAGGCGTTCCTCAGCCCGGCGAACACACGGCCGCTGCGAACGGCCCGACCGAAGCGGGGAAGGTCCAGGTCGGTCCAGATGGGAGCGGACCGGTGGTATGTGCCGGGGAGGTCGATCCCATCCGCGTACCAGCCGACGCCGAAGCCGTCGGCGTTCACGTGCCCGGTGACCATCTCCCTGGGAGCATACGACTGTTCCATCAGGGAATGGGGATGCTCCAGGATGATCCTGGACAGGGACAGCGGCGGTCCTCGGTAGGCAAGAAGTCGGCACACGTGATGGCTCCCGTTCAGCGACCGGCGGGACCGGTCATTCGATTCGCTCCAGAGGTCCTTCGCAAGGCGGAGACCTGTGAACAGGCGAGGAGCTCGTGCTCGTATCCGGTCTGCTGCGTTGCGGGCAGGTGGGGACCGGCACCATACTACCGGAAGCGTATGTCCCGTTCCAGGGGCTCGCCTCGCTGACTCGTCCACGCCCTCCGGGGCCCCCGAATAGGGTGCGATCTTGCTTAACCGACCGCCCGAACATCTGCCTCATCGTCTCCGACGCCTCTGGGACCTGGCCCACAACCTCTGGTGGACCTGGCACCCCGGTGCCCGTTCCCTCTTCCGGGAACTGGACCACGCCCTCTGGCGAAGCGTCCGCTTCAACCCGGTGGCCCTGCTGCGTCGAACAGATCCCGTGCGGCTCGAGGAGGCCGCTTCACGGGAGGCGTACCTGGACCGCTACATGCGGGTGCTGGCCGCCTTCGACGCCGAGGTCACTTCCCCCATCGAGACCCCGGCAGCGAGGGGGGAGCTGGTCGGTGACCGACCCGTGGCCTACTTCTGCGCGGAGTTCGGGCTCCACTCCTCCATCCCCATCTACTCCGGCGGGCTCGGTGTGCTGGCAGGTGACCACTGCCGGGCGGCCAGCGACCTGGGCATCCCCATGGTGGGGATCGGTCTCCTCTATCAGCGGGGCTACTTCCGGCAGCGGATCGAGGCGGACGGTTCCCAGCAGGCCGTCGCCGAACGATTCGATCCCGAGAGCCTCCCCCTGCACCGTCTGAAGGGGGAGGACCGGGCCTGGCTGGCTGAGATGGAGAACGAGGGAGAGCCCGCCCGCATCGCCGTCTGGCAGATCGATGTGGGGCGCGTGCCCATCTACCTCCTCGACACCGACCTCCCCGAGAACGACCCCGAGGACCGCGACCTCACCTCCCAGCTCTATTCCGGGGATGTGGCGAGGCGGATCCGGCAGGAGATGGTCCTGGGTATCGGCGGGGTCCGTGTGCTCCGCGCCCTCGGCATCCGCCCCGCGGTCTGGCACATGAACGAGGGACACACCGCCTTCCTCACCCTGGAGAGGGTGCGGGAGGAGATGGAGGGGGGGGCCGGTTTCGATGAGGCGACCTGCACGACCCGCAGGAACACCGTCTTCACCACCCACACCCCGGTGGCGGCGGGACATGACCGGTTCTCCCGGGAGCTGGTGGAGGAGGCCATGGGACACTGGCTGCGGGACGGCCCCATGGATATCCACCAGGTCGCGGGACTGGGTGAGGACCCCGGCGAGTGGGAAGGCGTGAACATGACCTCCCTCGCCCTGAGGATGAGTTCCCGGCGCAACGGTGTGAGCGTCCGGCACGGCGAGGTGGCCCGGCTGATGTGGCAGCCCCAATGGCCCGGCCGGCCGGCCGAAGAGGTGCCCATCGGGGCCATAACCAACGGGGTCCACCTGGCCTCCTGGCTGCCCGGTGAGATGCGGGAGCTGTTCGACCGCACGCTGGGGGAGGACTGGCCCTCCCGCTCCATCGAGCCGGCGACGTGGGAGGCGGTGGCGGGGATGGACGAGGATGCCCTATGGGAGGTCCACACGCACCGGAAGGCCCGATTGTTCGAGCTGGTGCGCGACCGCCTGAGGCGGGCATGGGTCGACGGACATATCCAGACCGAACAGGTAGTCGCCTCCGGGGCCCTGATGGACCCGGACGTGCTCACCCTGGGCTTCGCACGCCGGTTCGCCTCCTACAAGCGGGCCACCCTCCTCTTCTCGGACATGGAACGGCTGCGGCGTCGGCTCATGGACTTCTACCGGCCGGTCCAGGTCCTCTTCGCCGGCAAGGCCCACCCCAGGGACCATCACGGCCAGGAGCTGATCCGCGAGGTCTTCCGCCTGGCCATCGACCCCCGACTGGGAGGACGGGTGGCCTTCCTGGAGGATTACGACATGCACCTGGCCGCGCATCTGGTGAGCGGGGTGGACGTCTGGCTCAACAACCCCCTGCCGCCGATGGAGGCCAGCGGCACCAGCGGGATGAAAGCGGCGCTGAACGGCATCCCGCACCTGAGCACCCTGGACGGCTGGTGGCTCGAGGGATACGACGGCTCCAACGGCTGGGCCCTGGGCGACCCGATGGACCTCTCCACCTACGACCCCGAGAGGGCGGAGCAGCGGAAGGACCGGGACCGTGAGGACGCAGAGGCGCTCTATCGGATCCTGGAGGAGGAGGTGGTCCCCGCCTTCTACGACCGGGACGAGCAGGGTATCCCCCGCCGCTGGACCCGCATCATGAAAGCGGCGATCCGAACCACGGGGCGCCGCTTCGGGGCGGCCCGGATGCTCACCGACTACCTGGAAGGGGCCTATGGCCCCGCGGCAGACGGTGAACGGTAGTGCGGGTGCTGAGCGTGGCCGCCGAGGCGATGCCCCTGGCCAAGGAGGGGGGGCTGGCCGATGTCACCGGCGCCCTGGCCTGGGCCCTCCGATCACGGGGATCGGACACCCGGGTACTGCTGCCCGCCTACGGCACCACCCTGGAGCAGCTCCGCTCGGAGGGACGGGATCCCACACCCGTCCGGCGGCTCCGGATCCCCTGGAGGGGCGGAAGCCGGGAGGTACGTATCCTCCGGGAGGAACTCACCCACGACGTGCCCGCCTACCTGGTCGAGGACGAGGAGTATTTCGGTTCCCGCGGCATCTACCGGGACCCCGCCACCGGCGAGTACTACCGCGACCGGGGTGAGCGGTGGGCTCTCCTGGCCGCCGCGGCCGCATCCTTCGCCCGCGGCTACCGGTGGCGGCCCGACATCGTCCACCTCCACGACCACCACACCGGGCTCTTTCCCTACCTCCTGGCCTCGGAACGACTCCCGGGCACGCTCCCCGACCCCCGACCCGGCCTGATCTTCACCATCCACAACATCGCCTACCAGGGGGTCTACCCCCCCGCCCTGCTGGATATCCTCCCCCTGGGTCCCTCCCTGTCGGACCCGGAGGGCCCGCTCCTGAAGGAGGGGCGTCTGAACATGATGCAGGCGGGGATCGAGGGCTGTGACCGGATCACCACCGTCAGCCCCACCTACGCGGAGGAGATCCAGACCCCCGAGCAGGGCGCCGGGCTCCATGACGTGATCCGGCGATGGGCCCCCGATGTGCGGGGGATCCTCAACGGCATCGACACCGAGGTGTGGGATCCCGCCTCCGACCCCCATATCGCCGCCACCTACACCGCCGACGACCTGGAGGGGAAGCGGCGCTGCCGGGCGGACCTGCGAGAGGAGATGGACCTGCCCGACGACCGAGGGGAGCGGGTGCTGGTCGGCCTGGTCTCACGGCTGGCGGAACAGAAGGGATGGGACCTGCTGGGGCCCGCCCTCCCGCGCGCCCTGGGGCTCCCCATCGACTTCGTGATCCTGGGGACCGGGCTGGAGAAATTCGAGGAGATGGTGCGGGAGCTGGCCGGCCGCTGGCCGGACCGGGTGGGTGCCCGGATCGGGTTCGACGAGGGATTGGCCCACCGGATCGAGGCGGGGGCGGACGCCTTCCTCATGCCCTCCCGCTTCGAACCGTGCGGACTGAACCAGCTCTACAGCCTCCGCTACGGCACCCTCCCGGTGGCCCGCCGGACGGGGGGATTGGCGGATACGGTGATCGACCTGGACAGCGGGGAGGACGGGAACGGCTTCCTCTTCGAGCGGTACGCCGCCGACGCCCTGCTGGACGCCCTGGGACGGATGTGCCGGGCATGGGAGGAGCCGGCACGATGGAGGGCCGCGGTGAAGGGGGCCATGGCCGCGGACCACTCCTGGGAGCGCTCGGCCTCGGAGTATCTGGAGCTCTTCGAGGAACTGCTCTCCTCTCAAAGGTAGGGGGCGAAGAGGCGGGCCCCCGCGTCCCGGAGCCGCTGGGGCAGGGGTCGGCCGTCCATCTCCTCCAGGCTCACCTCCCGGGAGGCGTCTCTCACCTCGTCGAAGTACTCCCCCAGCCGGATCGCAAGGCGCCGGTCGTAGATCTCCACGTTGAACTCGAAGTTCAGGCGCAGGCTCCGGTTGTCCAGGTTGGCGGAACCCGCCAGCACGTAGTCCTGGTCCAGTACGAAGAGCTTGGTGTGCGCGAAGGGGGGCGGCTGGTAGAAGAAACGCACCCCCCGGTCCAGCATCTCCCAGAGCATGGCCCGGCTGGCCCAGTCCACGGCGGGATGGTCGTTCTCCTCGGGCAGGACCACCTCCACCCGGGCCCCCCGCAGGGCCGCCGAGTTCAATGCGGCGATGAGCACGCGGTCGGGCACGAAGTAGGGGGTCATGATGCGCACGTGCTCCCGGGCGGTGGTCAGGGCCCCCAGGAGGATCCACTGCAGCTTCTCGAAGTCCTCGTTCGGTCCGTCCGATATGGCCCGGCAGACCGCCGGCTCGTTCTCCTCCGGGGTCGCGAGCGGCTCCGGCTCGTAGGTCTCGCCGGTCACGAAGGCCCAGTCCTCCAGAAACGCCTGTTCCATGGCCTGGACCACCGGCCCCTGGAGCCGGAAGTGCACGTCCTGGACCGGCATGGCGTTGCCCGGGTCGGAAGCCAGGTGCCGGTCGCTGATGTTGATCCCCCCCGTGAACCCCGTCTCCCCGTCCACGGCCAGGATCTTCCGGTGGTTGCGCAGGTTGATGTGGAGGCGGGAACGGATGAGGCTGAAGGGGAGGAACACCTCGTACGGCACCCCCAGTTCCTCCAGGGTCCCCCGCACCCGGGGGCGGGAATACCACTCCCCGAAGCCGTCCAGCATCACCTTCACCTCCACCCCCCGGTCGATGGCCCTCCTCAGGGCCCGGATGATCCGGGTCCCCGTCCGGTCGGGGTCGAAGATGTAGGTGGTGAGCAGGACCCGGTCGGTGGCGGACTCGATGGCCTCCTCCATGAGGGGGTAGCACGCCTCTCCCCCGAAGAGGGGGTCCACCCGGTTGCCCGGCATCAGGGGCCGCCGGGTCACCGCATCGGCGGTGTGGACCAGGGGCCGGAGGTAGCCGGGCATCCCGGCGGCCCGCGGGTCCCACGAGGGCCCCGTCCCCGCGGCTCGGGACTCCCCGCTGCTGTCCACCAGGATGGACCAGCGGGCGTGGTACTGCCGGGCCCGGGTCTGGATCCGGTTCACCCCAAAGATCCAGTAGGTCAGGGGACCCGCCACCGGGATGAAGAGGCACACGGCGATCCATGCCAGCCCCGCCCGGGGGTCCCGCTTGAAGAGCAGGGCATGCCCCGCGGAGAGGATGCCGAGGGCGGCGACGGCGGTCCTGAAGACCCATAGGACCAAGGGGATACCCTATCGTGCCAGACGGAGCGTGCTGCCGACGATGAGCAGGGCCCCCAGCACGCTGAGGGGTCCCGGGACCTCCGCGAAGAAGAGTAGCCCCCAGAGGGCGGCGAACACAATCTGAAGGTAACCCACCGAGGTGGCCCTGCCCGCCCGCTCCAGCTTCAGCCCGTGGGTGATGGAGATCTGCCCCATGTGGGTGAAGAGGGCCACGCCGGCCAGGACCAGCCACTGCCACCCGACCGGCATGACCGGGTTCATGGCCAGGGCGGGCAGGCTGGCGACGACGCTGAAGGCGGCGAACCAGAAGACGATGACCATGGGGTCCTCGGTCCGCCCCAGCCGCCGGACGGTGACGTAGGCGGCGGCGCTCATGACGGCCCCCAGCAGGGCGACCCCCACCGCCACCGGGTCGAGGGCGGCGGCGGAGGTGCCGAAGAGGAAGGTGGGCCGGGCCACCAGCACCACCCCGGCCAGGCTCACAGCGGTGACCGTGACCTCCTTCCGCCCCACCCCCTCACGGAGGAACCAGGCGGCCAGCAGCACGGTGAACACCGGGTTGGTGTACTGGATCACCGTCACGTCCGCCAGGGGGAGATGGATGATGGCGTAATAGAAGCACATGAGGGCCACGAAGCCGAAGCTGCTCCGGAGGAGCAGCCGCCGGCGGTCGCTGCCCCTGGGGGAGATCCCGGAACGGCGGAGCATGCAGCCGCTGATGGCCATCACCCCCACCGACCGGGCGAAGACCACCTCCTGGGCGGGGAACCACCGTCCCGCCCACTTCACGAAGAGGCTCATGAGGCTGAAGAAGAGGGCCGCAAGCACCATCCAGCGCATTCCGGCACGCCGCTCCGAGGGGGTGGGGTCGCTCACCGGTCCCCCCTCAGCCGGTGGCCTCCAGCTCGTCGACGAGTCCGGAGATCACGTCGAACCCCCCCTGCCAGAAGTCGGCCCCGGTCATGTCGATCCCCGTCTCTGTCAGGATCTCCTGGGGGCGGGCGGACCCCCCGTAGGAGAGCATCCGCAGGTAGCCCGGCTTGAACTCGTCCCCTTCCAGCTGGAAGCGCCGGTAGAGGGCCAGCACCAGGAGCTGCCCGAAGCTGTAGGCATAGCAGTAGAACGGGGTGTTGTAGATGTGGGGGATGCTCAGCCACTCGTAGGCGAAGTCGTCGGTGAGGTCCAGGCTCTCACCGAACTGTTCGTCCAGGTTCTCCCGGTAGAGGGCGTTCAGCTCCTCCTGACTCGCGTTGCCCAGCACCGCCTCGTGGGCGTCGGTCTCGAACTTCACGAAGAAGGCCTGGCGCATCACCGTCGCGTACATGTCGTCGAGGGCGCTGGCCAGCAGCTCCCGCCGGACCAGGGAGTCGTCCTCCGAGGCCAGCAGGCGGTCGGTGACCAGCATCTCCCCGAACACCGAGGCGGTCTCCGCCAGGGGGAGGGAGGGATGCTGGGTAAGGACGGAGTGGTCGGAGGCCAGCATGGAGTGGACCGCGTGACCCAGTTCGTGCGCCAGGGTGGCCACGTCCCGGACCTCGCCGGTGTAGTTGACCAGCAGCCACGGGGTGTGCTCCGGGAGCACGGTGGCGCAGAAGGCGCCCCCCTGCTTCCCCTTCCGAAGCTCCGAGTCGATGTGGCCCTCCTCGAACACCCTCTGTGCCTGCTCCGCCAGGACGGGATGGAAGTCCTGGAAGGTGTCGAGCACGGTCCGGACCGCCTCCACGTAAGGGACCTCCCGGTCGGCGCTCCCGATGGGGGCATAGAGGTCGTACCGGCGGAGCCGGTCGCGCCCCAGCAGCTCGGCCTTGACACCGAAATAGCGCTGGAAGACCGCCCGGTTCTCCCCGCAGACGTCCAGGAGGGTCTGCACGGCCTCCCCCGGCACGTCGTTGGCCAGGTTGCGCACCTCGATGGGCCGCTCGAACCCCCTCAGTTCCACGTTCTCCGAGTACCAGTCCCGCACCCGGTTGGAGTAGATCTGCCCCAGGACCGGGGCCTCCTCCTCGTAGACACGATGCAGCTCCCGGTAGGCCGCCTCCCGCAGGTCCCCGTCCGGGCTGCGCACGTACTTCATCAGCCCGTCCCGGGTGAGGGTCTTCTCCTCCCTCCCGACCTCCAGGCTGAACTCCAGCCGGTTGGTGAGCATGGAGTAGAGGGTCAGGACCGCGTCGATCCCGTTGGCGTCCTTCAGGTTGATGATCTGCTCGCTCCGCTCCTCCAGCGTATAGGGCGCGAAGCGCCGCAGATCCTCCAGGAAGTGCCGGTAGTCCGACCTCTCCCCGTCTTCCTCCTCGGGAAGCAGGCGGCCTGCCGCCTCCTCATCCAGGTTCCTCCACCAGAGGGTGAAGAAAAGGATCCGGTTGCTCAGGCCGGTGAGGACGTGCTGGATCCGGTTCCGGAGGTTGAGGGTCTTCGAGGAGAGGGTGTCGGCGCTGAAGCTGAGGGAACCGTAGGCGGAGACCACCTGCATGGTGGAGAGGATCTCCTCGTAGCCGGAGAGGATGTCCAGGAAGCCGGCCCGATCCATGTCGGGGGCCAGTTCTTCCCGCCGCTCCTCCAGGGCGGAGACCGCGTCTTCGATCTCCGCGAGGCGCTTCGATACCACCGCGTCCTCTTCCGATGGGAGCAGTTCGGAGAGGTCCCAGGCGGACACGCTGTAACTCGGATACTCCCTTGTGCCTTCCGAAGGCATAGGCTGTACTCCTTCGAATCACGACCGGGGGGGATCGTATAGGTCGCTGACGGTATGTCACGATGGGGCTAAGTGTCGCCCGAGAGCCGGGATACGGCAAGCACTCGTTGCAGGAACGGCTCCCCGGGGCCGCTGCGGCCCTCGAGGGCCCGGGAGGAGAAAACGATGGGCGCGTCGGCGGCGGTACATTAGCCTGTCCGGAGACCGGGCGGTGCGCCCGCCCCCGGTCGCGGTGCGAACGTCTGCAGGGAGTGACCTCCATGCTGGGAGCCAAGCTCGTCCTCTTCGCCCTCCCCGCCGCGGTACTGCTGCTGGCGGGGATCCTCTACCTCGTCACCCGCCGGTCGGCGGAGTAGTCCCGTGCAGACCTACGAGAAGCTCTCCGACCCCGTCGCGCTGACCATCTTCCTCATCACCCTGAGCCTCCCGGTGCTCATCGGGCTGTGGGCCATGTTCCGCACCCGCAACCAGTCCGACTTCCTCATCGGGGGCCGGGCCATGGACCGGGTGGTGGTGGCCCTCTCCGCCGTCTCCTCCGGCCGTTCCTCCTGGCTCGTGCTGGGAGTCTCCGGGATGGCCTACACCCGGGGGGTGGGAGCCGTCTGGGCGGTGGTGGGCTACATCCTGGCCGAACTCTTCCAGTTCCTCTACATCGGGGGCACCCGTTTGTCAAAGAGTCGAGATCTCGGCAAGGATCTCATCTCGGAGTTGAAGAGGGTGCTATCGGAGGCGAATGAGCAGTATCGTGAAGCAGGCGACAGCGGAGGCATCCCGGAATTGACG
>JAWOFN010000127.1:0-10353 GCA_046497505.1 bacterium | reverse complement strand
GGCCAAGCTGACCCTGGGGGCCCTGGCCATGGGGGACCGGTGGTACGGCGGGCGGACCCGGAACCCGTGGGACCCGGAGCAGGGCTCCAGCGGGTCGAGTGCCGGCCCCGCTGCCGCCACCGCGGCAGGTCTGGTGGGCTTCTCGATCGGATCGGAGACCCTGGGAAGCATCATGAGCCCCTCGGCCCGCTGCGGTACGGTGGGACTGCGGCCCACCTTCGGCCGGATCAGCCGCTACGGGGCGATGGCCCTCTCCTGGTCGATGGACAAGCTGGGACCGATCTGCCGGAGTGTGGAGGACGCGGCCCTGGTGTTCGAGGCGGTCAGGGGCTCCGACGGGAAGGATCCCACCGTGGTGGACGCTCCCTTCCGATGGGAGCGCCCCCGGGACCTCTCGGAACTTCGGATCGGCTACATCCCCTCCGAGTTCACCAGCTCACGGTGGAGCGAGAAGCGCCGCAGGGTCTACGCCGACGCCCTGGATGTGCTGCGGAGACTGGGAGCGGACCTGGAGCCGATCGAGCTCCCCGACCTGCCCATCGGCGCCATCCGGATCGTGCTGAGCGTGGAGGCCGCCGCGGCCTTCGACGACCTGGTCCGGAGCGGCCGGGTGCGCGAGTTGGTCCGTCAGAGCCGGGGCGCATGGCCCGACACCTTCCGGACCCACCGGTTCGTGCCCGCGGTGGAGTTCATCCGTGCCCAGCGGGCCCGCCGGATCCTGATGCGCGAGGCCGACGTGCTCATGAAGCAGTACGACGCCTTCATCACACCGAACAGCAGTGCCAGCCTCACCATGACGAACCTCACCGGACATCCCGCCCTGGCGGTGCCGTGCGGGTTCGACGAAGACGGCGATCCCATGGTCATCATGGTCACGGGACGGCTGTACGACGAGGAGACGATCCTGGATATCGGGTGGCAGTATGAGAGGGCGACTCAGTGGCACACGCTCCGCCCCCACTTCGCCTGACCTGAGCGGGTCTTTCGCGCCCTCTCGGCGTTGCAGTCCTCGGACCTTGTGCGGCGTACCGTATCAGTACGCCTCCGCGGTCCCGGTTCTCCGTCTTGATCGCCGGCCAGATCCCGCGCTGCTGTCAGAAGTTGGGGAAGAGGAGTTCGAGGCCGAAGTTCAGGCCGATGGGGGTGATACGGCAGCGGTCCAGGAGCATGGTCCCCGAGGGACCGAAGAGGGCGTTGGTACGGAACCCGGGTCCCATGATCCCTTCGGCCCGGAAGGCCATGGCGAAGGAGGGGCGGCGCAGCAGCGCCACGGCGGCCGAGGCCATGAGCATGGGGCGCAGTTCTACCTGACGCTGACTCCGGACATACCCGTCCAGGTCGGGGACCGAGGGACCCTGTGCGGCCCCGCTCCGGAACTGTTCCCTCCCCAGGCCTGCCAGGAAGGAGATCTCCAGGGAGGGGAGACGATGCACGGCTCCGAAGGGACGGGAGAGACCCACCCACGACCGCCATGCCTGGTACTCGTGCCATACCTCCAAGGTACCGATGCCGTCCCGGAGGCTCATCCTGGGCAGACGGGTCCACTCCAGGCGGGTGCGGAGCCACCAGGAGGGATCCAGGGCCCAGCCGGTCTCCCAGGCCACCGTCCCCCCCGCGCGGCCGTTCCAGGTGTCCTCCACCCGTACCGGGTCGGTCCCCGTGGCGGCGCTGCCCGTCCGCAGGGAGGCCTCCATGTCTCCCAGGACCAGCCCCGCTCCCGGCGCGGTCTGGACCAGCCGGCTGCTGGGACGGACCGGGCGCCGGGAGGGGATGGTGGTGCCGGTGAGCCCGAACTGCTGGGGCGTATGCTGGAGCACCACGTCGAGTCCCTCGAGCAGACCGGAGAGGGCCCCGGCCACCGCTCCCTGGAGGGCTGCGTCCCAGACCCGCTCGGGGGCGGTGAGGCCCCAGCGGGTACGGTCTGCGTCCCCCTCCCTGGGAGAGAGGGCCCCTACCGCCGCACCGGCGGCGGTCCCCATGAGCATGCCCTTGAGCAGGCTCTGCTCCCGCTCGATACGCACCTCGCTGATACGGTTCCAGGCCACCCCGACCCGGGCCCCCATCAGCGCGTCCTCCCCCATGATCAGGGTGAAGTTCTGAGCGTCCGGCTCACCGACGTACCCGTCCATGGCGGTGCCGTCCACCAGGGTCAGACGTACCGGCCGCGCCTGTTCGGCGGCGACGAGCTTCGCGAAGTCGGGCAGGGGGGTGCGGCGCATCTCGCCGGCCGAGCGGCTGAAGTCCTGGGCCGTACCCGTCCGGGGGAGGAGCAGCAGGCTCGCCAGGGCGCATATGAGGGTCCGCGCACGCATCACGCACTCCAGAGTAGGTCATCCCCCGGGGGTCGGCAACCCCGGCCGGCGGAAGCCGGCACTGGATGCGCGGCCTCCCGACACATAGCATACGAAGGGCTCGCGACGTTTCCCCGGAAGGAGTGAGGGGTGCCCAAAGACACGACGCATCGACCCATGAAGGGAGCCGCAGCATGACGACCCGGTCCCGATACAGCTTCGTCTCGATCTTCCTCGCCGCCCTGATCCTCCTGCTGATGGGCTGTGATCCCTCTCCCGTCTCCTCCGGGAGCGAAGAGGCGGAGGAACCCGCCGGTCACCTGGTGGTGGTGGGAGGGGGCGGGACCCCCCCTTCCGTCGTGGCCCGGGCACTGGAACTGGCCGGCGGTCCCTCAGCCAGGGTCTCGGTCCTTCCTCAGGCCTCCTCCCGGGAGGAGGCAGGAGAGGGTACGGTGGAGATGTTCATGGAGGCGGGCGGTGTGGACGCGGCGGTCGTGAGGCTGGACACCCTGGAGGGAGCGTTGGACCGGCTTCGGTCCTCCGACCTGATCTGGATGCCGGGGGGCAGTCAGAACCGCTTCATGGAGGCGGTCCGGGAGACCCCCGTTCCCTCGGTCATGCGGCAGCGCTACCGGGAGGGAGCGGTGGTCGGCGGTACCAGTGCGGGCGCGGCGGTCCAGTCGGGCCGGATGATCACGGGGGACGCCGACCTGGAGGCCATCCGGGCCGGTGCCACCGAGACGGTCGCGGGGCTGGGTCTCTGGGCCGAGGTCATCGTGGATCAGCACTTCCTGGCCCGCCAGCGCATTTCGCGCCTCTTCGCCGCTGTCCTCGACCATCCCGACCTGTTAGGGATCGGGATCGATGAGCGCACGGCGGTGGTCCGGGGTCCGGGGAGCTTCGAGGTCATGGGTGAGGGCGCGGTCATGGTCATCGACGCTCGGGAGGCGACGGTTCCGGTCACCGAGACCGGTGCCCCCTATGCCGCCCGCCGGGTCGAGGTCCATCTCCTCCGGGAAGGGGAGGGGTGGAGCGCGGGCGGCTGATCATCCCCCCGCCCTCCGGTCCCGGGGCAGCACCTCCGAGAGGAATCCCAGGACACGTTCGGTGAGGGGGCCGGGTCGTTCACGGGGCAGCATGTGACCCGCTCCCTCGGGGAGCCACAGACGGCTCTCGGGCAGTGCGGCGTGGATGGCGCGGGCATGATGCGGGGCGGCATGGCCGTCCGAGGTGCCCTGGATCACCAGGACCGGTGAGCTCACGGTCCCCAGCCGGTCCCGGATGTCCCACCCGCGGTTCTCAGGACGGTGCCAGGCGCCGATCCACTCCTCCACCAGGTCCGCGGCCCGCGGCCCGTGGATGGCCGTCAGAGACTCTCTGAACCGGGGATCGGAGTCCCACCGGCGCCGGATCCCCTCGATCCCATCATCCATCTTCGGCTCGATGTAGGCGTGGGCGGCCACGCTCACCATCGCGTCGACCCGCCCCGGATCCTCCGCCGCCCACAGCAGAGCGATGGTCCCCCCGTCGCTGTGCCCCACGAGGACCGCGCGCTCCATCCCCTCGTGTTCCAGAAGGGCGGTGAGGTCGGCCAGGTCGTCGGTGAAGTCGGGGATGTCGAAGGAGGGACGGTCGTCGGAACGCCCGTATCCCCACCGATCGTATGCCAGCACCCGGAAACCGGCCGCCGCCAGGAGGGGGGCGATGTCCCGCCACGCCCCGACGGACCCGAGACCATGGTGGAGGAGCACCAGCGGAAGGCCTCCCGGCGGGCCGAGCCGCTCCACGTAGAGACGGTGTCCTCGGATGGTCACGGTTCCGGTGTCGGGGGACATGTCCTCATCTACGCCCGGGACCCTGCGCATCGCAAGTCTCCTTTCCCCGCTCTGAGAGCCCATCTCCCGGTTTGGCCTTTCGAGGAGGGTGGAAACCAGTATGGTACATATAAGGAGTCTGCAAGCATCAGGAACTTCAACTAGATGTAATCAGACACATCCTGTGCCGGCAAAGCCCGCCCCCGGCGAGGGAGCAGAGAGAGGGAGGGATCCATGGGGAGGCTGCTCGACACGCTGGACCCGGAACGCATCATGGGGATGCTGCTGGACTTCGTCCCCGGGATCGTGGCGGCACTGCTCGTCCTGGCGGCTTTCTGGATCTTCCTCAAAGTTACCCGCCCCACCCTGCGGACGGTGCTCAAGCGGGCGGATTTCGACGAGGGACTCATCCGGTGGCTGGTGGACAACGTGTACCACATAGCGATCACGCTGGTTGCGGTGGTCATGGCCGTGAGCCAGCTGGGCATCGACATGGGTGCCGCCCTGGCCGGGCTGGGTGTGGCCGGTGTGGCCGTGGGTTTCGCGGCCCAGGACTCCATCGCCAACACGATCGCGGGCTTCCTCATCTTCTGGGACAAGCCGTTCCAGGTGGGGGACTTCCTCACCACCCAGGACCGCTACGGCAAGGTGGCACGGATCACGATGCGCACCACCCGGATCCGGACCAACGACAACACCTACGTGATCCTCCCCAACCGCCAGATCATCGAGGACATGCTGGTCAACCACAGCATATACGGAGAGATCCGGATCCGCGTCCCGGTAGGCATCGCCTACAAGGAGGACATCCCCGCCGCCCGGGAGGCCGCGCTGGAGGCGGCGGCTTCGGTGGGGGAGGTGCTGGAGGACCCGGCCCCGGACGTTGTGGTCACCTCCCTGGGTGACTCCAGCGTGAACCTGGACGTGCGGGTGTGGATATCCAGCGCATCCAGGGAGCGGGCCGTCTTCTTCCGGGTGCTGGAGGCATGCAAGCTGGCCCTGGACGAAGCGGGCATCGAGATCCCCTTCCCCCACCTGCAGCTCTTCCTGGACGAGGTGAAGGAACCCGTCTGGAAGCGGGCGGAGGCGGTGGCCGCGGCGGGAGTCCCCCCGCGGGAGATGAACGGGCCGGACCGGGACTGAATCGAACGGAACGAACCTCGCAACCCTAGCCAGAGAGAGGAAACGAGATGGACCTGGAACCGGAATATAGAGACAAGGTCGAAGCGGAACTGAAGGAATGGAAGGCCCGGCTGGAGCAGATCAGGGCCCGCGCCGAGCAGCTCGAGGCGGACGCGCGGATCGAGCTGAAGAAGCAGGCCGATGTCTCCCAGAGCAGCGTGGACCAGCTCAGGGAGCGCTTCGAGGAACTGCAGGAGGCGGGTACCGAGAAGGCTGCCAGGATGCGCCAGGCGGTGGACTCGGTCCGCGACGAGCTCAACGAGCAGTGGCGGGAGATCAAGAAGGAGTTCGAGATGGGCGCCTGAGCGGGATGGACCCCTTCGGGGGGGTACTCCAAGCTGCTCGCGGGATTTGTACTGGCCGAGGCGGCTCCCGCTCCCCTCTTTGAGAGGAGCGGGGCCTCGGTCCCCGTCTTCCTGTATCCCCGATCCACGGAAAGGACCCATGGAGATCACCACCAACAAGGTCGTCACGATCGACTACACGCTGACCGACGAGCAGGGTGAGGTCATCGAGTCGAGCGCAGAGGACCAGTCGCTGGCCTACATCCACGGAGTGGGCGCCCTCATCCCCGGCCTGGAAGAGGCCCTGGAGGGACGCGAAGAGGGGGAGACCGTCGAGGTCACCGTCCCGCCCCAGAAGGCGTACGGCCAGCGGCGTGAGGATATGATCCAGAGCGTCCCCAAGGACCGCTTCGAGACCGAGCGGGAACTGGAGGTAGGCATGCAGTTCCAGGCCCGGTCCCAGCAGGGGACCCAGGTCGTGACCATCACCGGGATCGAGGACGACGAGGTCACGGTGGACGCCAACCACCCCCTGGCCGGACGGACCCTGAACTTCGAGGTGGATATCAAGGACGTCCGTGACGCCACCGAGGAGGAACTGGAGCACGGTCACGTGCACGGTCAGGGAGGCCACCAGCACTGACACCGGAGGGGAGCCCTCCTTGACCCTCCTCCTCGTGACCGAGGACTTCCCCCCCCGCCTGGGAGGCATGGCCACCTGGAGCTCCGAGGTGGCCGGCGCCCTGGCGGGGATGGGATGGGATGTCCACGTCCTTGCCCGGGGTCCCCGGGACCAGCCGCCGAGCCTGCCTGAAGACGCCCCCTACCAGCTGTGCACCATGGACGGACGGGACTGGCCCACATGGCGGGGCTGGTATACCCGATCCGCCGTGGGCCGTTTCCTGAAGGAGCACCCGGAGACCCGCGGGGTGGTCTGCGCGGACTGGTACCTGGGACTGGGAGCCGCCCCCCATCGACACCGGGTGGGAGGACGGGTCGCCGTGGCCGCCCACGGTCAGGAGGTGGACCGGGTGACGCGGGGCATCGAGCTGTGGCGGCTGCGCCGCTCCTTCCGACGGGCCGGGGCCGCGGTGGCCGTGAGTTCCTACACGGCGGACCTTTTGAGGGCCCGGGATATCGCCGACGAACGCATACATGTGGTGAACGGAGGGGTGGACCTGGTGCGCTTCACCCCGGGGTCGCCGGACCCGGGCCTCCGGGACCGCTTCGGACTGTGTGAGGGTCCGGTGATACTCACCCTGGCCCGCCTGGTGCGGAGGAAGGGGCAGGACGTCCTGATCCAGGCCATGCCCGGGGTCCTCCAGCGGGCGCCGGGGGCACAGCTCCTCATCGTTGGTGAGGGGCCCTGCGAGGGGGAGCTCCGGCTGCTGGCCGAGGGGCTGGGGGTCTCGGACAGCGTGATCTTCGGAGGGCCGGTCGAGAACGAGAAGGTACCCGCGGTCTACCGGCTGGGAGACGTCTACGCCATGCTCAGCCGCAGGCTCCCGGGCACGCGGGATGTGGAGGGGTTCGGCCTCACCTTCCTGGAGGCCAGCGCCTCGGGACTCCCGGTGGTGGCGGGGCGTTCCGGCGGCGTGCCGGACGCTGTGGAGGACGGACTCACAGGATACCTGGTGGACCCGACCTCCCCGGAGGAGGCCGCCGCCGCGCTGGTCTTCCTGCTTCAGGACCCCGGCAGGGCGACGGCCATGGGAAGGGCGGGAAGGGAACGGGCGCGTGAGCGGTTCACCTGGGAAGACACTGCGCGGGGGGTGCTGGAGACGCTGGGATTGGGCTGAGGGAGGCTCAGACCCCGGCCGCCTGGCGGGGGAGGTCCAGGGCCTCCCTGACCTTGGACCCCAGTGTGCCCAGGGTGAAGGGTTTGGGCAGGAACCCGTGGAAGTGCTCTTCGGGTACTTCCGAGGTGCCCGCCTCGTTCTCGTATCCGCTGCATAAGACCACCCGGATGTCGGGACAGGTCTCCCTCAGCCGGGGGAGCAGTTCGATCCCTCCCGTGCCGGGCATCTTGAGGTTGAGGAGCGCCAGGTCGATCTCGCGGTGCCGGTCCACCAGGATCTCCAGAGCGCTAAGCCCGTCGCCGGCGGTCAGCACGGTGTAGCCCAGGTTCTCAAGGAGGGCATGGGCCACATCCCGGACGCGCTGTTCATCATCGATGACCAGGATGGTCTCGGTCCCCATGGGGACCTTGTGCGATTCGGGTCGGGAGCCGGGCAGGGGGTCCTCGGAACGCGGGAGGTAGATCCGGAATCGGGTCCCCTCCCCGAGCTTGCTGTCCACCAGGATCCGGCCGCCGTGCCGTGCGACGATCCCGTAGCAGGCGGCGAGCCCCAGCCCCCGCCCCTTCGCCTTGGTGGTGAAGAAGGGCTCGAACACCCGTCTCTTTACCTCCTCGCTCATGCCCGGACCGGAATCCTCCACCTCCAGCACGACCCACTCCCCCGTGCCCACACTCCGCAGGGTCACCCCGTCCCCCTCGCCTACCCGGATGTTGCGCGCCCGCAGGGTGAGCGTGCCCTCCCCCTCCATGGCCTCGCCGGCGTTGATGCAGAGGTTCATGATGACCTGACCCACCTGAGCCGGGTCCGCCTGTACGGGCCAGAGGTCACCGGTCACGTCGCGCCGGATATCCACATCGGGACCGAGCATCCCCTCCTGCAGGCGGACCGTGTCGTCCAGGACACGCTCCAGCGCCAGGGTCTCGGGCTCGAACCCGCCTCCGCGGGCGAAGGCCAGGAGCTGCTGCGCGAGGCTTCCCGCCCGGTCGGCGGCGTCCCGTATCGCCTGGAGGCGGAGGCCCAGGTCCTCCGGCTCGACCCTCCCCCGTTTCGATCGGATCTGGAGCAGCTCGGCGTTGCCCAGGATCCCCACCAGCAGATTGTTGAAGTCGTGCGCGACACCCGCCGCCAGGGTCCGCGTCGCCTCCATCCGCGAGGCCAGGAGCAGCGCCTCTTCGGACTTCCTCCGGTCGGTGGTGTCCAGGAGCTGGGCCACGGTGCGGGGCCCTCCCTCGGGGTCGCGGATGAGGGCGGTGTTGATCTCCACACGGCGGGTGGTCCCATCTCCCCCCCGGATCCCGATCTCGTAGCGTCGGGGGACCTCCTTCCCCTGCTGACGGCGGAGGTACCGCTCCTCCACCAGCTCCCGGTCCTCCTCGTCCAGCAACTCGCGGAAGTCACGGTCTGTGAGTCCGGTGCTGTCGAGTCCCGTGAGCCCTTCGATGGCCTCGTTGGCGAACACGATCCGGAAGGCGTCGTCCACCACGACGATCCCGCTCAGGGTGCTGTCCACGATCGATCGGTAGCGCTGCTCCGAGAGGGTGAGGTCCTTCACCAGGTCCCGGTTCTCCTGGTGGAGGCGCAGCGACTCCACGATGGTCCGATGCATGTTGTGGGCAACGGCCAGGAGGATGCCCGTGTACACGTAGAGCATGACGCCGGTGTAGACCTGCAGCGGCGTTCCCCGGGTGACGAACCGGGTGGCCAGGGGGAGCATGGCCAGGAGGAAGAATCCCGCTCCGCCCGTACTGGAAGCGGCGTAGGTGGCCACGGCACCGGTGCTGATGCCCCCGAGGATGAAAGCGAGGAAGACCTGGTGGACCACCGACCCGGCCGGGAAGAGGAGGATGCCCGCACTCCCCCAGGCAGCGCCCACCAGGACCATGCCCACGTCGAAGGTCCACTCCCACCGGCCCGTGGAAGCGGAAGGAGGGTCCAGGGCACGGTAGACCCGGCTCAGGAGATAGCGGCCGATGTGGAGGGTCGCGGTGACCCCTGCCCAGGGGACCAGGATAGAGGGGGCGACCTCGCCGGAGAGTCCCGCCACGAGAGCGGCCAGGCAGGCTCCCGCCCCCACCAGGGCCACCGGGCTCTGCCGGTAGAGGAGTCGGACACGGGCGGTCCCGACCTGCGAGAGGTCCGATGGTCCCGATCTGCTCATGGTGCCGTCCCTGCACGAGCGGTCACCCGGCCCCCCCCCGAGGGCCGGGACCCGGGCGGACCTGTCGTCTATCCGACCCGGCGCGTCGGGACGTTAACAGGGGGTACCGACGGAAGCAAGGAGCGTGCCCCGAAATATCTCTTGGACAGCCGGGCCGGGGATAGGGCATGATATCGGTGTATGCAGGACGCAGTGGCAGGACCCGACGGGGTACGGTGACGGGGCAGCGGGTGCTACACGACGCCTGTATGCCCTTTTTTGTCAGCCGCCGCCGATCCCGCTGCCGTGTCCATCGATGAACGGTCCGTATGGGCCGGCAGGACCGGGGCCCGAAAGGCCCCATAGACAAAGGATGTCAGCTGTATGGCGCAGGGAACTGTGAAGTGGTTCAACGATCAGAAAGGCTACGGTTTCATCGAGGTCGAGGGAGGGGAGGATGTGTTCGTCCACCACTCGGCCATTGAGATGGAGGGTTTCCGCAGTCTCCAGGAAGGCGACAAAGTAGAGTTCGAGGTCGTGGCGGGTAAGAAGGGCCCGGCCGCCGAGAACGTACACAAGATCTGACCCCCACGTCACACGAAGCCTCTGAGACGGCCGCCTTCGGGCGGCCGTCTTGTTGTGTGCCAGGCATGTTCAACAGCTCGGGGGTGAGAGTCCCCTGACCAACCTGATGGAGGTGAAGGTCTAGCGAAGCGCAAGGGCGCCCGTCGTGAGGCGGGGTCTGAAGGAAGCGTGGAGCAAAGCCGCGACCCGACGAACAGGAACCGGATAGCAGGCGTTCCGGACCGGACGAGCGGGCAACAGACCGCGAAGTCCATATCCATC
>JAWOFN010000113.1:0-23462 GCA_046497505.1 bacterium | reverse complement strand
GTCTTCGGCTGCCTGGGGCGGAACGGCGCGGGGAAGAGCACCACGATCCGGCTGCTGCTGGGACTGCTGGAGCCGGACAGCGGGTCGGCCGAGGTCCTGGGCCACGATCCCTGGAAGGACCCGGTGGCCATGCGGCAGAAGATCGGCTACGTGGCCGAGGGGCAGAAGATGTACGGATGGATGCGGGTCCGCGAGCTCATCCGGTTCACTGGGGGGTTCTACCCCACCTGGGACCGCGGGCTCGCCGGGCGGTACCTGGAGCGGTTCGACCTGGACCCCGAGGCGAAGGTCAGGACCCTGAGCAAGGGACAGAACGCCCGGCTCTCCCTGCTGCTGGCCCTCGCCGGCCGACCGGAACTGCTGATCCTGGACGACCCGACCATGGGGCTCGACCCCATCAGCCGCCAGGAGTTCCTGGGGGATATCGTCCGGGCCATCCAGGAGGAGGGCCGCACGGTCTTCTTCTCCACCCACATCCTGCAGGAGCTGGAACAGGTGGCGGACTGGGTGGGCATCATCGACGACGGCCGCCTGCTGGTCGCCTCCTCCGTGGACGAGCTGAAGGCGACCGTCCGGCTGTACGAACTCACGTTCGAGGGGCCGGCACCCACCTCCGTGGAACTCGACGACGTACTGCGTCATCGCGCCCACGGCAGGGACCTGCTGCTGACGATGCGGGGCGACCCGGACCGCGTCACGGCACGCCTTGAGGAGGCGTACGACCCCCTCACCCTGGAGGTCCGCAGCCTGAGTCTGGACGAGGTGTTCGCCGAGGTGGTGCTCGGCAGCTCCGAGCGGCCCATGCCCTACCTCGGCCCCCTCACCGCCGCCTCCGAACCGGAACCGCAGGGCCAGGAGGTCGAATCATGATCTTCTGGAAGGAATGGCGGAGCCTGAGGGGACGCTTCTTCACCCTGAGCGGCTTCTACCTGATCACCCTGGGGATCCTGCCGCTGAACATGCTCTCCACGGGAAGTTTCGCCACCGTCGTGCCCTTCACGGCCTTCGCCGCAGGGTTTTTGATGCTCTTCATCCCGGCGACGCTGGGGATGGATGCCCTCGTGGGAGAGCGGGATGAGGGCACCGGCGAGTTCCTGTTGAGCAAGCCGCTCCCGCGCACCCGCTACCTGGCGGCCAAGATCGGCATAAGGATCCTGCTCACGCTCGTGCTGACCTCGGTGCTGCTGGTGATCCTGCTGGCCCGTTTCGCCTCCGAGGGGATGCCGCTCTACCTGGACACGCCCCCCTACCTCATGTGGTACCTGGTCGTGAGCATCCTGCTGGGCCAGCTGGTCACGCTGACCACGACCGTGGCGGTCTCCGCCCGGGCGCCCTATCAGAGCACCGCGATGATCGTCGGGGGCGCGGCCGGGGCCGTCATCGCGGCCACCCCCATCGTGGCCACCCTCCGAGACATCACGTGGCTGCAGGCCCCCTGGGAGGCGGTGGGACTGCTGGCTCTCTTCCTGCTCCTCACGGGCTTCCTGGCCGCCTACGGGATCACGCTGCCCAGGGCGGGGAGGGTACTGACATGATGGGCTGGTGGAACGAGCGGGGTTCGAGACTCTGGTGGAAGGAGTTCCGGGAGTCGTGGCCCCCGGCCGCGCTGGCGCTGGCGGTCGTGCTGGCCATCCTCTTCCTGAACGACCCGGACTTCGGGGCCGATGCGACCCGGCGGTACTTCTGGGGTGCCAACGTGCTGGGCTACGCCGGTCCCATCTTCCTCTTCATCTCGCTGGTACTCGGCATCACCGCCTACGCGGTAGAACAGGAACAGGAGACGCTGGAACCGCTGCTCGCCCGTCCGATCCGCACCCAGGACGTACTCGCCACCAAGCTGGGGGTCCGGCTGGGCGTGGTGGCCGGGATGAGTGCTTCCCTCGGCATCGTCATGGGGCTGATCGGCGCCTGGCCCCGGCAGTATGCCATACCGCATCCCGTGATCTTCGAGTACTGGCTGGCCGTGCTGGCCGTCAGCCTGCTGGGGCTCGCCGTGGGCTTCTACTTCGGCAAGATCGTCGGGAGCCAGACCCGTGCGCTCGTGGCGGGGCTGCTCGCGGTCGGGATCGGTTTCGTGCTGCTGAGCGTGAGCCCGCTGGCCGTGCTCTTCGAGGGCGACGACTACGGCGAGTATGTCTGGATACGTTCCATCCTGATCCCGTTCCTGGTCACGCTGGGTGTGCTCGTCCTGGCGATCCGTTCCCGGCCCGGACGCATGGCCCTGGTCCGTCGCCCCGTCACCGCCGCCCTCGCCCTCGCGGTCTATGCGCTGGTGGCCTGGATACTCTCCGTCGTGCCCCCGGGACAGGCCTGGTCGAGCTTCGAGCAATACGCGAAGCACTGGCAGGTCCGTTACGCCGGTCCCCAACAGCTCCTCGACCTGCTGGAAGAGCGGTTCATCTACCGGGTCGCGTGGCAGCCGGGAGCGGATCCCCTCGAGGTGCTGGCGGACCGGACCTCCGTGGCCGTGGAGTACGTCTATCCCGACGAGGTCCGGGATCCCAGCAGCTACCTGCTGGCGAGATCGCCGGAACACCGTCCCAGGCGCCAGCGCTACCTGCGCACGGTCACCGATTTCGAGACCACCGTACGGAGCGAACGGGACCCCGAGCTGGTCACCGACTGTCTCGAACTCGTCCAGGGGCCCGACGTGCCCTCCTACCGCAGGGCGATCGCGGTGCACCTCGCCGGTGCGGATAACGATCCCCGCAACACCGACCTCATCGCCCGGATGCTGGAGGACCCCTCCCCGCACGTGCGGAGGATCGCGGCCTGGGCGCTGCTCGCCCGCGACGATGAGCGGGGTATCCGCTACCTGCAGCGCATCGCGCCCCGTATCCGCGACGAGGAGGAGGTGCGTGAGATCACCTACACCTCCCGCATCCTGGATGTGGATCTGGAGAGGGCCCTCGAACCGCTCATGCGGAAGTGGATCGGAAGCGAGGACGGGAGCAGGCGTTCGGTCGCACTGGCCTGGTTCCGGCGGAACGGGTCCATCCAGGACCTGGAGCTGGTGCGCGAGGCGCTCTGGGAGCATCGCAGCTACCGGCGGTGGGAGGAGGGCTACCGCGACCGACGGGACCTCGACGTCACGGACTATCTGGACGCGTGGGGCAGCCCCCGGCTGGTGCCCGAGCTCCTCCGGCTCGCCCGGCGGCGCATCGAGCAGCTGGAAGGACTACAGGATGCGGCGCGCACCGAGGCCTTCCGCCTGGACAGCGCCGTCCGCTACGTCGGTATCGGGAAATCGTCCGAACTGTTCTGGTACCGGAGCCATGCCCGGTCGCTGCAGGGGATCCTGACCGAGCTGGCCCGCAACGGCGTGACCGAGACCATCGCCCTGTGGCGCGAGGCCCGGGATCTCCTGGACCCCGATTTCAACTACCGCCACTACTACGACTACTCGCGCGACGCCCTGAGCAGCTTCCTGCCGCAGCTCCCCCGGCTCTCGGAAGCGGGCTTCGAGGTCCTGCAACAGATCGTGGCGGACACCGGGGAGCTGCTGACGATACGCATGCAGGCCGCGCTCATCCTCTCCTACCACGGCTTCCGCGAGTTCGATGAGCGGGCCCTGCGCTACTTCGAGCTTGCCCGCGGCAGCAAGCAGTTCGAGCGCTACGGGAACTGGGAATCGTATGTCTTCGAGGCCTTCTCCGTGATGGTCCACAGCGGGAACCTGCGCTATGTGGGTCCTATCCTGGACAGGGCATGGGAGGGATACCGTGGGGAGGAGACGGGATACGGGCTGTTGGGAGGACGTTCACGCTTCGGCTGGGTCGACTGGACCATCCATACGGCAGAACTCCTCGAGGAGGCTACCGGCCAGGAGCTGGGCTGGGACCTGGAAGCCTGGACGGCCTGGTGGGAGCGGGAAGGACGATCCATCACGACCGGTGACGATCAGTGAACCGCGGCCGTCACGCGAAATGGCCGCCGCTCAGCTCACCGCGGGGGCGGGAAGACGATCGGTACCTTGTCCTCCTCCGGCGCCATGAACCGGTCCGAGGAACTCGGATAGAGCTGGCTCAGGTACTGGATCTGGCTGTCGGCGTGACTGCGCCACTCGCTCCCCTCCCTGGCCTTCTCGTAGTAGACCCCCACGATCTGGTCCTCGATGAGGACCTTGAAGTTGTAGGGCATCTCGTTGAGTTCCTTGCCGGGCTCCTCCCGGCGGAACTTCCGCTGCAGCCACTCCCAGGCGGCGTCGCCCATGATGGCGTTGGCCCCGGGGTCATCGCTGTCGATGTTCAGGGCCTGCTGCGCCTCGGTGATGGCCCGGTCGATGTCCCCCCGGTCGAGGTAGATCCGGGCGATCTGGGTCTGGGCGGAGACGTGCTCGGGGTCGACCTCCAGGACCCGACGGAGGGCCTGGAGCGCCTGGTCGTACTCCCCCATGTTGTTGAACGCGTCGGCGAGGATGGCCCACCCCTCCAGGTCCTCGGGCTGCTGCTCAAGGTACTGCTGGATGTAGTCGATCCCCTTCTCCCGCTCCCTCTGCCCTATGTAGTACTGCCCCAGGTCCAGCAGGTACTTCGGCGTATCGGGGCGTTTGGCCGCCAGTGAGAGGGTGATCCGCTCGTACTGCTGCGGGAGCCGGGAGCGGAGGGTGAGGAGCTGGTTCACCACGTCCTGCTCGTGGGGGCTCTGCTCGAAGTAGGCCAGGTAGTGCTCGACGCATTCGGCCATCTGCCCCTGGGACATGAGCGCCTGGGCCAGGACCCTGCGCTGGGGCAGGTCGTCCGGCTGCAGCTCGATGTACTCCCGGTAGTACGGTACCGCCTCGTCCAGCCCCTCGGTCTGCCAGACCGCATAGCCCGCCCGGATCAGGTTGTACGGCCGGCTCTGGTTCTCCGGGTCCCTGTCGATGAGCCACTGGTAGTAGGAGATGCTCTCCGCGAACAGCTCCGGGTCCTGGTTGAAGCTGCCCATCTCCCAGTAGGCGTCGGCGATCTTCAAATACACCGAGGCGGAGTCCTCCGTGCTGATCCCGGGCTTGGCCTCCAGGTAGCGGTGGAACTCCTTG
Organism: bacterium; assembly: GCA_046497505.1. Lineage (GTDB taxonomy): Bacteria > Blakebacterota > Blakebacteria > Blakebacterales > JAWOFN01 > JAWOFN01. The sequence goes on along the minus strand of JAWOFN010000113.1, from coordinate 18,439 downwards.
ATGGCCTCCCGGTAATCGCTCGTGGGGTCTCCCTCACCCGTCTGCCGCTTGTCTTCTGCCGTCACGAACGCACTCTGGGCGTTGCTGAGCAGCAGTTCGGGAGGAGGACCCTGGTCCTCCTCCTGCTGAGCCAGGACACCGGAGGGTGCGGCCAGCAGGAGCAGGGCCGCCAGAGCCGTCGCTGCGGTTCGAACCTTCATCGTATCACTTCCGTCCTTCCGCCTCCGCGGCGAGCGGGCAGCGGATCTATCTCTCTGACTGGGGGCGGGCCGTCGAGTGCAATGGGCCAATATAGCCTCCCATCCCCTCTGCATACAAAACGTATGTCCCCCATCATTTATTTAGCCCCACTCCTCCCGGGGGATCAACGCGGCTCGAACCGGGCCGTGAAGTGCCGCAGGTAGGGTGTCTGCCAGGTGATGCGGCAGCCCCGTATCGCGTCCCGGCGCTCGCAGACCCGCTGTACCGCCTCGATCTTGAAAGGCTCGCTGGGGAACTGCACGCGCGTCTCCTGTGACTTCGGGGCGGTTCCTGCAGGTCAGTAACCGGCCTCCCGGTCGATCGGATGAGGCAGGGGTTCGTCCTTGAGATAGCGTTCCAGGTCCTCCAGGAACCGCTCGATGACCCGCCGGGTATAGTCGTCGAAGTTCCCGCTCATATGGGGGGTGACCAGCACCTTCGGGTGCTTCCAGAAGCGCGATCCCTCCGGGAGGGGTTCGGTCTCGAAGCAATCGAGCACCGCCCCCCTGAGATGGTCGGAGTCGAGGGCGTCCAGCAGGGCCCCCTCGTCGAGCAGCCCCCCCCGGGCCATGTTCACCACCCCCGCTCCCCTCGGCAGCGTCCGGAGGCGCTCCCTGTCCATCAGCCCCTCGGTCTCCGGTGTGAGGGGGAGGGCCAGGAGCAGGTAGTCCGCCGCCGGGAGCAGCCCCTCCAGGCGGTCGATGGGGAAGAGTCCCTCCAGCCATCGGGGGACCGGGTCCCGGGGCGGGGTACGCTTCACCGCCGTCACCCGCATGCCCAGGGCCGCGGCCTTCCGGGCCGCCGGCTCCCCGGTGTTCCCGAACCCCAGCACCAGCAGGCGCTTCCCCTCCACCGCGTGGTGGAGGGGCCGGATCTCCCTGCCGGCCCAGGTGCGGTGTCTCTGGGCGTCGACGAGCTGCGGCAGCCCGCAGGCCAGGGCGATCACGGCCATGACCGCGTACTCGCCCATCACGTCGGCGTGGATCCCCTTGCTCGTGCTCAGGACCACGTCCGAGTCGAGGAGCTCACCGAAGAGGGAATGGTCCACGCCGGCCGCCCCGAAATGGACCCATTCCAGGCACTCGGCGGACCGGAACTTCCGGGGGCTCAGACGGTAGGTGAGGAGCACGTGCGCCCCCCCGATCTCCTCGAGGATCTCCTCCTCGTCCCGGGCACAGGAAAGCGAGACGGGGTGCCCCGTCCGTTCAGAGACGGCGGACACCCCGCGCTCGAGCTCCTCCAGCCGCCGGGGGTTGGAGGTGATGGTCGAGAGGATGCGCAGTGTCTCAGACATCCTCCGTGTCGATCTGGGCCCGCTGGAGCCTGCCCGAGAAGTCGACGTACACCGTCTTCGTCTCGGTGAAGAACTCGTAGGGTCCCCAGCCCCCTTCGCGGTGTCCGTTGCCGGTCTCCTTGCAGCCTCCGAAGGGCATGTGGCACTCGGCACCGATGGTGGGGGCGTTGATGTACGTGATCCCGGCGATCAGGTCTTCCATGGCGTGGAAGGAGAGGTTGATGTCCCGGGTGTAGAGGGCACTGGAGAGCCCGTAGTCCGTGTTGTTGTGCACCCGGACCGCCTCGTCCCAGTCGGAGACGGTGAGCACGCTCAGGACGGGACCGAAGATCTCTTCTTTGGCGATCCGCATCTCCGGCTCCACGTCGGTGAAGACCGTGGGCAGGTAGAAGAAGCCGTCCCGGGCTTCTGCGTGCTCGTACGGCTCGCCGCCGGTGAAGAGGGTGGCCCCCTCCTCCTTGCCGATCTTCACGTAGTCGTCCACCGTCTTCAGCTGCCCCTCGTTGACCAGGGGGCCCACGTCGGTGGAGGCCTCCAGACCGTCACCCAGCTCGAGGCCTTCCACCGCCTCCTTCAGCATCTGCAGGAACTCGTCCCGGATCTCCTCGTGGAGGATCAGGCGGCTGGTGGCGGTGCAGCGCTGCCCGGTGGTGCCGTAGGCGCCCCAGAGCACGCCCTCGAGGGCGAGGTCGAGATCGGCGTCCTTCCAGACGATCTGGGCGTTCTTGCCGCCCAGTTCCAGGCTCACCCGCTTGAGGGTGGCCGCCGCGCTCTCGGCGAGCTTCTTGCCCACCGCACTGGAACCGGTGAAGGAGAGGGCCGGCACGTCGGGGTGCTCGATGAGGGGACGGCCCACACCGGAGCCGCTCCCGTGCACCAGGTTGACCACCTTCGGAGGGACCCCCGCGTCCAGGAGGGCCCGGATGAAGTTGGCCCCGCTCAGCGGCACGTCGCTGGCGGGTTTGAACACCACCGCGTTCCCGGCCAGCAGGGCGGGGAAGATCTTCCAGGAGGGGATGGCCATGGGGAAGTTCCAGGGGCAGATCACCCCGACCACGCCCAGGGGGAGATGGGTGGTGAAGGTGGCCTTGTGCTTCAGCTCGCTGGGAGCGGTCTTCCCGAAGAAACGGCGCCCCTCACCGAAGGCGTAGTAGCCGGTGTCGATGGCCTCCTGGATGTCGCCGCGGGTCTCGTCCAGGACCTTCCCCATCTCACGGGTCATGTCCTGCGCGTATTCCTCCTTGCGCTCCACCAGCAGGTCGGAGGCGCGCTTGAGGATCTGTCCCCGTGTGGGGACGGGTACCCTGCGCCACTCCTCGAACCCCTCACGAGCGGACTCCACGGCCCGGTCCACGTCCTCTTTGCTGGACTTCGGGAAGATGCCCACGACCTCTTCCCAGTTGGCCGGGTTGCGGTTCTCGAAGGTCTCCCCTCCGAGCGCGTCCACCCACTTGCCGCCGATGTGGTTCTGATACCGGTTGCTCATCTCGTACCTGGCTCCTGGTCGGTGTAGGTTCGGTTCCCTCTGGTCTACGAAAGGCAGCCGCGCACAGGGTGTCAACTCCCCTTCGGACCGATTTGTCCGGAACGGTCCGGGGGCCTGGCCCGGTCAGAGCAGCCCCTCCTCCGCCAGGCTCCGGAACCGCCCCGCCCCGATGACCAGGTGGTCCAGCACCTGGATCCCCAGGATGCGTCCCGCTTCCCGGAGCTGCTCGGTGACCGAGCGGTCCTCCGGGCTGGGGGTGGGGTCCCCGCTGGGATGGTTGTGGGCGAAGATCACCGAGGCGGCGCTGGAACGCACGGCCGAGATGAACGCCTCACGGGGGTGGACCACGCTGGCGGTGAGGCTCCCCTCCGAGACCTTCACCTCCCGGATCAGCCGGTTCTTCCCGTCGAGCAGCAGGGCCACGAAATGCTCCTTCCGGAGGTGGGCCATGCGGGGGAAGAGGTAGCCCGCCGCATCGGCGGCGCTGCGGAATGCGGCCTTCTCCTCCGCCGGGGGCGGGGCGGCACGGCGGCCCAGTTCCACCGCGGCCGCGATGACCGCGGCCCCCGCCGGGCCCAGTCCCGGCGTCTGCTGCAGCTCTTCGGGGGTGGCGTGCCCCAGTTCCCTCACGTCCCCGCAGGCGGCCAGCACGGCCCGGGCCAGTTCCAGGGCGGTCTGTCCCGGCCGGCCGCCCGTACGCAGGAGCACGGCCAGGAGCTGGGCGCTGGAGAGCTCGGCGGGGCCCCGCGCCAGGAGCCGCTCCCGCGGACCCTCTCCCTGGGGCCATCGGCTCAGGGGGGTATGCACCTGGGGGGTGCCGGAGTGCGTGTCGGACATGGATCCATCTCCCACCGGGGGGCGGGATGATGTACTACGACTCGAAGAGGTCTCGGAGGGTCAGGCAGCGGTGACCCAGCTTATAGCCGGTGAAGACCAGGTAGAAGAGGCCCGTGAAGAGCGCGTGCACGTTCAGGTCGGCGTGGCTCGTGTACTGGAGCACCAGCAGGACCGCCACGAGGATGATCGCCTTCATCAGGTTGGAGAACCAGTACGACTCCAGCCCCATCACCAGCGCCTGGAGGTCCTCCACCAGGTCCAGGAGCAGATCCTTCATCCGGAACAGTCCCCCCAGGACGATCAGGGCGAGGGCCGCCGTGAAGACCGCGTACCCCCCGGAGGTGAGTTCGAGCAGCGCGTACCCCAGGAATCCCAGGGCGAAGGCCAGGGCATGGTAGAGGAGCGGTTCCCACAGGCTGCCCTGCCGGTTGAAGAGCACCGCCGCCACGATGCCCATGGGCACCAGGAGGGCGAGGACGTGGGTGGTGCCGATCCAGCGGAGGCTGATCCAGAAGAAGAGCAGGCTCAGCAGCGTGCCCCACGAGGTGCCGTACTCGGCGGTGAGGAGCCGCTGCACGTAGCCCCGGAAGAAGAACTCGCTCCGCATGGCGCTGGCCACCATCGCCACGTAGAAGATGTAGAGGGCCGCGTCCCCCCAGTCCCGTACCGCCAGCAGGTGGCGGGCGTCCTCGAATGCAGCGGCGCGGATCCAGAAGCCCAGGGCGAACCAGAGACCCATCCCCACCCCCAGGTAGGCGGCCAGGTAGAGGTCGCGGCGGTTCGGACGGGCTCGGAACCCGAAGTCGAGGAGGGTCCACCCCTTGCTGATGAAGCGTATGAGGAGCGGGAGGAGGAAGAGGCCGAGCACGGTGGCCGCGATCCACCCCTGGTGGGTGGTGATCCGGCCCACCGAACCGTCGGTGGCCAGGGCCCGCTCGAACCAGCCTCCCGCCGCGATGAGCTGCTGGATGAGGTAGAACGTGGAGAAGACCAGCACCGTCTCGAGCATGGAGGTGAAGTGCTCGACGCGCAGGGCCGCCAGGTCGGCGTCGCCGGGAAGCAGATGCGGTCGCTCCATCCGGTCAGCTCACCCCATTCCCCTACTCGGAGGGGAGGTCCGCCTGGGCGGCCGCAGCGGTGCTCCCCTCCGAGGCCAGCTGCCCCAGGATGCTCCGCACGGCCTCCAGACCGTCGTCTACGTGCTCGCGGGTGGTCTGCAGCGGGGGACGGAACCGGATCGACCGGGTGCCGCAGCCGAGGATGAGGATACCCTCGGAATAGGCCCGGTTCAAGAACTCGTCCCGCATCCCCCCATCCGGCAGGTCGAAGGCGCACAACAGGCCCCTTCCCCGGACGTTGGTCACCATGCTGAACTCCTCCTGCAGTCCGCTGAGACCCTCCAGCAGGTAGCCGCCCACCTCCCGGGCGTTATCCACCAGCCCGTCCTCCTCGATGATCTCCAGGATCCGGGTGAAGCGCACCATGTCCACCAGGTTGCCTCCCCAGGTGGAGTTGATCCGGCTCGACTCCTCGAAGCAGTGCTTCTCGACCCGGTCCACCTTGGGGCCGGCCAGGATGCCGCACACCTGGGTCTTCTTGCCGAAGGCGATGATGTCGGGGGTCACCTCCAGCCCCTGGTGGGCCCAGAAGGTACCGGTGAGTCCCACACCCGTCTGCACCTCGTCGAGGATGAACATCGCATCGTTCTCGTCGCACAGGCGCCCCAGACCCTGCAGGAAGTAGGAGGAGAGGTGTTTGTCCCCTCCCTCGGCCATGATCGGCTCGACGATCACCGCCGCGATGTCGTCCCGGTCGGCGGCGAAGGCCTCCGCCACCGCCTTCAGGGCGGCATCGTCCCGGATGCGGGCCCGTTCGGGGTCCACCGGGAAGGTGAGCTCGGGCGGGTCGATGCGGGGCCAGTCGAAGCGGGGGAAATACATGTACTTGCGCGGGTCGGCGGTGTTCGTCAGGCTCATCGTGTATCCGGAGCGCCCGTGGAAGGCCCAGCGGAAGTGGAGGACCTTCGAGCCCTTCTCCCCCCTCCCCTCCGCCATGTTCTTCCTGACCTTCCAGTCGAAGGCCACCTTCAGGGCGTTCTCCACCGCCAGGGCCCCGCCGGAGACGAAGAAGAGGTGGGGCAGGTGGTCCGGGATGGCCACACGGTCCATGGTCTCCACGAGTTCGGCCATCTCGAGGGTGTAGAGGTCGGAGTTGCTGGGCTTGTTCACCGCCACCCGGCCGAGCCGCTCCCTGAACTCCGGGGTGTCCAGCTTCGGATGGTTCACACCCAAGGGGGAGGAGGCGAAGAAAGTGAAGAAATCCAGGAACGCCCGGTCCTCCCGCGAATCGACGATGCGGAAGGGGGTGCTCCGCTCCAGGTCCAGTACCATGTCGAACCCGTCCGCCAGCATGTGGCGGCCCAGGATCTCATGGACCTTGTCGGGCGTGATGGCGGCCATGGCTTCACTCCAGGTCTCGAGGTCCAACGGGTGGGAGGGGCCGACGGTCAAGGTAGTATCGCCCGGCGGCGGCGGCCACCCCTCTCCCTGCATCAACTATCCGGCGCTTTCCTCGTTACATATGAACAGACCGTGACCGAGAAGCTGTCCCGGACCCGATCGAGGACATGAACACGGAACTGAGCGAGCTGGCCGAGAGCGGGATCGAGGGCGGGAGCTCCGAGGAGGCCCGCCTCGTCGAGGCGTGCAGGCAGGGAGACGCCCCCGCCTTCAACCTGCTGGTCTGGCGGTGGGAGAAGCCCCTCTACAACTTCGTCTACAAGTACGTGGGGCACGCTGATACGGCCGAGGATTTGGTGCAGGAGACCTTCGTCCGGGTCCTGAAGCACATCGGGCGATACACCCACCGAGGCTCCTTCAGCACTTGGCTCTATCGGATCGCGATCAACCTGTGCAAGGACCACCTGAAGAAGAAGCGTCTTCCCACGGTGAGCCTGCACGACTGCCGCACCACCGCATCGGGCGAGAAGGTGTACGTGAAGGACCGGGTGGCCGGCGACGGTCCCCCGGCCGATGCCGCCGCGGACGCCGAGGATGTGGGTGAGACGGTGCGGCGCCTGCTGAGCGGGCTCCCCGAAGAGCAGCGCGTGGTGATCCTGATGAAGGAGTACCAGGAGATGACCTTCCGCGAGATCGCGGAGGTACTGGAGGTGCCGGAAGGCACCCTGAAGAGCCGGCTCTACCACGGGCTGCGTGCCATGCGCTCGCAGCTCGAGCGTCTGGGTATCGAGGGGCCGACCGGAGGAGGTTCGCGATGAAGCACGCATGCGAGGACCGCATCGAGGGACTCATGGACCTGCTGTACGGGGAGGGGGAGGAGACCGCCCGGGCCGGGATGCGCTCCCATCTCGCCTCGTGCGAGGGGTGTCGGAACGAATACGAGGCCCTCGCTTCCACCCGGGAGACCCTCTCCGCCTGGCCGAACGTGAGCACCGCGCCCCGCGTGGTGTACGTGAACGAACGCGCGGGGCTGCTCACCCGCGTGCGCCGCTGGGCGGACGAGCTGGGCGGGCTGCTGCTAAGACCGATCCTCAAGCCGGCGGCCGCCGCCGTGGTCGTGGTCGCGGTGCTGGCTCTGGGCATCACCCTGCTGGACGTGCGGGTCGCCCCGGACGGTTCGGTGCGGGTGGGTCTGGGGGGTACAGACGCTGCGGAAGGACCCGCTCCTGGAGCGGAACAGACCGTCCCGGTCACCCACCAGGAACTCCAGCAGGGCCTGGCCGAGATGGCCTCCTACATCGAGGACCTGGTGCGCACCACGCGCGCCGAGGACCGGCGGGCCGTACTGGCCGTACTGGAACAGCGCTTCGACCAGCGGGACGCGGCCCTGAACAGCCAGCTCATCCAGACCGTGAGCACGGCCCTCGACGAGATGGACGCACGGCACCAGCAGAGCATGGACTACTTCAACGGTCTGCTGAACGACTACCAGTACATGACCATGACCGAACTGCAGCGGACCAACTCGATCCTGGCCAGTCTCGCCCTGCCGGGCGCGGACCGGGAGAGGGAATAAGGGAGGGACGACGATGATGAAAGAACAGCGCAGCAGCACCCGGCTGATCCTCTTCGCGGTGGGTCTGCTCCTGGCGGCGGGGATCACCGCCGCAGCGGCGGCCGAAGAGCCCCAGGTCCCCACCGACATCCGCATCATGCAGCGTATCATCCGCACCGCGCTCGAAGAGGTGGAGGCCCCCGAGCTGCCCGAGATCCTGAAGGGTGAGGAGGGGGGATCACTCCTGACCGTGACCGGCGAGCGGAAGCGGAGGCAGTACGATGTCTTCCTCTCGCACGCCCGGACGGGAGCTCTCTCGATCCGGGACATCTCCGGGTTCTACATGGCGGGCTACGGCTACCTCTTCACGATCGACGTGGGATCCCCCGGCAGCCGGTGGCTTTTTGGGATCGAGGAGGGCCTGTTCCACATCTACGAGACCGCCGAGCGGTTGGCCGCCGTGGTGCGCTCGCGCGAGCAAGCGGAGCGGACCGCAGAGGAGCAGGAGCAGGCCGAGGAGGAAGCGCAGCGGCAGGAGGAGCGCCGGCAGGCCCTCGAGGCGTGGCGGGATGAGTATCGTGAACGGGCCATCGAGGCCCTCCAGGAGGTGCTGGCCACCTACGGTTCCACCCTCAAGCGGGCCGCGGACGAGGAGCAGATCACCTTCATCGTGGACCTGGATTCCGGCGAGCAGGAAGAGAACGTCTCGCTGACGGTCCGCAAGGGGGAGATCGGCCCCCCCGACCATCTCCAGCGGACCCTCGGGGCCATCCGGGTGGGCCATGCCTCCGCGGGCAGCGAGAAGCTCCAGCAGCAGATCCGCATCATGGGCGAGATCATCGACACCGCCCTCGAGCCCGAGGAGACCGAGGCCGCTGCGATCACCTTTTCGGCGACCTCCTGGTTCGGGGGGGAGGCGGACCCGGTCTACATCGAGGGCTACGGCGTGATCTTCCGCAAGAACGCCATGATGCGCCAGCTGTCCCTGGAGTCCGCGGCCGCCCCGCCCCCGCCCCCCCCTGCCCCCGGGGACACCACGCTCCGCGTGGAGGTCGAGGAGCGGGCGAAGCAGGCCGCCGAGAAGTACCGGGCCCGTGGGGTACGCCAGCGGGAGGAATCGCAGGAGAACTACCGGAAGCACCTGGACGAGCTGAAGCGCAGGACCGCCGGTCTGCTGGTGGACTACGGGCCCACGCTCACCGGACTGGACCCCGGCGAGTGGGTGGGGATCCACTACAACGTGGGTTCCGCCGGTTCGGTGCTGGCCGGCGGTGTGAAGGACTTCCTCGTCCAGGCCCGCATGCGCGACATCCGGGAGGCCGCGGGCCGCGGCGAGGGGGGCGCGGAGTGGCTCCTCGGGCGCCTGGTGACCAACGAGGCACCCTCAGGCGAGGAGAGGGATCAGAGGTAGAAGGTGCCGTAGAAGGGGACCCGGTAGGCGGTCCGGACCGTGACCTCCCGCATCACCACCGGCTGGATCGGGCGGTCCGGGTCGTCCGGGACCCGGGGGCGGGCCTTGATGGCGTCCACCACGTCCATCCCCTCCACCACCCGGCCGAAGACGGTGTACTGCCGGTCGAGGTAGGGGAGCCGGTCGAGGCAGATGAAGAACTGGCTCCCCGCCGAGTTCACGTTCTCCCCGCTGCGCGCCATGCTCACGATCCCCTGCTCGTGGGGGATGTCGTTGAACTCCTCGTTCACGTTCCAGCCCGGCCCGCCGAGCCCGTCGTTGTACGGGTCGTCGTCCTTCGAGAGGGGGTCGCCCCCCTGGATGACGAACCCGGGCACCACCCGGTGGAAGGTGGTCCCGTCGTAGAAGCCCTGCCGGGCCAGCTCGATCCAGTTCTCCACGTGGTTGGGCGCCTCGCCGGGGTAGAACTCGATGACGATCTCCCCCAGGTCGGTGCGGATGACCCCCTGCTCCTCTCCGCCGAGGAAGAGGAAGGCCCCCGCCGCCAGGGCGAGGAGCATGAGGGCGCCGATGATGACGGGTCCGATGTTCCTCATAGCAGTCCCAGTAATCCTTTGAGGTCCGAGATCTCCGCGTCCGGTTCGGGATAGCCCTCCGGGAAGGACCTCCCCTTCCTGTTCACCCATACCGCCGGGATGCCCATCCGCTTCGCCCCCAGCACGTCCGAAGCGGGGGAATCCCCCACCATGAGGACCTGCTCCGGCTCCAGGTCGAGCTCCCGAAGCACCTGCTCGAAGATCCGGGGTGAGGGCTTGTACGCCCCCGCCCCCTGGCTGGTGACCACCGTCTCGAACGCCATCGGCAGTCCCGCTCTCAGGAGCACCTGGATGACCGGGTCGTCCTCGTCGGCGTTGCTGATCAGGGCGATGCGGTAGCCGCGCCCGGCCAGGATGGGGAGCACCTCCGGCACCTCGGGATAGATCCGGCTGGTGGCGATCTGCTTCCAGAGCCATTCGGTGTCCCGGGCGATGTCACGCTCATCGGAGACCTCCAGCCGCTGGTACACCTCCTCCACCCGGGCCTCGTGCCGGTCCCGGATGCTTCGGAAGGGCTCCTCGGAGGCCGCCGTCTCCCAGTCGAACTCCCGGGCCGTCACTTCGCGGTAGACCTCCCTGAGTTCCTCGCGGTCCACATCGTGTCCCTCCGCCTCCAGGAGGACGCGCATGTAGCGGCTGGGGAAGCCGGAATCGTCCACCAGCGTGTGGAGGACGTCGAAGAGCAGGGCGCCGCAGGTACCGGCAGGGACCGGGCTCATCCGCCCCCGCCCGTACCCTGCTCGACCCGGAAGTAGGTGGTGCTGGTGGCCGTGCGCCCCGACACCAGGTCCTCCACCGTGATGCGCAGCGTGTACTGCTTGTAGCTGCTCTCACCCAGGCTGATCTGCAGGACCTTGTGTATGTCGTTCATGATCCCCGATTCCTCGTCGCCGGTGACGGTGATCCCGCCCGCCTCGTCCCGCCGGCCCAGCAGGCCTCCCACCAGGACGCGTCCCAGCGTCCCCGATTCGCCCCCGGCGGGGCGGATCGTGTAGGAGACCCGGTAACGGGTGGCTCCGACCTCGTCCTTGCTCAGCCCGTAGACCCCGAAGTAGATATGGGCCGGCTGTCCCCTGCTGTAGACCCTCGAGGGCAGGGGCACGACCGTGTAGCCGGGCTTCACGAAGCGGCTCCGGGTCTCCCCTTCCGCGATGTCCATGGCCACCTGGATGTCACTCACCTGCAGAGACTCCTCCCCGGTGTAGTCCGGCACCACCAGCTGGAAGTTGGAGACCTGGAGCTTGTTCCCCACCAGGTCCTCCACCCTCAGGGCGGCCTCGTACTGCCCCGCTGCAAGGGGGATGACCTCCTGATCCACGGCCAGGGCGTTGAGGGGCGTGTCGCGGGGGACCTGGATGGTCATGGTCCGGTCCGCCTTGTAGACCTCGTTGGAGAAGTCGGGGCTGAAGATCGAGAGGTTCACCTCCACCTCGGTCGAGAGCCGCTCCGCCACCTGCCGGTTCATCAGGGAGATGAGCGGGATGCCCCAGTAGATCTCCTGCCGGGTCCGGCCCCCGCTCCCCTTGAAGGCGGCCCAGTCCACGAAGACGTCCAGGGGCTCGTACGTCTCCACGAAGTCGGGTATGTAGCCGTCCTTCGTCAGCCCCTCCAGGATGTCCTGGTTGGCCTTCCGGGAGAACCGGTCGACCAGCTGCGGGTCGGTACCCCGCTGGAGCGCTCCGAAGCTGGGGTCCATGGAGGTCCGGGAGATCGCGTATTCCGGCCGGGGATAGGGTACGAAACGCCATCCGCCCCCCAGCTCGTGGCGCTCGAAGTGGAAGATCATCTCCGGGCGGACGCCCTTCTCGGTGTACATCCAGGACATGTTGTCCACGCCGGCGTCCTGGTCGAAGGCGGTCTCGTCCGGCTCCCCCCACCGGAGGTAGACCAGACCCCGGTCGTCGAAGGGGGCGTCCGCGATGTAGGTGGGAGGACGGCGCAGCCTGCCCTGGGCATCCGGGTCGTTCCAGGCCGCCCGCATCCCGGGGAGCTGGTAGTTGTCCCAGGCATCCTTCAGCCGGCGGTAGTGCACCCCCACCCGCTCGTTGGCCGCGTCGGTCCGGTCCGGGTCGCGCTGCTTCCAGAACCCGGTGAGGAGGTCCCGGTACTCCTCCACCGACCGGGCGCGGCGGTAGCGCTGCAGCTCCACCGGTTCGGCGATGAAGAGGATGTCCTCCCACATGGTGTGGGCCACCGTCGGGTCGCTCATGTAGCGGATCGCGTCCAGGTAGTAGGCCGTACCCTCCTCCCAGCGCTCCTCCTCGAAGAGGGCCATGGCGATGGAGTAGTTCACCCGGCCGGGGAGGAAGTCCCGGGCGCTCTCCCGGAGCCCCTTCAGCAGCGCCTCGGCCCGGGCCGTCTGCCCCATCTGCCGCAGGGCCTCCGCCCACCGGTAGGTGGCGAGGGCATCGCCGGTGTCCCCGCGGGCCGCCTCCTCCATGCGGGCGGTGTATCGCGGCAGGGTGCCCAGCTCGACGTGGGTCTCCTGGACCCGGCGGAGCACGTCCCGGAACGTGGGGTCCTCCTCCAGCAGTCCCTCGTAGTATCCCTTCGCTTCCTCCATGTCCCCCGACTCGTCCCGGCGCTGCAGGGCCCGGCCCATCCAGTAGCGGGCCTCTCTGTCGCGGGGGGCGATCTCCAGGGCGCGCCCGAACTCGCGGATCGCGCGGTCCTCCTGCTTGCGCCCCTCCTGGAAGTAGGCGCGCCCGATCCAGACCCTCGGCTCGGGGTCGTCGGGGGCGAGACGGGCGGCCTTCTCGAAGGCCGCCCGCGCCCGCTCGTAGTAGGGGACCGCCAGGAGCCGCTGCCCTTCGACCAGGGCCTCGGCCGCCGGATCGGAGGAACCCAGGTCTACCTGGGCAGCCGCCGATCCGGCCGGGATGGATACGGAGATGAGGACCGCCGACAGGGCGGCCGCTGCTCGAAGATGCATTCTGTTCCCCATGGCGATGGTACAACGTGCGAGGACCGTCTGCTGTTCCACCCCTTCCGCCCCCTCCGGGCGGTGCTCCCCCCTCACGAGGCGGCCGTCTCGGGGGCCGAGGCGGCGGCCCCGGTCTCCTCCCCCTCCCTGCTCATCCCGTCCGTCTCCCCGCCCAGGAAACCCTCCCTGCCGTGGACCTTGACGCGGTTCCGTCCCGCCTGCTTCGCGGAATAGAGCGCTCCGTCGGCGTTGTCCACCAGCTCCCGCAGCGCGGTGGCATCGTCGGGGAAGGTGGAGACCCCGCCCGAGATCGAGAGCTGCCCGGTCCGCTTCCGGTCCCCGGTGAGGAAGCGGTGCTCCCGGACCCGGCGACGGATCCGCTCCGCGGTCAGCGCGGCGGCGTCCTTGTCGGTCTCCGGGAGGATGACGGCGAACTCGTCCCCCCCGTACTTCGCCACCACGTCGATGGCCCGGGTGGACCCCTTGAGGATGTCGGCGATCTCCTTCAGGGCCTGGCTCCCCAGCAGGTGGCCGTGCACGTCGTTGAACGCCTTCAGGCCGTCCATATCCACCATGACCAGGCTCAGGTCGTGCCCGTAGCGCCGGGCCCGTTCGAACTCCAGCTCGAACTGCTCGGAGAAGTGACGGTAGTTGTAGAGGCCGGTGAGCCCGTCCGTGATGGCCTGCTCCCGGATGGCGTTCTCCTTCTCGCGGTATCGCCGGGAGAGGAGGGTGCCGATCCAGGCACTGATGTAGAGCGTCGCCGCCAGGGCCATCAGGAAGGCCAGGATGTAGCCGGCGTTCTCGAAGTTGAACGGCTGATCCGGGTTGGCCCGCAGGATCTCCTCCCCGTAGAGGAACACGTGGTCCAGGATGACCAGGTCGTCCAGCTCGGGTATCACGATGGGCTGGAACTCCAGGTAGCACATCGTGGCGAAGAGGGAGAGGGCCAGGGTGGCCTGCACGAAGGTCTCAGCCCGGCTCAACAGGTACGAGGCGGTGATGGTGTGGAAGATGTAGAAGAAGACGAAGGGGCTGTCGATCCCGCCCGTGAAGTGGACCAGGGCGGTCAGGGCCACCATGTCCATGTCGATCTGGACGTTGGCGGAGCGGTAGATGGCGGCCAGCCCCGTCCGGCCCAGGTTCTTCCGCTCCCGCCAGTGGAAGTCGACCTCGAAGGCCACGTTGTACATGGCCATGAGGATCAGCACGATGACCGGCGGGACCAGGCTGAACTCGAACCCCCCGATGATGGTGGTCAGCGTGATGGTGACCAGCAGGACCGCGATGGCGTACCAGCGCATGCGGATGAGCATGTAGATGCGCTGCAGGTACTCCGAGCGCTGGTGGACCACGTTCTCCGGCTCGGCGTCCCTGACCAGCAGCCCATCCCTCAGGGCGTCCCCCTCCTCACCGGGAGGCGGTTCGAGGCCGGGGTCCCTCCCGGCCCTCTTCCCCTCTTCCGCACTCATGGGGTCTCCCGCGCGAGGTCCCCGGCGGCCGGGGCCCCGGCGCTGTGGTATTCCTGCAGTGTCTTCACCTGCAGCGTGCCCTTTCGGATCGAACGGATCCCGTCCACCGCCGCGGACGCTCCCTCCATCGTGGTGATGCAGGGGATGCTGTGTGCGATGGCTTCGGTGCGGATCACGCGGTCATCCATATAGGGTCCGCGCCCCCGCGGCGTGTTGATGATCAGGTCGACCTCGTGGTTCTTGATCCGGTCGACCACGTGGGGCCGCGGTCCCTCTCCCACCTTGTAGACGTGGGAGACGGGGATGCCCGCCTCCTCTAGATAACGTCCCGTACCCTCCGTGGCCAGTATCTCGAATCCGAGATCGGCCAGCGCCCCGGCGATGATCCGCGCGGCCGGCTTGTCGGGGTCCGATACGCTCAGGAAGATCCTCCCCTTCTCCGGGAGTTCGTTGCCCGCCGCCGCGAAGGCCTTCGCGATGGCCCTCCCGGGCTTCGGACTCGACCCCATGACCTCCCCCGTCGAACGCATCTCGGGACCCAGTATCGTATCGGTTCCCGGGAACTTCGTGAAGGGAAAGACCACCGCCTTCACGAAAGAGCCCGCCGGGACCGCCTCGCCGACCTCCAGATCCTCCAGGCTGCGCCCCGCCATCACCTTCGCCCCGATCCCGGCCCACGGCACCCCGGTGGCCTTGCTCACGAAGGGGATGGTCCGGCTCGCCCGGGGATTGACCTCCAGGACACAGACCTCCCCCTCCTGGACGGCGTACTGGACGTTGATGAGCCCCTTCACCTCCAGGGCCCGTGCCAGGCGGACGGTGTACTCCTTGATGCGCTCCACCGTCTCCGTCGAGAGCTTCCAGGGAGGGAGCACGCAGGCGGAGTCGCCGGAGTGGATCCCCGCCTCCTCGATGTGCTCCATCACCCCGGCCACGACCACCTCCTCGCCGTCACAGACCGCGTCCACGTCCACCTCGGTCGCCCCCTCCAGGAAGCGGTCGATGAGCACCGGGCGGGAGGGGCTGGCCTTCACCGCCGTGGCCATATACTCCTCCAGGTCGCGGTCTTCGTAGACCACCGCCATCGCCCGTCCCCCCAGCACGTAGGAGGGACGGACCAGCACCGGGTACCCCACCCGGCGCGCGATCTCGAGGGCCTGCTCGAGGTCGGTGGCCGTGCCGTCGGCGGGTCGGGGGATGCCGAGTCCCTCCAGCAGGGCGCCGAACCGCCTGCGGTCCTCCGCCAGGTCGATGTGCTCGGGGGAGGTGCCGATGATGGGCACCCCCGCGGCCTGCAGGTCGAGGGCCAGGCTCAGGGGGGTCTGCCCGCCGTAGTGGACGATCACCCCCTCCGGGCGTTCCGCCTCCGCGATGTCGAGGATGTCCTCCAGGGTGAGGGGTTCGAAGTAGAGGCGGTCGGAGGTGTCGTAGTCGGTGCTCACCGTCTCCGGGTTGCAGTTGACCATGATCGTCTCGAAGCCCTCTTCCTTCAGGGCGAAGGCGGCGTGGCAGCAGCAGTAGTCGAACTCGATCCCCTGCCCGATCCGGTTCGGACCGCCCCCCAGGATCATGATCTTGCGCCGGTCGGTGGGCCGGCACTCGTCCTCCTCCTCGTAGGTGGAGTAGAAGTAGGGGGTGAAGGCCTCGAACTCCGCCCCGCAGGTGTCCACCCGCTTGTAGACCGGTCTGAGCCCCTCATCCAGCCGGCGCGCCCGCACCTCCGGCTCCCCCGAGCGGGTCAGCGCAGCGATCTCCCCGTCGGAGAAGCCCATCCGCTTCGCCTTGTAGAGCAGCTCCCGCGGGAGCCGCTCGATGGGGAAGGCCCGGATCCGCCCCTCGATCTCCACCAGCTGCTCCACCTGTCTCAGGAACCACGGGTCGATGCCGGTGAGCTGGCTCACGTCGCTGAGGTCCATCCCCGACTGGAAGGCGAGGTGGATGTAGTAGAGCCGCTCCCAGTTGGGGACCCGCAGCTTCTCCCGCAGGCGGTCCGGGTCGAGTCCGGCCCGCCCGTCCGCCAGCCCCGCCCGGCCGATCTCCAGCGAGCGGATGCACTTACCCAGCGCCTCCCGGAAGGTGCGGCCCATCGCCATCGCCTCCCCCACCGACTTCATCTGCGTGGTGAGGGTCTGGTCGACATAGGGGAACTTCTCGAACGCCCACCGGGGGATCTTCACCACGCAGTAGTCGATCGTGGGTTCGAACGAGGCGGGGGTCCGGCGGGTGATGTCGTTGGGGATCTCGTCCAGCGTGTAGCCCACCGCCAGCTTGGCGGCGATCTTGGCGATGGGGAAGCCGGTGGCCTTCGAGGCCAGGGCGCTCGAGCGGCTCACCCGGGGGTTCATCTCGATGACCAGCATCCGGCCGTCCTCGGGGTGGAGGGCGAACTGGATGTTGCTCCCCCCCGTCTCCACCCCCACGGTGCGGATCACCTTGATGCTCATGTCCCGCATCCGCTGGTACTCGCGGTCGGTGAGGGTCTGGGCAGGGGCCGTCGTGATCGAGTCCCCCGTATGCACCCCCATGGCGTCGAAGTTCTCGATGGAACAGATCACGACCACGTTGTCGTTGAGGTCGCGCATGAGCTCCATCTCGTACTCCTTCCACCCGATGACCGATTCCTCCACCAGGATCCGCCCCACCGGGCTGGCGTCGATCCCCTTCTCGGCCAGGGCCCGCAGCTCCTCCACGTTGTACGCGATGCCGCCCCCCGCGCCCCCCAGGGTGAAGGAGGGGCGGACGATGACCGGGTAGCCTATCTGCCCGGTGAAGGCCAGCGCCTCCTCGACGGTGTGGACGTGTTCGCTCTTCGGGCACTCCAGGCCCACCTGCTCCATGGCCTCCTTGAACATCTTCCGGTCCTCGGCCACCTGGATCGCCCCCAGCTTCGCCCCGATGAGCTCCACACCGCGCTCATCCAGGAAGCCCGACTCGGCCAGCCCGCTGGCCAGGTTCAGGGCGGTCTGTCCCCCCACGGTGGGCAGCAGCGCGTCCGGCTGCTCCCGCTCGATGATCATCTCCAGGGTCCCGGGGGTGAGGGGTTCCACGTAGGTCCGGTGGGAGAACTCCGGGTCGGTCATGATCGTGGCGGGGTTGGAGTTCACCAGGACCACCTCGTACCCCTCCTCCATGAGCGCCTTGCACGCCTGGGTGCCGGAGTAGTCGAACTCGGTGGCCTGGCCGATCACGATGGGGCCCGACCCGATGACCAGGATGCGGCGGATATCCTCCCGTCGGGGCATCTCAGGGTCCCTCCTTCCGCGTCCGGGCGGTCTCCTCCGCACGCAGGCCCATGGCCCGGACGAACTCCCGGAAGAGATAGGCGGCATCCTTCGGCCCCGGGCTGGCCTCGGGGTGGTACTGCACGGCGAAGACGGGGAGCTCGGTGTGCCGGAACCCCTCGTTCGTGCCGTCGTTGAGGTTCACGTGGGTCTCCTCGAGCCCCTCCCCCCCGCTCTCGAGGTCCACCGCGAACCCGTGGTTCTGGCTGGTGATCTCCACCCGACCCGTCGCCAGGCGCTTCACCGGGTGGTTCGCCCCGTGGTGGCCGAACTTCAGCTTGTAGGTGGCGTAGCCGAAGGCCCGCCCCAGCACCTGGTGCCCCAGGCAGATCCCCAGGCAGGGCACCCGCTCGGCCATCGTGCGGGCCTCGGCCACGATGCCGGGAAGCGCGGCCGGGTCGCCGGGGCCGTTGGAGAGGACCACCCCGTGGGGGGCGTCGGCCATCACGTGGCTGGCGGGGGTGTCGGCGGGGTAGACCCGCACCCGGCTCCCCACGTCCACCAGACGCCGCAGGATGTTCTGCTTCACCCCGTAGTCGAGGACCGCCACCCGGAAGGGACCCTCCGGGAGCGGGTCCTCCCCCTCGGGGACCACCCGCATCGGGTGCTCCAGGGTGCCCTCCCCCCCCGCGCCGCGCTCCTCGCGCACCCCGAAGGGCGCCGGGCTCCCCTCCTCCCAGGTATAGTAGTCCTCGATGGTCACCTCGCGGACCAGGTCGCGCCCCTCCATCCCGGGACTCTCGCGGACCCGCTCGATGAGCGCCTCGATGTCGGGTGAGGCGGAGATGATCCCCCGCATGGCCCCGGAGGAGCGGATGTGCCGGGTCAGCGCCCGGGTGTCCACCCCGGTGATGCCCGCCACGCCGTGTTCTCTCAGATAGAGCG
>JAWOFN010000087.1:0-2615 GCA_046497505.1 bacterium | reverse complement strand
CGGCTGGACCGCCTCCTCCACCGGCTTCCACTGGGGGGTGTAGAGGGCCACCTCCACATCCAGCGTGGCAAAGGTCCCGGTCGTGGAGCGGAAGGCCCCGAACTCGTCCGGGAGCAGGGCGAAGGCGTACTCCACCCGGGTCTTCCCCTCGGGCCCCTTGAAGGTCACCACCGAGTCCATCGGGTCGATGACCTCGATCTTCTCCTCTTCCTCACTGAGGGTGGGGATTGTGCTCTCGATCCGTTCGACAAGGGCCCGAGATTCGTTGTCGGCGACTACGAAGGCTCCATTATGGACCGGATCCTCGAATCTCACGTCCAGCCCCATGTCCTCATATACCCAGCGCTCCGGCGTGGCCGAAGCTGCGTGCCGAAACTCCCTTCGGGCAGCGCTGGCAGATGCCTTGTCCCAAACCCACTCCAGGAACGATTGGTCCGGAGGGGGAGAGCGCCCCTCCATGAAGTAGATGGTTCTAAGCGACTCTGCGATGGCAACAACTCTATGCTTCTCGATTCCCGCAGGAGGCAAGAACCCAGCTCCATGGAACGGGGTAGACGGACTGACCATGGTACTCAGTCCCAATTCCCGCTTGAGATCGCTCTTTCTCGCCTGAAACTCAGCATCACTATCAACGATTTCCCAGGCTACGAGGCGCCCCTTCCCACTCCGCAGACCTGGCTCCCCATAACGCACGTAGAAGTCCCCCCGGGCATCCCAGGGCCAGACGTCCTTCCCGAACTCGATCCGGGCGTAGGCGATCCGGATGTAGTGCTCCAGCAGCCGCTCGTTCACATCGGTCTGCGGATCGGGGTCCCGGGTCCGCCAGTAGCGGGCCCAGTAGGCCTGCCGCCCCTCGGCGTCCAGGGAGGCGAACTCCTCCCGTTCCGAAGGGGTGAGGATGATGCCCATGTCCAGGTAGAGGTCCCGCTCCCGCTCGTCGATCCGCCCGAAGTAGCGCTCGAAGACCCCCATGGCCTCCTCGGTCTGCCCGTTCCGCCAGTACGCTCCGGCCAGGTAGGGGTAGGCGCCCCGGTAACCGGGGTCCCGATCCAGGAGCTCCTCCCCCGCGGCGATGGCCCGTCGCCACTCGCCCAAGTCCATCTCCGCCTTGAGCAGCTCGAAGCGGGCGTCGAGGTGGCCGGGGTTGGCCGCCACCTGCTGGCGGAAGATCTCCGCCGCCGCGGTGTAGTCCTCGTAGACCTTGCGGAGGAGCCGGGCCATCTGGTAGCGGGCATCCCCGTGGGAGGGATCCAGCTCCAGGGTGGTCTCCAATTCCTTCCGGGCGAAGGCCGCGTTGTCCCGGCCCAGGTCGGTCTCCACGTATCGCAGGTGGGCCATGGCCCGCCAGTAGTGGGCCTTCGGGGAGGTGGGATGCTTCGCGGTGGCCTTCCGCAGGTCCTCCAGGGCCCGCTCGGCCCCGGCCCGGTTCGCCAGCCAGACCCGCCCCATCCCCACCAGGCCCTCCAGGTGGTCCGGCTCGGCCTCCAGGACCTGCTCGTAGAGGCTCCGGGCCCCCTCGATATCCCCCCGTTCCAGCCGGGCCGATGCGGAGTCGGCCAGCGCGGCCAGACACGCCGGGTCGGTCTGGGCAGATGTAGAGTCAGGGGCCGCGGCAAGGAGGGAGATCGTGATCCCGACGAACGCGAGGGAATGTGCTCTTCGGCCTGCGGCCATCTTTCCGGCTTCCCCCAACGAATCGCTCCCGAATACGGGTTGGTTGGACATCCTGAACAGAGAACGCCTCAGGCCTGGTCCTGGTTTACCCCATCCGCATGCCTTCTCGACGGCCGAGAAAGTACGAGAGTGTATGATTACTATTTACTTTCTATATTTTTTTCAAGTACCATCGGGGTATGGAGTTCGAATTCGATCCGGCCAAGAGTTTGGCGAACCGGAAAAAGCACGGTATCGACTTCCGGGAGGCGATCGCCCTGTGGGACGATCCCGACCTGCTGGAGGTACCGGCCCGCACGGAGGGCGAACCGCGATACCTGGTGATCGGCAGGATCGAGGGGAGACACTGGTCGGGGGTCATCACCTACCGGGAAGACCGCATTCGGATCATCTCAGTACGCCGATCCCGACCTGAGGAGGTGGACCTGTACGATGACGAAGTCTGAAGATTTCGACCGCCGTTTCGACGAGGGGGAGAACATCACCGGGGATCTGGTGATCTCGGAGGCACGCCGGCCCAACTACGAGCAGAAGCGCGTGAACGTCGACTTCCCGCTCTGGATGGTGGAGGCCCTCGATCGGGAGGCCAGCCGGATGGGTGTGCCCCGTCAGTCCCTCATCAAGATGCTCATCGCACGGCACCTCGAAGAGGAAGGTGAGGTCGCCTGATGGCCCGGCGGCCAGCTGACCCCTACCGTCCCGGGATGGTCCGGAAGAGCAGCCTGGCGGCAGCGGTACGGCCGTCGTGGGTGTCGGTAGCGGTGAGGACCAGCTCGTAGGTACCCGCCGGGAGGGCGCTCAGGTCGATCTGCAGGTAGGCCCGCTCGTCGCTGCGGATCCCCGAGGCACTCACCGTGCTCGTGATCACCGCGCGCTCCTGCCCCGCCCCCACCAGGCTCTTCAGCCCCTGGTAGAGCCGGCTGGCCGCTCCCCGTTCCTCC
>JAWOFN010000022.1:0-36907 GCA_046497505.1 bacterium | reverse complement strand
AGGGGCGTCTCCCCCATGAGAACACCCACATCCAGCGGCTCACTCGGATACGCTTTACGACTCCCGCAAAGGACCACGAACTCGCCCAGAAGCACAATGTTGCGATGTACCGCTGGGCCGAATCCCAAGAAGATCTGGTTCTGGTAGCAGGTCATACCCATCGGCCGGTCTTCCTCCAGGGCAGAAGCAAGGCTCACGTCGAAGCCCTTCTTGAGGATGAGCGCAGGAGCCCCACCGTGAAGCCTCAGCGCCTCGCAGAACTGAGTGCCGAGCTTGAGTGGATGGAAGTGCTCGAGAGGCACCGGCTCTCAGAAGGGGAGGGGGCTCTCCCGAACAAGCCCTGCTACTTCAACACCGGGTGCTGCTCCTTCTCAGATGGCGATGCGACCGGTCTGGAGTTCTCGGAGGGGAAGATCCGGCTGGTGAGATGGCTGAACGATGCAGGTGAGCCCAAGCCGAAGGTGCTGGCCGAGTCTGATATGAAACAGGAGATCTTCGGACTGCTCCAGATGCGCCGTGGATAAACGCGTCTTAGGATGCGGTCGTCCCCCTGGTGGCAATCTGACGCGCAACAGAGAGGGATGTGCCAAGGTCGATCTGATTAGAGACTGCCGAGCCTGGCTATCCAGGCAATCTGGCAAGAAACCTATTAGGTGGTGATTCAAATGGTGAAGGCTATGGAGAGAGGGTCAGACAACGCCCGTCCGGAGATCTGGCTTGCAGATGACAATGAGGACTTCTGGGGAACCATCCAGATGATACTGGAGCCGGAGTATTCGATCCGGTGCTTCGCCACCCTCCCAGAGACCGAGGAGGCACTGGAGAGGGGCCCTCTCCCGAAGATCCTCCTGCTGGACTGCCGGTTCTACGGTGATGATGAGGCCGGTCTGAAGTTCCTCAAGAAGATCCGCCCCAAGTGGCCTGTCCTCCCGATCATCATGGTCTCGGCATTGGACAAGCAGAGCACTGCGTTCTCAAACATTGCTGGATTTCATCAGTCTAAGTACGTGGAGAAGACCCCAGCAGGATTCGTAGCAACACTGAAGAATACAGTTGCGGAGGCGTTCCCGAAATCCTCCCTCAATATGGACCTTGAGAACCGGCTCTGCTGCACGAATCTAACCCAGTTCATCCTGCATAAGAATCTCAAGGATCTGCCAGTCATACCTCAAACTGCCATTGAGTGCTACTTCCGGCATCTTGATACCAACGGGGTCTCGGTAGAGAAGCTATCTGAGACCTGCGGCTATTCGATCCCGGCCCTAAATGAGTCCTTCAAACAGAACTTCAACATGAAGACGGGCGAATGCCTACGATACATGTCGACGATCATCGGGGGCTTGCTCGTTGAGTCAGGAATGGGGGTAGAGAAGGCAGCCTCAAGAGTCGGTCTTACCTACGAGACATTCAGGAAACACTGTCACACTGAGTTCGAGTGCAGCCCACGGGAACTTAGCGAATCGGGGAGTGAGATTCTACCCAGGTCTGATCCCGGTATGACCCAAGAATTGGGTGGCTGAAATCATGGGCGCTCCGAATCCCAGACTGGATCTGACGGGACTCTTGCAGCAGGTACCGGGCACGAATTTCCCCGAAACCACAGATGAGATAAACAAACCCCACACTATAATCATCTCACCCCCCATAAAGAGCTTCACATCACAATGGCGAAAGGCTCAGAATGATGGGGGAGGGGAAGGTAGTACGCTCCCAGCCAGAGAGTCCCGGCTGAGTTGGATTAGCTCATACAATCGAGTCTGTGCGAAGGTTGGGATCATAGAGGCAGTCCAATTAGTCCATCTGTGGCGATAGGCACGAATGCTAATCCCCAATCGCAATACCGTTCGACAGATCATTCAGGTACTACTGGGAATAGTGCTCATCTTGGCGGGTGGTACCAAGCTGTTCTCGCCCGTCGAAACTTCGGAAGCGATATACGCCTACCTACCGTTGAAGCCTATCCTACTACGCATGCTTATCTGGTTTGTGAGCATTATCGAGATTGGCATAGGCACAGTTCTAGTACTACAAATGGCGAATCCAAGTAGAACGTCGTCTCTAATCATAGCCTTGATAGGGTTCTCGCTGTTCTTAGGAGTTTCAATCGGCAGATACATCATCACTGATGATGGCGGGTGCGGATGTTTTGGGAGCCTAGAGATTCTTAGCTCCCCAATACCTGCACTTGGTCGTGACGTTGTTCTGCTAGGCACCGCCGCTACATCTCTAATCCTTGAAGATGCCAGGAGAGCGGCTACGATAGGCCTCCTAATGGCCTTACCCCTCGTCACCGCAGGTAATCTGTCACTGAGTCTAGCAAATGGGCTTGACCAGTTTCCAGCCAGCGGCTTGCAGCATGAGAAGGGTTCAGAGTCTCAGTGGTACGGATTGAGTATAGAGACGGTGAATGGTCAGGGAATCGCGGCCATCGTAAGCGGCAGTTTTGGGCAAGGCTATTCTTACGGGGTCCTAGAAGAGGGTCAGACTATTTACCGGGTACAGGGGGGCCCTAGAAACGGTGGCCTCGCAGGATGGGTTTCAATGCGAATGCTCCCAGTGCCGCAGGTGAAGTGGGGGCCCGTGTACCGGATCGTCGCAGTCTACGATTCTCAACTTAGGTTAACGAATCTCGACATCGAACCCCCTGCGATAGTCCCCGACTACTGGCCGAATGCCCGAGAAATGAAGTTGCTTGTAACAGAGCTAACAGGACATCAGGGGCACAAGCTCTTTGATTCTTCCAATAACGTATTGAAATCACGGGAATCGGAAGTACTGGGCGCCTTCATCATCAAGGCTCTCAACAACATCTCCTACAACTTGCTCTATTCACTCGGGCCAGAAGGGCTTGGGGGTCCGGGGTGAGAAAGCGACTGTTAGCGTTTGCCCTGGTGAATGTGATGGCAGTGCTGGTTCTGTTTGCTTCCATCAAAACCCAGGTGCGCTATGGGTGGTACAAGGAGTCCGCAATCCCAAGTGCGTGTTCTGATACTCGCTACTTCAGCCCCTATTCAATGCCGTCATACCTGAGAATCGGAATAGGGGACCATATCTTCTCTACGTCTCAGGCATCCAATGACAGTGAAACTGGACCCAGTAGAGGGCTCGGAAGCTTACTTCTAATTACCTCAGCTGATCAGAGGCACCTTGTTGATCAAGTGATCGGATTCTCTGATGTGCTTCTACGCCATGGTTATTCGAAGCAGCAGATGATTGTCATCCTTACTGGGGGAGAGGATTCTAGGCATCTGAATTACCTATGCAGATACCTGACAGAAACAACGGGAGTACGCACTCGACCTGAAGAGGAGTTTGGCTTCCTAAGGGCAACGCCTCCAGAACCCTATTATGCTCTCCTTGTTGGCTCGCCAGAGGACAGGATTGTGTATGTCTCCCAGGATGTTACTCCCTGCGCTTTCAATACGGTCATAGAGACAATTGAATAGACAAGCGTCCAGCCCCCTCGGAAGGGGAAGCGACAAACGGATGTTCAGTCCGCGGAATGCTAAGCTAGCTGGAATTGCGTTGTTGGTGGTAATTGTCACGATCATGGGGTTTCTGGTCTTCAGACAATCGCACGGAACCAAGCTTCCAGAACGATCCGAGATGGCATGGTCCTATTTGTGGGATCCCCATAGTACGAGCCTTCCCGAGTGGCGAGTACTTGATAACCCGATGCACCTAATCAAAGGTCCGGGAAAGGAATTGATAGTCTCAGATACTGGCAATTCGCGCGTAGTCCGGTTTACTCAACAGGGAGACTTCGTCGGTATAGTCGGGCGCAGGGGTGAAGGACCTGGGGAGTTCCTTGACCCCGGTGACATTGATTATGTGTCAACGGACTCAACATTGTGGGTTGTTGAGCGCAATGCTCGCAGGTTTCTGGTTTCCGTGTTTCGCTTGCAGGGTACCGGTTCATCCTTCCTCAGGAGTTTCACAGCCCAGGGCGTAGGACTGCAAGGTGATCCAGGCCTGATCGTGCTCCCAGACAGGACCTTCTTGATCTCACCTAGGGGGGAGGAGAACAGATTACATCGAGTGTCGGAGGATGGGGTACTTCTAGCGGCCTTTGGGGAACTTTGGGTGCCTTCAGAGTCTACGGGACCTCCTCGCTATTCCGGATGGAATGGGAACCATCTGGTTCAAACGGCACCCGACACCCTAGCACTTGTATGGGTCTCAAAGCCCGAGATTGAGGTCTGGACTGTCGGTGGCGCATTTGTGAGAGGCGCCCCGATTCCGTCCCCCCCACTCTTGCGTGGTAAAGAGCGCCAGGTGTCGAGAGAGGGAGCGAGACCCGTTTATGTTCTATCAGCTAGCTATGAACCCAGTGATCGACGCATCTATCTGCTAAGCCAGATTGACGAATTCACTGTTGAGCTGATCGGTCTATCCATAGACACCTTCGAGCCTGAGATCGTGGCAGAGTCCACATTTGATGAACCAGTTCTGGTTAGGAGTCTTGTCACAGCAAAGTCAAATGAGACCATACGCTTCTTTGCAATTGAGAATAGATCTGCAGGAGTAATCACAGCCACACTGGATGAGAAGAAGCAGCCTTCGTTGCCCGAGGAGTATACCCCTAAGACAGGAGGTCATTAATGATGAAGGGACTAAGAGCAGCACTCAATCATACACGAAGAGTACTTGGTATGGTCTTCATCGTTTCTCTGCTCGGTACTGCGCCGATGTATGTCTTCGCAGCGGAAACGGAGATCTACTGCTACTGCCACGAAGGCCCAGGTGCTTGTCCCTCTATCACCTGTGACACAGGTGTCAACGGATTCTGCAATGGTGGTGATCCAGGAGAATGCTGGTTCTCAGGTGAAAGGGTCAATGCATGTGATGATTTCGGGCCTGTTTACTGTCAACAGAACTAGAGACACCAAGCAATTGTAGGTAGTTTGATTCCGTTTTATGCCTAGTATTCAAGCTTGGCGCCGGTCCAACTGGACCGGCGCCTCAGTGTTTGAGGGGTTGCGGTTTCTGCGACTTGACCCCCGACAACAGATCCGTTCAGGCAGTGAGCTTTCTCCGGACCGATTTGGGCATTCGTAGGCATCCCACGGAGCGGGCCCCCGCTACCAATCTTACCTGCGACGCCGGTCGGGCACGTTCTCGGTCGGCGTCGTTGTTTGCGGGATGGCTGCCTAACGGGTGGTTCCGGGAACCTATCTCCGAGCGCACCGAAGGTATGTCGGAGGCCACAGAGCGTCTTCGGCCGTATTCGAATACCACTCGAAGTGCCAGAGGCCCGGGGAAGCCTGTGCCTGGTTTAAGGGCCAGGGGTTCTGCCCCTCCTGCCAGAGCCGGTAGGCCGAGGAGTGGGCCCCTCACCCCGGGACTGGTGATCGTACGGCAGAGCTTCGGTGAGGGGGCCCGGTTCCATCCGCATCTGCACGTGCTGGCAGTGGGGGGGGGATGGGACCCGGACGATCCGTTGTCGGGCTGACCGGATGCCTCTATGCCAGGGCCGCGAACAGCCCGACCCCTGCCGCCGCGAGCGCTCCGACCCGGACCGTCGCAGCCTCCGGAAGCAGGAGGGAAGAAGCCGGTATGCGCGGGGTTCATAGCATGGATGTGACCATGCTAGTAGGAAGAATGCAGCTTGCGGCAATCCCGACCGGTTCGGATGCTATGAACGCCCGTACCCTGCTGGCCGTGACCGCCCTCACCTTCGCATTGGGCGCGTGCCAGCGGTCCCCCGATTTGCCTCCCGAGCCGTAGCGGGACGATCTCATCCCCCGGTGGCCCACCATCGCCTGGAAGCAGCGGCGAGGCGGATAGAAGGCCGGGGGGCTTCCACGCGCGCTGCCCATCGTCTTTCGCTCCCGCCTCTCCCGGACCGCGCATCCACTACGCTGGACGCCGCTGAACACCGAAAGGTTTGAATGGGTATACCTGGTGCGGGCTGGGAGTGTTACAGAAGGAGACCCGCCGCAGCGGTCGGCGGTCAGCTCAGGTCGAACGGTTCACCCCACTCCCCGGAGAAGACGATCTCGTCCAGCGGTTTGCGGGTGCGGGCATCCCGGTCCCGTTCCGACAGGCCTTCCGGTGCCTCTCCCTCATCTCCCTCATAGCCGATCGCGATGACCGCCACCGGCTGGAAGTCCTCCGGGATGCCGAAGATCTTCCGAGCCCGCTCCCCGTTGAACCCGGCCATCTGGTGGACCTGCAGCCCGTCGGATACCGCCTGGATGACGAGGTTCTCCACCGCCAGGCCCACATCGTGCAGGGCGTGCCGGTTCTCCCGCTCGTTGTGAGAGAAGCGGAGCCGTGCCGCGCTCAGGATGAGCAGGGGGGCCCGGGAGGCCCACGTTCGGTTGTTCTCGCTCATGGTGCCCGAGAGCGCATCGAACGCCTCCTCTCCTTTGCGGGTCAACAGGAAGCGCCACGGCTGTTCGTTGAAGGAGGAGGGGGCCCATCGGGCGGCCTGGAGGAAGCGTGCGACCTTCCCCGCATCCACCGGCCGGGAGGAGAAGATGCGGGGGCTCCAGCGTTCGCTCAGGGGCGGGATGAGTCCTTCGTCCGGTTCCATGCTGGTGACCTCTCTGGAGATGGTGGGGGGGGACAGAGCGACCGTATGAGCAAGGAACAGCAGACGGCCCGCCTGGCAAGCCCGAAGAAGGGCAGGCCGCCCGGGCAGGACCCGCCCGGCTCCGGGACGGTCTGAGTCGTCACCTCCGGGGACTACCGGATCCAGCAGCTCGACCTGGAAGGGGAGCTGATCCGGGAGGCCGTGATGCCTGTGCCCGACCTGTGCGTCACCGCGGAGACCCGACGGCGATACTTCGAGGCCCCCCCAGGTGAGCGCGGCCTACCGACCCAGAGCCTGCGGGAACAACCCGCTGTACCTGATGCAGGACCAGGGGGGTTCTTTCAAAGGATCCTGCGACGACCGTTTCCGCTGCCTGCTGCGGCCGGTGATCTCCTGCACCCGAATGCGGCACCTCTACTTTCTGGGGACCAAAGCCATGCCGTCCGGTTCGAGCCCGGTGGGGAAGAGGCGCTTGACCTCATGGTCCTGCTGATCGATTTCGACCACCAAGTCGGCGTTGGAGGCCGCGATGTAGGCGATGCGGCTATCGGGGGTGACCAGTATGCCGATCGGTACCGCACTCCCTTCGAACTGGAAGATACGTCCTTCCATGGTCGTACCTCCAAGCTCCAGCGAAATGACCGCAGTTTCCCGGCGGGTGGCTGTCTCGAAGATGCGCAACTGCCCCGAGCGGGCATTGGTCACCAGCGCCCGCTTCCCGTCGGGAGTGAACACCACCCGGATCGGGAAATCGGTCGAGGGAATGGTGGCCAGCACCTCGAGGCTTGCGGCGTCAAGTACGGTGACCGTATTGGCCGAGCGGTTGGTGATCCAGACTTCCGATCCGTCAGGTGTGACGGCCACCCCCTCGGCGCCGGCGCCGGTGGGAATGCTGCGAATCACCTCCCGGCGCTCAAGATCGATCACCGTCACACTGCCGGATCCTATGTTGGCCACAAACGCCAGCCGGCCGTCGGTATAGGTCGCAGGGGCCCGGTCCGCGGAACAGCCGATCGAGGCCAACGCGATCACTGCGGCTGCGCTCGCGATAAGCAGGCGAGGCAGGCGGTGGATGTAAAGGAATCCGGGCATGGGGACCTCCAAACATGTGGCGGCATCAAGCGAACGGGCGATCGGGGAACGCAGCGATGCGGTGGCTGGAGGATTCCCCATGGAAACGAAACGCACCAAGGAAAGGTGCGGCTGGGAAAAGCCGGAAGCGCCGCCCCCGGAGCAGCTGATTGCGATCACAGGAAGTGCCGTGCTACGGGCTCGGCCCACCTGGGAGGTCCTCTCCACGGGGTCGCCGGTACGAGGAGACGCTGCAGGTCAGAGCAGGAGGATGATGAGCAGGATGCTGCTGCCGGCCACGACGACCGACCCCAGGAGTCCGACAACGAGCGGTTTGAACCCCACCGTCTGGAAGGCGCTGAACACGGTGTTCAGTCCGATCCCGGCCAGGCCGAGCAGGATGAGAAAGCGCCCTGCCGAATCGAAGGCGGATACCGTATCCGGTGGGAAGAGCCCTGCGGTGTTCAGACCGGCCATGATGAAATAGCCGAAGAGGAACCAGGGGAAGGCGCGGGCGATGTCCACTCGGGAACCGCGGTCTCCTGCCGCCGCGAGGAACCGTCGGCCGTACCAGACCGCGATGAGCAGCGCGATGGGCACCATGAAGACGTTCCGCACAAGCTTCACCGCTGTCGCCGTCCTGCCCGCCAGCTCGGAGAAGATGAACCCGGCCCCCACCACCTGGGGGGTGGAGTGGATCGCCGTCCCGGCGAACACACCGAAGGTGAGATCGCCTGCTCCCAGGACCTGGCCGAGCTTGGGGTAGACCAGGATGGCGATGAGCCCCCAAAGGGCGATCGTACCTACTGCATAGGTGGTCTCCTCCTCCCGTGCACGGATGAGGGGTGCGGTCACAGCGATCGCAGTACCGCCGCAGACCGTAGTACCCACCGTGAGCAGCACCGAGAGGCCTCTCGGCAGTTTGAGGAGCCGGGCCAGCCCGTAGATGACCACCAGGCCGGTGGACATGGTGACGAGGACGATCAGCAGGATGGCGAGGCCTTGCGAGACGATCGCCCGGAAATCGAGGGCCGCCCCGATCAGCACGATGCCCAGGATGAGGACCTTCTCGAAGGCACGGATCCCCGGCCGGCAGGCACCGGGGACCAGGCCGGTGTTGCGCAGCAGAATGCCGAGCAGGATGGCGACGACGACCGGTTCGACGGGATGACGGCCGCCGACCTCGACCAGGCCCGAAAGCAGGTTGGCACTCACACCGACCAGGAGCATCAGACCCCAGCCCGGGAGGAATTCCTTCTTCACCTGGTCATGCTCCGATCCCCGGACGGTGCGCACGTGTGCATCGGGCCCCAAGCTAACAGCCTGTGACGACGCAGGACACCCGGTTCATCCGGTACCCCCCCCCCGGGAACTCCGAATCACCGCCGATACAGCCGCGGTCCTTCGTACGAGACGGGTCCCCTTCGGGGGAGCTTCCCACGGGGGCGACGGGCAGCAGTTCCCGGTGTTGATGCCCTATACCGGGCGCCCCGTCACCGACTTCCTGCCCGAGCAGGGGATCTTCACCTGGACCGGGATAGAGCCGGTCCTGGACTTCTACCGCGTGGACGGCAGGGGAGAGCCCGTTGAGAGGGACGCGAATGAGGGGGATCCCCCTCAAAGGACCTCCGGTGCCGCTCAGCCGCCGACCAGCGTGCACTCCGTGACATGGGCGCGGATCATGTAGTCCCTGGATTCGTCTGCGGGATCGAAACCGGTGATGGTGAGACCGAAGACGGACTCCCAGTCGTCCAGGACGGGCGCCTCCATGGTCAGGTCGGTGCTGTCCAGCGCCTGAGCGGTGTCGTCATCCAGCTGCCAGGAGATGTGATTCACAGTCAGGTCGGCCGCCAGGGGCTCGTTATTGTAGCTGCGCTGCCTTTCCTCATTTCTTGCCCCGTTGCTGTCGATTGTTTCACCCTCGGGAGGCGAGCGCAACCTGAACAGCCGCTCAACGAGCGTGGAGGGGCTGCCCGGTGGAACGGGCAGGGCGTTAGCGACCTGGTGGGACCCGCAGTTATCGGGACTCACCACCTGTGTGATGCCGGTTCGCCTGCCGGCTACTGCTTAATCAGAGCGAGATACATGACGGCGGACTCATCGGTCTCGTCGCCATCGAAATCGTCCGACTCATCGTTGCTGGTG
This sequence comes from bacterium, assembly GCA_046497505.1. GTDB lineage: Bacteria > Blakebacterota > Blakebacteria > Blakebacterales > JAWOFN01 > JAWOFN01. Next base: position 27,153 of record JAWOFN010000022.1, on the reverse strand, counting down.
ATCTGGAGCGTGTTGGCGTCCACGAGCACGTAGTGGGCCGCTGTGGTGCGCATATCCCCGGCGCTGTAGATCTTCAGCATGTCGCCCACGACGGTGATGGTCCCGGTGTCGGTTTCCACCGAGCCGCCCGGAGGAGTGATCTCCACCGAGAAGTTCCCGGAAGCATCCAGCGTCAGGGAGGAGGTCCCTCCGTCGCCGCCCAGGTCGTAGCGCCCCCAGGAGTTCATCCTGGAATCTGTGTTTCACGCCGGTCGAGAGAGCTCCTGGCCGGCGTCGTTGCGTTCATCCCACAGATCACTACACTGGATGATGCAGGGCTCATCGTCCCTGGATCCGAAAAGAGGGGAACACCGCATGGACGTATTCGTTCTCACTGCCATCGCGCTCCTGTCGTTCTCAGGCGCCGAGGCCGATACCGCAAGATTCGGTGTGGCGTCCACCGGACGAGAGGCCGGCGCGAAGATCAGCAAGGAGGCGTCTCGTGCGCCGTACATCCTGATCTTCGATCACGAAGGCGGCCTCATCGAGGTTTTCGAGAACAGGGGCCTGCCGACCCGGCGTGCCGGGCCGCATATCGCTCGTATACTGAAAGATCGGAAGGTGACGCACTACATCGCCGAACAGTTCGGGCGGAACCTGGCACGCGCCCTGGATGGAGCGGAGATCGAGCGCGTCGAGAAGACCGGAGCGGCGGATGAAGCGGTGAAGCAGGTCATAGAAGGCCGGTGCGCTGAGCGGTCCGGTCCCTGATGGCTGCATCCTCCACCTTGCGGGCGAGGTGCAACAGCTCGTCGAGCGACATGCGGTCTTCGATCATGCGCATGGGCCCGGCACAGGCGGTCCCGGCGGGTCTCGAGCGGGCGGAAGGTCGCTAGAAGAGGCTCAGGAACGCGGTCCGGGCGGCCTGGAGGAGGCTCTGGGGGAAGATGCCCGCATAGAGGACCGCCACCGCCAGGATACCGGCCGTCAGGCGTCCGGCCAGGGGGCGGGGGTAGACCTCGTACGACTTCTCGGCCGGCCTCATGTACATGTACACCACCACCCGCAGGTAGTAGTAGACCCCCACCACGCTGGTCAGCACCCCCAGCACGGCCAGGCCGATGTAGCCGGTCTGGACCGCGGCCCCGAAGGCGTAGAACTTGCCGAAGAAGCCCACCGTCCCGGGGATGCCCGAGAGGCTGATCATGAAGAGGGCCATGGCCAGGGCCAGGCCCGGGCTCCGGCTGGAGAGGCCCGCCCAGTCGGGCAGGGTCTCCCGGCGGTCGGCGCCCCCCTGCACCATGACCATGACCGCGAAGGCCCCGAGTGTCATCAGGGCGTACCCGGTGAGGTAGAAGAGCACGCTGGTGCCGGCCTGGGTGCTCACGAGGGGCCGGCTGGCCACCAGAGCCACAAGCAGGTAGCCCACGTGAGCCACGCTGGAGTAGGCCAGCATGCGCTTGAGGTTCGCCTGCATCAGGGCACCGAAGTTCCCCACGATCATTGAGAGCACGGCGAGGGCGTAGACCAGGTCGTGGTAGCCCGCCGCCGGGTAGGCGAAGAGCAGGCCGAAGATGCGGACCATCGCGGCGAAACCGGCGGCCTTGATGGCGGTGGCCATGAAGGCGGTGATGGGGGTGGGAGCCGCCTGGTAGGCGTCGGGGGCCCACATGTGGAAGGGGACCGCGGCCACCTTGAACCCCAGACCCACCAGCAGCATGACCGCGCCGGCCCCGAAGAGCGGGCCCGGGCTCCCGCCTGCGGCGGTGAGGTAGCTCCCCAGGGTCTCGAAGTCGGTGGCCCCGGCGGCGCCGTAGATCAGCGCGGTGCCGTAGAGCAGGAAGGCGCTGGCGAAAGCGCCCAGCAGGAAGTACTTCACCGCACCCTCCGAGGTGCGGCGGTCGGGGCGGTTCAGCCCCACCAGCACGTAGGCAGGCAGGCTCATGGTCTCCAGCCCCAGGATCAGCGTGATGAGGTCCTCGGCACTGGCCATGGCCATCATGCCCACCACGCTGAAGAGGAGCAGGGCGTAGTACTCGCCGGGGAAGCGGCCTTGCCGTTCCTCGTGGGCCCCGGAGAGGACCACGGTGACCGCGCCCGCGGCGCAGAAGAGGGCATAGAAGAAGAGGGCGTAGGGGTCCAGCCTCCAGGCGCCGCTGAAGGCGGTCTCACGGGTCCCCTGCATGGCCAGGCTCACCAGGAAGCCCGCCAGCAGCCCGGCTCCGGCCAGCCATGGGATCAGGCGGCTGCCGGGACGGACGAGGAGGTCGACCATGAGCACCAGCACGGCGGTACCCAGGACGACCAGGGCGGGAGTGACCGCGGACCAGGAGTAGAGACCCTCGAACATCACTGCACCCCTCCGGCCTCATGGGCCTGCTCGTGGTCGGGATCCTCGGAGGGGTCGACGATCTGCTCCCCGGGGGGGATGGGTCTGGGGGCGGGCCGTACCGACTCCATCCGGGCCTCGATCCTGCGGGCGACCGGTTCGAGCGGTTCCAGGAACGGCTTCGGATAGACCCCGATCCAGACCATGAAGAGCACCAGCGGGACCACGGCCATCGTCTCGCGCCAGCCCAGGTCGCGCAGGCCGCGGTTCGCCTCGTTCCGGATCGGGCCGAAGAGCACCCCGCGGAGCAGGCGCAGCAGGTAGAGCGCCGCCACGATCACCCCGGGAACGGCGGGGACCGCCAGCCACGGGCTGGCCTTGAAGGCCCCGATGAGGATGAGGAACTCACCCACGAACCCGTTCAGGCCGGGGAGCCCGGCGCTGGCGAACGCGGTGACCAGGAGCAGGGCGGCGAAGAGGGGCATGACCTTCGCGAGCCCGCCGAACTCGTGGATGTCGCGTGTGTGGCGCCGTTCGTAGATGAAGCCCACCAGCAGAAAGAGCGCCCCGGTGCTCAGGCCGTGGTTGATCATCTGGATCATGCTGCCGCTCAGGCCGGTGCCGTTCAGGCTGAAGATGCCGAGGACCACGAAACCCAGGTGTGCCACGCTGGAGTAGGCCACCAGACTCTTGATGTCCTTCTGGACCCACGCCACCAGTCCGCCGTAGAGGATCCCGATGATGGCCAGGGCCCCGATCCAGGGCACGGCCAGGGTGGCGGCCACCGGGAAGAAGGGCAGGGCGAACCGGAGCAGGCCGTAGATCCCCATCTTCAGGAGCACCCCGGCCAGGATGACCGACCCGGCCGTGGGTGCCTCCACGTGGGCGTCGGGGAGCCACGTGTGCAGCGGCCACAGCGGCACCTTGATGGCGAAGGCCAGGGCGAAGGCCAGGAAGAGCCAGGTCTGGGCCCCCGCGGGCACGGTGAACTGCTCCAGCGCGGCGATGTCGAAGGTATAGCCCCCGGCCAGCCGGGCGTGCATGAAGTAGAGGACCAGGATGGCCACCAGCATGAGGAAGGAGCCCACGAGGGTGTAGAGGATGAACTTCATCGCCGCGTACACCCTGCGCGGCCCGCCCCAGACCCCGATGAGGAGGTACATGGGGATGAGCATGGCCTCCCAGAAGAGATAGAAGAGGAAGAGGTCCCGGGCGAAGAAGACCCCCAGCATCCCCGTCTCCAGCAGGAGCAGACAGACCACGAAGCCCTTCACCTTCTCCTCGACGGCGGTCCAGGTGCCCAGCAGGGCGAGGGGGGTGAGGAGGGCGGTGAGGGCGGCGAGCAGCATGCTCATGCCGTCGATGCCCAGGTGGTAGGTGGCCCCGATGGCGGGGATCCACCGCATCAGCTCCACGAACTGGAAGTGCTCCGCGGCGGGATCGAATCCCAGCCACATCCCCACGGCCAGGCCCAAAACGGCCAGGGAAGCGGTCAGGCCGACCCCCTTCAGCAGCCCCTTGCGCTCCTTCGGGAGGAGCACGGTCAGGCCGGCCCCCACGACCGGGACCAGCAGCATCCAGGAGAGCCAGTGGCCCCAGAGGAGCTGGATGAGCTGCTGTCCCGCTGTGAGTTCTTCTGGGTTCATCGCTCCCGTGACTCCCTAGATGATGACGAACAGCAGCAGCACCACGGCCCCAGCGGCCAGTGCCAGCGCGTACGAACCGACGTGTCCCCGCTGGAGTCCCGCCACCCAGCGGCCGATGACCGTCGTGGTACTCCCGGCACCCCGGACGGCGGCATCGATGCCCGCCACGTCCAGCACGCGATAGAACCACTTGCTGGCCCCCCGGAGGGGTGTGACCACGAAGAGGAAGTAGACCTCGTCGAAGTAGAACTTCTGCTTCAGTACCCCCCACAGGCCCGGTGCGGCCGCGGCCGGGGTCTCGGGATAGGGGTCGGCGGCATACCAGCGGCGGGCGATGAGCCACCCGGTGAGGGCCAGAAGCACACTGGCGACCATGAGGGCGATCTGCAGGCCGGTACCGCCGTGGGCGGCGGCCTCGGCGGCTCCGTGCCCCGCCGTGCCCACCGCCCTCCCCACGTAAGCCTGGAACCACGCCCCGCCGCCGAACACCTCGGGCAGCCCGCTGAAGCCCCCGACGGTGGAGAGGAAGGCCAGCACGACCAGGGGCACGGTCATGACCGGCGGGGATTCGTGGGGGACGACGCCCTCGGGTACCCGGCTCCCGCCGTAGAAGGTGAGGTAGAGGAGCCGGAAGATGTAGAGGGCGGTGATGACCGCGGCGACGGCCCCCAGCACCCAGAGGAGGGGGGAACCGTTGGGCCCCGCCCACGCCTCGTAGAGGATCTCGTCCTTGCTGAAGAATCCGGCGAAGATGGGGATGCCCGCCAGGGCCAGCCCCGCTGCCAGCATCGTGATATGGGTGACGGGGAGATGCTCCTTCAGTCCGCCCATCTCCCGCATGTCCTGGCGGTCCCCGAGGGCGTGCATGACGCTCCCGGCCCCCATGAAGAGGAGCGCCTTGAAGAAGGCGTGCATGACGAGGTGGAAGACGGCCACGGCGAAGGCGCCCACGCCGATGGCCAGGAACATGAAGCCCAGCTGGCTGATGGTGCTGTAGGCCAGCACCCGCTTGATGTCATGCTGGGCCAGTCCCACGCTCCCGAGGAGCAGGGCCGTGACCACGCCCACGACGGCCACGACGGTCATGGCCGCGGGGGTGAGGAGGAGGACCGGGGCCATCCGGGCCAGCAGGTAGACGCCGGCGGTCACCATGGTGGCGGCGTGGATGAGGGCCGACACCGGCGTGGGGCCCTCCATGGCGTCGGGGAGCCAGATATGGAGGGGGATCTGGGCGCTCTTCCCGGTGGCCCCGACGAAGAGGAGCAGGACCACGAGGGTGGCCCCGCCGGTGGTGAAGACCTCCGGGGCCTCGTGGAGGATGTGCTGGATGTCCAGCGTGCCGAAGAGCGCCACGAGGAGGAGCATGCCGACGATGAAGGCCGCGTCCCCGATCCGGTTCACGATGAAGGCCTTCTGACCGGCATCGGCGGCGCTGTCCTTCTGGAACCAGAACCCGATGAGGAGGTAGGAACAGAGCCCCACACCTTCCCAGCCCACGAAGAGCAGGGCCAGGGAATCACCCAGTACCAGCAGCAGCATGGCGAAGGTGAAGAGGTTCAGGTAGGTGAAGTAGCGGCCGAACCCCTCGTCCCCGTGCATGTAGCCGATGGAGTAGACATGGATGAGGAAGGAGACGCCGGTGACCATGAGGACCATGACCGCGCTCAGGGGGTCGAGCCAGAGGGCGGCGTCCACGCCGAAGCCCCCGGCGCTCATCCACTCGAAGAGCCCGACCCGGATGCCCCCGGTCTCGGGGTGAGCGGTACCCAGTCCGCGTACCGCCAGCACCGCGGAGACGAAGGAGGCGCCCACCAGCAGGGAGGAGGTCCATCCCAGCACCCTCTCGGGCAGGCGTCTTCCCAGCAGGAGGCCGAAGAAGATCCCAGCCAGGGGGAAGAGCAGGACGAGTGTGAGGGCGGTCTCCACGATCAGCCTCTCAGGAGTGTGAGGTCGTCCACGTCCACGGTGCCCCTGCTGCGGGCGACCTGGACCACCAGGGCCAGGCCCACCGCGGCCTCGGCGGCTGCCACGGCGATGACGATGAAGGCCAGCACCTGGCCGTCATGCCCGGGCAGGTAGCGGCTGAATGACACCAGGGCGAGGTTGGCGGCGTTCAGCATGAGCTCGACGCTCATGATGATGACCACCGCGTTGCGCCTCAGCAGCACGCCGGAGACCCCGATGGCGAAGAGCAGCGCGCTCAGGACCAGGCAGCCGGTGAGTCCCATCAGGCGTCCCCTCCCTCTCTCCGGTCCCCTGCGGCATCCTCCGCGGGTCCCTGGACCTCTCCGCCCGAGGTGTAGGTGGCGCCGCCCGGCCGGAGTCCTTCGGGCCACAGCTCATCGGGCACCTTCGGCACCGGCCAGCGGGGCCGGGCGGCGATGACCGCTCCGACGATGGCAACCAGCAGGAGCACGCTCAGGAGTTCGAAGGGGAGGATATAGCGGGTGAAGAGGAGTTCTCCGACGGCCTCGATGGTGCCGAACTCCTCGGAGACCGGGGGACCCCCGGCGGCGGCGGGATCCACGGAACCGCGGACCAGGAACGCCCCGGCCAGGGTCAGACCCATGAGGATGCCCACCAGGCCCGCGGTCAGGCGCCGGTTCAGGCGGGTGGAGAAGGGACTCTCCACCCCCACGTTCAGCAGGAAGAGCACGAAGAGGAAGAGCACCATCACCGCGCCGGCGTAGACCAGCACCTGGATGACGGCCAGGAAGGAGGCGCTCAGCCCCAGGTAGAGGACGGCCAGGGTGAACAGGACCACCACCAGGGAGAGGGCGCTCTTCACCGGGTTGCGGTGGAGCACCACCACCCCGGCCCCTGCCACGGCCACGGCTGCGAGTATGAGGAAGAGCCAGGTCGGCATGGCGCTACTCCGGGAACTTCAAGGGGCTGCCCTCCGCTTCCAGAAGGCGGTCTTTGCCGTAGATGAAGTGGTCGAGGTCGAAGTCGGAGGACTCCCACTGCCCTTCGAGGTAGACCGCTCCGCAGGGGCATGCCTCCTGGCAGAACCCGCAGAAGATACAGCGGAGCATGTTGATCTCATAGGTCTTCGCGTACTTCTCCTCGGCGTAGAGATGCCGCTCGTCCGGCTCCGCCTCGGCCGCCTCGATGTAGATGGCGTTGGCGGGACAGACGTAGGCGCAGAGGAAACAGGCGGTGCAGCGCTCCCGGCCCATCTCGTCCCGCTTCAGCACGTGCAGCCCCCGGAAGCGGGGGGAGACCTCCACCTCTTCGTCGGGCCACTGGATGGTCCAGCGGGGACCGAAGAAGTGCTTCATCGTCACCCTGAGCCCGCGGAAGATGGCGGGGAGATAGAGACGCTCCCAGAGGCTCATCTCCCGGCGGAACCCGTGCTTCGGCTTCGGTATCTCAACGGGCATGATGCATCACATCCTAGATCAGCAGCAGGAGCGCGGTCACGAGGAGGTTGACCAGGGTCAGGGGCAGCAGGACCTTCCACCCCAGCCGCATGAGCTGATCGAACCGGAACCGGGGGATCGTCCACCGGACCCATATGAAGACGAAGACGAAGAAGGCGGTCTTGGCCGCCATGACCGCCGTGCCCGCCAGCCAGTAGAGCAGGGGGCTGCCCTCGAGCGCCGCCAGTCCCGGGAAGTACCAGCCCCCCATGTAGAGGGCGACCAGGAGCGCGCTGACGGCGATGGTGTGGGCGTACTCGCTCATCTGGAAGAGGCCGAGCTGCATCGACCCGTATTCGGTCATGAACCCCCCCACCAGTTCCTGCTCTGCTTCCGGGAGGTCGAAGGGGATCCGGTGGGTCTCGGCGGCCGCGGCCACGGTGAAGAGGATGAACCCCAGGGGCTGCCTCCAGATCAGCCAGTCCCCGAAAGAGGCCTGCTGCCCCACGATGGTGGACATGTGGACCGTACCCGCAACCAGGAAGAGGGAGAGGGCCGCCAGCCCCAGGGCCACCTCGTACGAGATCATCATGGCGGCGGCCCGCATCCCCCCGAAGATGCTGTATTTGTTGTTCGAGCCCCAGCCCGCCATCATCACCCCGTAGACCCCGAAGGAGGCGACGGCGAAGAAGTAGAGGGCCCCGAAACTGGGGTCGGCGATCTGCATCGGGATCAGGCGCTCACCGAGGGGCAGTCCCGGGCCGAAGGGGATCACGCCGATGAGGATCAGGGCCGGGACGAAGACCGCCACCGGTGCCAGCCGGTAGAGGAAGCGGTCGGCGAACTCCGGCACGAAGTCCTGCTTGAACATGAACTTGATGCCGTCGGCCAGCGGTTGGAGCAGACCCCAGGGACCTGCCCGGTTGGGACCCTGACGCCCCTGGAAGAACGCGGCGAAGCGCCGCTCGAAGAAGGTGGTATAGGCGATCCCCGCCATGAGGATGCTCAGGAAGAGGAGGACCTTCACCGCGTCGATGAGGAGGATGAGGAGTCCCTCGCTCATGATCCCGGCTCCGCCGAGGAATTCACGTCGTCTCCCGGATGGTCGGGCTGACCGTCGAGGCCGGGCACCCCGGATGAGAGGCGATAGCCGTTGGGCGGGATGTCGGCGTAGTTCAGGCCTTCGAAGGCCTCCGCTCCCCGGGCCAGTTCCGCAAAGGCCTCTTCCGTGTCTTCGTACGGCCCGCCGGTCCCGGTGCGCTCGAGCAGGGTGCTGAGCACCGCCGCCTCGGGCTGGGCGGAGGTCTCGATGTCCAGGGCCTTCAGGAAGCGCTGGAGGTGACCGTCCCCGTTCACGAAGGTGCCTTCCTTCTCGAGCCAGACCGCACCGGGCAGCGCCAGGGTGGCGGCCCGCGCCGCCGGGGTGTGGTGGCTGGAGAGGACGATGACCTCCTCGGCGCTGCTCAGCCTCGCAGCGAGTTCGTCGGTGAGCACGGCGCCCAGCAGGAAGAGCGTGGTGACCACGCCGGTCTCCACGGCATGGACCAGGTCCTCCAGGTCCTCCCATCCCCCCAGCGCGGCCTCCATCCCCAGCGTGTTGGGGTTGGGGTCCTGCCGGTGCAGGAAATCGGTCTTCTCGGCCGGGTCGATGCGCCCCTCGTCGGTGTACCAGGGAGCGAAGCGGCCGCCCAGGCCCTCCATGAGGCGGCGGAAGAGCCAGGTCTCCTCGCACGATGCGGCCGCGGAGACGATGCCCCCCAGGGTGCCCTTCTCCCCCGCTCGCTCGAGGGCGCTGGCCGCGGTGGAGAGAGCCTCTTCCCACGTGATGACGACCTTCTCCCCCTCGGCCGCGCCCCCCGCCTCCTTCATCGGCTCGTCGAGACGGTCGGTCTCGGCCCACTCGAACTCGAAGCGGCCGATATCGCACATCCACCAGTCGTTCACGTCCAGGTTGGGGCGGGGACGGAGCCGGACCGCGCGGTTCTGCTTCCGGTCCACATAGATCGAACAGCCGGCGCTGCACATGGTGCAGACAGAGGACTGGGCCTCCAGGTCGAAGACCCGGGCCCGGTAGAGGAAGGGCTTGGTGACCAGGGCCCCCACCGGGCACACATCCGCCAGGCAGCCCTGGTAGTTGCTGCTCAGGTTGTGCTCGATGTAGGTGCCCACGTCCACGTAGGCACCCCGCTGGTAGAGGCTGAACTCCTCCCCGCCCTCGATCTCCCTCAGGAACCGCACGCACCGGGTGCAGTGGATGCATCGGTTCATGTACATCTTCAGGCGATCGCTGAAATCCTTTGTGGGATAGGTCCTCTTGATGACCTCGTGACGGGCGATCCCGGGTCCGTGATCGAAGGAGTTGTCCTGGAGCATGCACTCCCCGGCCTTGTCGCACCAGGGGCAGTCGAGGGGATGGTTGAGAAGGAGGAACTCCATGACCCCCCGGCGGGCCTCCTCCACCTCCCCGGTGTCGGTGCGCACCGACATCCCCTCCCGAACCGGCATGGTGCAGGAGGGCTCCAGCTTCCGGCTCCCCTCGATCTCCACCAGGCACATCCGGCAGTTCCCCTCCGGGCTCAGCCCGGGGTGGTAGCAGAAGTAGGGGACCTTGATGCCGGCGTGCAGGGCGGCGGTGAGGATCTTCGTGCCCTTCGGGACCGTGACCTCCCGGCCGTCGATGGTGAGGGTGACCTCCTCCTCCCCCCGGGGGAGCCGCACCACGGGCTGCTCCCCGGACCCCATGTGCGACTTGAGCGTCTTCTTGGGTCCCCGGATCATGCCGTCCCCCCCTCGCCGGCAGGGACGCCGACACGTGCCTCGAACTCGGGCCGGAACTTCCGGACCGTGGCCGCGATGGGGTCCGCGGCCCCATCGCCGAAGGCGCAGATCGTGTTCCCCTTGATGTGCCCCGCCACGTCCAGCAGCAGTTCGATGTCCTTCGAGGAGGCCGTCCCCTCGTGGATGCCGCGGATGATCCGCACCATCCAGCGGCAGCCCTCCCTGCAGGGGGTGCACTGGCCGCACGTCTCGTTCTCGTAGAACCGGGAGACGTTGAGGGCCACGTCCACCATGTCGTCCCCCTCGTCCAGCACGATGGTGCCCCCCGAGCCCAGGAAGGTGCCCATGTCCATGGCGGACTCGAAGTCGATCTTCCCTTCGGCCGCCTCCCGGGCCGTCACGACGGGGGTGGAGGAACCGCCGGGGAAGATGGCCTTGAAGGGGTATCCCCGTGAGGGTCCCCCGGCCAGGTCATCCAGCAGTTCGGACCACCCCACGCCCAGTTCCACTTCGTAGACCCCGGGACGGGCCACCCGTCCGCTCACGCTGAACAGGCGCGTTCCGGTGCTCGACTTGGTGCCGTACGAGGCATACCACTCCCCGCCGTTGCGTGCGATGTGGGGGAGGTTGCTGAGGGTCTCCACGTTGTTCACCACCGTGGGGCATCCGTAGAGGCCCTGCAGGGCGGGGAAGGGGGGACGGACCCGGGGATAGCCGCGCTTGCCCTCCAGGCTGTTGAGCAGGGCGGTCTCCTCCCCGCAGATGTACGCCCCGGCCCCCATGAAGAGGGTGATCTCGCAGGAGAAGCCGCTCCCCAGGATGTCCTCGCCCAGGTAGCCGGCGTCTCGGGCCTCCTTCAGGCAGGCCCGGAAACGCTCGGCCTCCTTCGAGAACTCGTCCCGCATGTAGACGAAGGCCTTCTTCGAGTCGATCGCATAGGCGGCGATGAGGATCCCCTCGATGAGCTGGTGCGGGTCGTTCCGCAGCAGCCACCGGTCCTTGAAGGTGCCCGGCTCCCCCTCGTCCGCGTTGCATACCACGTAGACGGGCCGGTCGGTCCCCTCGGGGATGAAGCTCCACTTCTGACCGGCGGGGAAGCCCGCGCCGCCCCGGCCCCTGAGTCCCGAGTCCTTGACCTCCTCGGTGACCTCGGCCGGTGTGGCCTCCTTCAGTACCTTCTCCAGGCCCCGGTAGCCCTCGGACCGCTCCCGATAGGCCTCCAGGGTGTGGATGCCCTCGAGCGCTTCGGGCCTCATGAGGATGGGGGGCTGGTCGGCCCGGGCACGGTAGACCTCGCTCATCCCGGGCCCCCTTCGACGCTCGGCCGGGCCCCGGGCGTCGGGGCCGTCTCCTCCACCGGGCCGCCGGGCACGCCGGAGCCCCCCTCGGGCCATTCCCCGGCCCGGAGGGCGGCGAGGACTTCCTCCCACCGGTCGGGAGAGAAGGACTCGAAGTACTCGAAGTCGATCTGCACGGCCGGTGCGGTACCGCAGCAGGCCAGGCATTCCACCTCATGGAGGGTGATGAGCCCGTCCGCACTCGTCTCGCCGGGGCGGATGTCCAGCAGCTCCTGGAGCCGCCGGCTCACCTCGCCCGCCCCCGCCAGCTCGCAGGAGAGGGTGCGGCAGACACTCACGAGGTGCTTCCCCCGGGGGCGTACATGGAAGTTGTGGTAGAAGGTGGCCGCCCCGGCCACCACCGAGGCGGGCAGGTCGAGGACCGAGCCCACGTAGGCCAGGGTCTCCTCATCCAGGTGACCGAACTCCTGCTGGGCGATCTTAAGGACGGGGATGAGCAGACTGCGGGCATCCGGGTATTCCTCGCGCATGGCCTCGATCCGCTCCCGTGCCTGCTGTGAGAAGGAGGGCATCAGCAGTCCAGCTCCCCGGCGATGACGTTCAGGCTCGAGATGACGGCGATGGCGTCGGAGATGGTCCCCCCGACGAGCAGCTCGGGTACGGCGCTGTAATAGTAGAAGCAGGGACGCCGGACGTGGACCCGGTAGGGGTTCATCCCGCCGTCGCTCACGATGAAGAAGCCGAGCTCCCCGTTGGCCGCCTCGCTGGAGGAGTAGAACTCCCCGGCTGGGGGGCGGACGCCGTGCATGACCAGCTTGAAGTGGTGGATCATGCTCTCCATCTTCGTGTAGGTGTCCTTCTTCTCGGGAAGGCTCACCTTGGGGTCCTCCACCCGGTAGGGCCCCTCGGGGATGTTCTCCACCGCCTGGTCCACGATCTTCAGGCTCTCCAGCATCTCACGCATGCGTACGGTGTAGCGGTCCCACGTGTCCCCTCGCTCGCCGGTGGGGACCTGGAAATCGAAGTCCTCGTACGCCATGTAGGGGGTGTCCTTCCGGACGTCGTACGGCACCCCCGCCGCCCGGAGGTTCGGGCCGGTGAAGCCGCAGTCCAGGGCCTTCTCGGCGCTGATCGCGCCCACCCCCTGGGTGCGGTCCATGAAGATCCGGTTCCTGCTCAGGACGTCGTCGAAGTCCTTCCAGGTGTCGGGGAAGCGCTGCACGAAGTCCCGGACGTCGTCCACGAAGTCCATGGGGACGTCCCGGGCCAGGCCCCCGATGCGGCCGAAGGCGGTAGTCAGGCGCGCCCCGGTCTGCTTCTCGAGGATCTGGTAGAGACGCTCCCGCTCGTGGAAGAACCAGAGGAAGCCGGTGAAGGCCCCCAGGTCGACCCCGAGGATCCCCATGCTCACCAGGTGGTCCATGATGCGGGAGAGTTCCACGATGATGGTCCGCACGTACTGGGCGCGGGGCGGGGCCTCGATCCCCATCATGTCCTCCACCGCCAGGAGCCAGCCCACGTTGTTCATGGGGGCGGAGACGTAGTTCATCCGGTCCACGCAGGTGAGGAACTGGGTGTAGGAGTAGACCTCGCCCAGCTTCTCGAAGGCCCGGTGGAGGTAGCCGATGTGGGGATCCACCTCCACGATCTTCTCGCCCTCGAGGGTGACGATGTTGTGGAGGACCCCGTGCATGGCGGGATGGTAGGGCCCCAGGTTCATGACCACCCGGTCCTCCTGGGCCTCCTCCTCGTAGAGATCGACCTCGGGGGGCACCGACTCCCAGTGGAGGCTCGCGGCCTCCAGCTCCCGCAGGCGCTCGCGATCGGTCTTCCGTGTCATGCGCTCGCCTCGATCCTAGATCTCATGGAGTTCCTTCCACGAGGTGAGGGGCTTGTTGCCCAGGATCTCACCGTGGATCGGCTTGCCGCGATCGGGGCCCTGGGTCGGGAAGTCCTTGCGCTGGGGGTGTCCCTCGTAGTCCTCGGGCATGAGGATCCGCACCAGGTTCGGGTGGCCGCTGAAGGGGATCCCCATCATGTCGAAGACCTCCCGCTCACCCCAGTCGGCCGCGGGGTGGCTCCCGGCCAGGGAGGGGACGGAGGTGCCTTCGGCCACGAACGACTTCACCCGGACCCGGCGTCCCCGCCTGCGGTCCAGGAAGTGCCAGACCACCGAGAAGCGCTCCGGCCTCGGGTCCTTGTAGGCGGAGTAGTCCACCGCGGTCACGTCCAGCAGGTGAGGGAAGGCGGCATCCGGTCCGGCGTCGGCCAGGGCGGGGGCCACGTCGCGGATGCCATGGGAGTGGATGAGCAGCACCGGCATGTCCGGGCCGAGCCAGACATCGATGAGGGCCTCGCCCGCCGCGTCCTGGACCGCGTCGATGACCTGCTGCTCCCAGGGCAGGGGAGGGCGTTCGGGCCGGTCCTCCATGGTGTTCCTGTAGGTCTCGCGGGTCTCCATGCCGCTCACGACTCCAGTCCCGGGATCTCGACGGCGGTCAGCCCCTGCTCCGCCATGCGGGCCTGCTGCTCGGCCATCTTCTCCTGCCACTGGCGGTCGACCTCCCCCTGGACCTGCCGCCGGATCCAGGTGCGCTCCTCGTGGCCGATCCCCGGGGTTCCCTGGATCTTCTCCTGGAGCAGTATCAGGGCGTGGAGCAGCATCTCGGGGCGGGGGGGACATCCCGGGACGAACACATCTACGGGGATGAAGTCGTCCACCCCCTGTGAGACGCTGTAGACGTCGAACATGCCCCCCGAGGAGGCGCATGCGCCCATGCTGATGCACCACTTCGGATCGGGCATCTGCTCCCACACCTTCCTCAGCACCGGGCGGGCCTTCAGGCAGATGGTTCCGATGACGATCAGCAGGTCCGCCTGCCGGGGGCTGAAGGACTGACGCTCGGCACCGAAACGCCCCAGGTCGTTGCGGGCCGCCATCACCGACATGTACTCGATGCCGCAGCAGGCGGTGGCGAAGGGCGTGGGCCAGAGGCTGTACTTGCGCCCCCAGCTGATCACGTCCTTCAGCTTGCCGACGAGGATGCTGTCACCGAAGAGGGAGGCTACTCCCATTCCAGTCCCCCCTTGCCCCATGTGTAGATGAGCCCGACGGTCAGGACCGCCAGGAAGAAAAGGATAGCGAAGAAGCCGTAGAGGCCCAGGGTCTTGAAGTTGACCGCCCAGGGTAAGAGGAACACCGCTTCCACATCGAAGACGATGAACTCGATCGCCACCAGGTAGAACCTCACCTGCATCCTGCGCTGCCCGGCATCCTTGAGGGGGACCCCGCATTCGAACACGTCGAGCGTGGAATCGCTGCGGGCGCGCGCCCCGAACAGCCGGGGCATCGCCAGCATCGCCGCACCGATGCCGAGGGCCCCCAGCAGCAGCAGCCCGAGGGCGATGAGGTCGTGATCCATGCAGCACTCCCCGGTCGAGGGACGCCGGTCTGCCGCGGGAGAGGCAGGGGCAGATTGTGCATTTCTTCACAATGTGGGCCCGAAAAAAAAGGCTCCAGATGCTCGCATGCGCTGAAGCCTTTCGGGGAATTTACACTAAGGTGCGCCCCCCTCAAGGATATTCTGCCCGTCCGGACCGGTCGGGTACGCGGCCCCTCGATGCCCGGACAGAAAGGAGGCAGCGGACCGGGCGGCTCATCCGTCTGTTCCCATGGGGGCGAACATGTGACCGGAGGCACCGTATCAGGGGTAGGTGCGATTCTCAATAAACCGTCGTCCGGTCCGGTTCGTTCATATACACGGACCGACGGGGAGCCACAAGGAATCGGTCCGGCGAGGTGTCATACGGCGTGAGAGCGTCAGAGTGTCATGTACGATCCCTCGTACGGAACGAAGGAAAGGAAGTGCCTTCCATGCGCATGATGACCCGCCGCGCGCTGGCCCTCCTTCTGCTTATCGGCCTGGTCCCCGCGACCGCCGCCGCGCAGGAACCCCAGCCCGCCGTCCCCGTGATCCAGGGGGTCCCCGAACCGGAGATCTTCACCCGAGCGGATGCCGAGATGGTGCTCGACCTGGACGGCGCCATCCAGACCGCCATCGACCTGTCGTACCGCATGTACCAGCTCGAACAGAGCTACCTGCGCAGCCAGCTGGGGGTGGAGGCCGCCCGGCGTTCCCTCCGCACGCAGGTGAACCTGCGTGCCACGCTGCCCTCGATCAGCCAGGGCATCAACCCCCAGCTCGTGGGGAACGACATCTATTATATACGTTCGGGGATGAACAACGCCCGCCTCAACGTGGACCTGGCTCAGCCCCTCATCACCAACGGCCGCATCACGCTGAGCACGGGGATGGTGGGGAGCGAGACCTTCCAGCAGCTCCCCGACCGCGATACCGAGCGCCGTTCCTTCCAGCCCAGTGTGGGTATCAGCTTCCAGCAGCCCCTCTTCCAGTACAACGAGATCAAGGGGAGTCTGCGCAGTGCCGAGCTGGCCTTCCAGAGCATACGGCTCAGCTACACCGAGGACGAGCTGGCCCGGATCAACCAGGTGACCCAGCAGTTCTACAACCTCTTCCGTCAGCAGCGGGAGCTGGAGATCGCCGCCGAGCGGTTCCGCCAGAGCGCGGCGAACAACCAGACCGGCATCCGCAAGTACCAGGCAGGTCTGATCCCCGAGGTGGAGTACCTCAACCTGAGCGTGCGGCAGGCGGAGGACGAGGTGGCCCTGGAGCAGTCGAAGAACTCCCATCAGCAGACCCAGTTCGCCTTCAACCGCCTGGTGGGGCTGCCCCTGGAGACGGCCATCTGGGTGGAGGCGGACTTGGAATACATTCCGATCGAGGTGGACCAGGGCCAGGCCGTGGAGCGGGCCCTCGCCAACCGGTCCGACGTGCGCCGGGCCGAGATCCAGCTCGAGCAGGCCGAGCTGAGCCTGGAGCAGACCCTGAGCCGGGGACGGCCCGACCTGCAGCTCAACCTGGGCTACGACATCACGGGCAACTCCGGGATCACCCTCACATCCGAGGACCCCTGGTCCGATCACTTCACCGCGGCCATGGAGAAGGAGAACCGCTCCCCCAACACGAACATCAGCCTCACCCTGCGGCTCCCGGTCTTCGACGCCGGTGTCAACCGTTCCAACGTGGAGAGGCAGCTCTCCTCGATCCGGGAGCAGGAGCGGGCCATCACCGAGGCCGAGGAGGACCTGCGCCAGCAGGCCATCAACCAGGTGAAGGCCGTCCAGAGCGCCATGAAACGGCTGGAGATCCAGGAGCAGAGCGTGCGGGTGACCCAGACCGCCTACGATATCACCCAGAAGCGGTACGAGCGGGGCGAGATCACCTTCGAGCAGCTTTCCCAGAGCCAGGACACCCTGACGCGGGCCAACCAGCAGTACCTCAGCGACTGGATCGCCTACCAGACCGCCAAGGCCCGGCTGCGTGAGCTCACGCTCTGGGATTGGGAGAACGACCGGCCGGTCACCCAGCGGACCGCGCCGCCGGAACCGTTCCAGAACAGATAGCAGGGCCCGGCAGGGCCCGGGAGCAGGTCGGACATGGATGGACGTGGGGTCAGGATCCTGAAGACGCTTCTCATCGTGGCCGTCGTTGCGGGGATCGGATACGCGGTCTGGTGGCGGGTGCAGTCCGAAGAGGCCGAGGAGGAGGGCGGCGGGCAGCAGGCCGCCGCCTCCGAGCAGAGCGAGGCGGTCGAAGGGCTCTTCTCGGGTGTCGCGCCCATCCCGGTCAAGGTCGCACCCACCCTCAAGGGCACCCTGGTCCAGACCGTCCATGCCGAGGGGCGCGCGAAGCCCCGCAGGCAGGTCCGTCTGATGAGTCAGGTCGCGGGTCCGATCCAGGGGATCCCGATCGTGGAG
The DNA here is from genome assembly GCA_046497505.1 of bacterium. Taxonomy (GTDB): domain Bacteria; phylum Blakebacterota; class Blakebacteria; order Blakebacterales; family JAWOFN01; genus JAWOFN01. The sequence goes on along the minus strand of JAWOFN010000022.1, from coordinate 9,922 downwards.
GGGGACTACGTCCGCGAGGGGGACCTGCTGGTCCGGATCGACGACAGCGACTACCGGATGGCCCTGGAGGAGGCGCGCTCGACCTATTTGCAGCGGCAGGCGGACTACGCCGCGCGGCAGGACCAGGCCGCCACGGTGGCCGGTGCCGGCCTGACCCTCCCCGGCGGGAGCATCGACGAGACCGAGCTGGACCGGGTCCGCCTGCGTTACCAGCAGGCACAGGAGGACCTCTCGGCCGGGCGCATAACCCCCGAGGAGTTCCGCGAGATCGAACTCGAGTACGAGATCGCCCGCATCCTTGCGGGCAAGGAGCGGGGGAACATCCTGAAGGCCCAGCTCACCCAGGCACGGATCGCGGTGCAGCGGGCCGAGCGGAACCTGGAGCAGACCCGGCTGCGGGCCCCCTTCAGCGGGTACGTGGCCGACCTCAAGGTGGACGAGGGGCAGGTGCTGGGCAGCGGGACCGAGATCCTGACCCTGCTCGACACCAGCCTCATGCGGGTCGAGGTGGACGTGCTCGAGAGCGAGATCGCCCCCATCCGCCGCGGGCGGAAGGCGAGGGTGGAGTTCACCGCCCTGCCGGGCCGGGACTTCGAGGCCTCGGTCGTGGCGGTCAACCCGATCATCGATCCCCAGACCCGCACCGGCAAGGTCACCCTCGAGCTGGCCAACCCCGAGGGGCTCATCACCTCGGGGATGTTCGCGCGCTCCCGGATCTACGCCGCCTTCCATGAGGACGTGCTCATGGTCCCGCTCGAGGCGCTGGTGGAGCGGGACGAGCGGACCCTGGTCTTCGGGGTCGAGGAATCGGAGGACCCCTCGAAGCCGGACGTGGTGAAGTGGCGCTACGTGCAGCTCGGGCCCCGCAACGACACCCACGTGGTCGTGCTCCCCACCGACAACCCCCACGAGGGGGTCCGCGAGGGGATGCCGGTCTGCGTCGAGGGCCATGTCAGTCTCCAGCATGACTCCTACGTGCGGGTCACCGAGGTCATCTCCTCCGAGCCCCTGGTCCCGTAGCCGTCATGCATATCTCCGAACTGAGCATCCGCCGGCCCGTGGCGGTCACGATGTTCTTCCTGGCCGTGGTGCTGCTGGGCATCATCAGCTTCAGCCGCCTCTCGGTCGACCTCTTCCCCGACCTGCAGTTCCCCCGTCTGGTGGTGTGGACCACCTACACGAACGTCTCCCCCGAAGAGGTGGAGCGGTTCATCTCCTCGGAGATCGAGCAGAGCGTGATGACCGTCCCGGGCATCCGGGACGTGCACAGCGTCTCCCGCGAGGGCGTGAGCCTGGTGACCCTGGAGTTCCACTGGGACACCAATATGGAGTTCGCCATGCTCAACGTCCGCGAGAAGCTGGATAACCTGCGGGGGTCCGCGGGCTGGCCGCGCGAGGCGGGACGGCCCACCATCCTGAGGGCGGACCCCAACGCCGAGCCGGTGATGAGCCTGTCGGTCTCGGGGGCGGGGGGTGCCCAGAACGTCAAGGGGCTGGCCGAGAACGTGGTGAAGCGGCGCCTCGAGCAGATCGACGGGGTGGCCCTCGCGGCGGTGACCGGGGGCCGGGAACGCGAGATCCAGGTCGAGGTGGACCGGCTCGAGGCCGAAGCCCTGGGCATCCGCCTCTCCGAGATCCAGAGCGCCCTGGCCGCCTCGAACCGGATGAGCACCGGCGCCCAGATCAACCGGGGCCGGTTCAAGTGGTATCTGCGGCCGGTAGGGGAGTTCCAGACCATCGACGACATCCGCAGCGTGGTGGTCGCCCGCCGGAGTGAGCGGCTGGTGACGGTGGGGGACATCGCGGGTGTGGCCGACGCCTGGCGCGAGCGCGACTCGGTGACCCGGTTCAACGGAGCCGAGAGCATCGGGCTGCTTATCCACAAGGAATCGGGGAGCAACACGAGCCAGGTCTCGGCGAAGGTCTACGAGGTGCTGGACCAGCTCGAGCAGGAGTATACCGACCTGGACATCGCGGTCGCCTTCGACCAGGCCGAGTTCATCGACGACGCGATCTCGAACGTGATCTGGGCCATCGTGCTGGGAGGTGTGCTGGCCTTCCTGGTGCTCTTCTTTTTCCTCCACGACGTGCGCAACCCGATCAACATCGGGCTGGCGATCCCGATCTCGATCATCGCCACCTTCGCGCTCCTCTACTTCGCCGGCATCAGCCTGAACATGATGAGCCTGGGCGGGCTCGCCCTGGGTGTGGGTCTGCTGGTGGACAACTCGATCGTGGTGCTCGAGAACATCTTCCGGCACCGCGAGGGCGGGGAGGACCGCTTCGAGGCCGCCGCGGTGGGGGCCCGGGAGGTGGGCATGGCGGTCACCGCGTCCACCTTCACCACGATCAGCGTCTTCCTTCCCATCGTCTTCGTCGAGGGGGTGGCGGGGCAGCTCTTCCGGGACCAGGCCCTCACCGTGGCCTTCAGCCTGCTCGCCTCGCTCATCGTCTCTCTGACCCTGCTCCCGATGCTGGCCAGCCGCTTCCTCCACATGGAGGCCTTCATCAAGGAGAAGATCGAGGCGGACCGGGCCCGGCGGGAGCGGGCTGCCGGCACCGTCTCCGAGCCGGTGCGCGTCGAGGAGGAGGGGCAGGTCGTGGAAGAGGAACCGGGCCTCCTGCGCAGGGCCGGACGCCTGCTGGTCCTCCCCCTGAGGATGCTCTGGCGGGGCGCGCGGTGGGGTTTCAAGAGGGCCCGGCACGCGGGCAGGGGACTCTTCTCGGCGGTGGGCGCGGGGCTGCGGGGCTCAGCGGACGTCTTCCGCACCCTCACGCGCCCGCTCTTCGACGCCTTCGACCGGGGCCTGGAACGTTTCGCCGATTTCTATCACGAGGTCCTCGAGTGGTCGCTCGACCACCGGGGCCGGGTGCTGACCATCTGCGTCGCCCTGGTGGGGCTCTCGCTGTGGGTGACCCTGGGCCTGGACCGCCGGCTCATGCCCCAGGTGGACCAGGGGGAGTTCAGCGTCCGGGTCGTCATGCCGCCCGGTTCCAGCCTGGAGAGCACGGTGGAGACCGCGGGCACCCTCGAGGGGTGGCTGCTGGCCATGCCCGAGACCGAGCACGTCTTCGTGAACGCGGGCATCGTCCGGGGGCAGAGCGCGCTGGGCGAGCAGGATACCGACCTGAACACGGCCTCCCTGCGGGTGCGCCTGAAGGAACGCAGGGAGCGGAGCACCGCCGAGGTGGTGGGGGACCTTCGGACCCGCAGCCGCCGGCTCCTCGGGGCCGAGCTCACCTTCAACACGGGCGAGACGACCTTCACCCAGATCCTGGGCACCTCGGCGGCTGACCTGGCGGTGAAGGTGCGGGGTCAGGCCCTGGACGAGATGCAGCGCATCGCCTCCGAGGTGGAGACGGAGCTGGCCGCCATGCCGGGCCTCCGCGACATCCACACCGACTTCGCGGTGGGCAAGCCGGAGATCCGGCTTTCGATCGAGCGCCGCGTGGCCGAGATGTACGGACTGACCGTCGACGACGTGGTCTCGGCGGTGAACTCCGCCATCCGGGGCGAGCTGGCCACCGAGTTCCAGGACTTCGACCGCAAGGTGGACGTGGTGGTGCGCGAGGACGCCTCGAGCCGCCAGACCCTGCAGCAGGTGCTGGCCCTGGGGGTGCCGGTCCGGCTGCAGGGGCAGGACGGCAGCCGCCGGATCCCCCTGCGCGAGCTGGTGGAGTGGCGGTATACCACCGGGCCGAACGAGGTGCGCCGCCAGGCCCAGAATCGGCAGATCACCGTCTTCGCCAGCGTGGAGGGGCGCAGGCTGAACGACGCCATCTCCGAGGTGGAGCAGCGGATGCTGGCCCGGACCGTGCCCAGCGGCTACGAGATCGTGGTCGGAGGGGTGAACGAGGAGATGACCCGCTCCTTCCGCAGCCTGCTCTTCGCGCTGCTGCTGGCTGTTCTGCTCGTCTACATGATCCTGGCCGCCCAGTTCGAGAGCCTCATCCATCCCTTCACCATCATGTTCGCCGTGCCCCTCGCCGTCGTGGGGGTGGTCCTGGCACTCGGACTCTTCGGGGAGGGGATCAACGTGATGAGCCTGGTGGGCATGGTCGTGCTCACCGGGATCGTGGTGAACGACGCGATCATCAAGGTGGACTTCATCAACCAGCTCCGGGTGAAGGGGAGCTCGCTGCGGCGGGCCATCGTCGAGGCGGGGCACTACCGCCTGCGCCCGATCTTGATGACCACGGTGACCACCGTGCTGGGTCTGCTCCCGATGGCGCTGGGGGTGGGGGCGGGTTCGGAGCTGCGCAGCCCGCTTGCCGTGGCGGTGATCGGCGGGCTCATCACGGCCACCGGGCTCACGCTCATCGTGATCCCGGTCATCTACTCGCTGATGGAGAACCTGCGGGGCCGGGCCCTCGAGGACCGCTCCCTGAGCTTCGACCCGAAGGAGGCGGCCGCCCGCGGGGAGGTCCGCCTGTGAAGCGGAACCGCCTCACCGACCTCTGCCTGAAGCGGCCGGTGACCACCTTCATGGTGTTCGCGGCGCTGCTGGCGCTGGGCGCGGCGAGCGTGTTCCGCATCCCCCTCGAGACCTACCCCGAGCTCAACTATCCCCAGCTCAACGTGAACGGTTCGTGGCAGGGCGCCAGCCCCGAGGCGATGGAGGCGTTCATCACCGCGCCCATCGAGGCGGAGGGGAACACGCTGAAGGGGATCGAGGAGGTCACCAGCCGCTCGCGCCAGGGCCAGAGCACGGTGACCCTGAAGTTCGCCCCCGAGGCGGACATGGACTTCGTGCAGCTCGAGTTGAACGAGAAGATGGCGCGGCTGCGGGAGGAACTGCCCTCCTCGGCCCGCATCTCGGTGAGCCAGTACGTGCCCCCCGACGTGCGGCAGGAGTTCCTGCTCCAGTACACCTTCACCGGCCCCTACAACGTCAACCGGCTGCGTGCGTTCGCCGAGGAGCACGTGCGCCGCCCCCTGGCCGTGGTGGACGGCATCGCCGGGGTGGACGTGAGCGGGGGTGAGGAGCGCCAGCTCCAGGTGATCCTGGACGAGGAGAAGGCCGAGGCCCTGGGCATCCGTCAGGCCGAGGTGGCCGCCTGGCTGCGCCGCCTGGACAACGTGGTCGAGACGGTCGGCACGGCCACCCGGGGGGATTACAAGTACAACCTGGTGGTGCGCGAGGACCTGGGCGATCTGGAGAGTCTCCGCGCCACGATCGTGGCGAGCCGGGGGAACCGCTTCATCCGACTGGGGGAGATCGGCCAGGTGGTGGACGGCTACGCCGATCCCCGCTCCTACGAGCGGCTCAACGGGCAGGACCGGGTGGCCATCCGGGTCCACGCGGTGGCTGGTTCCAACATCGTCGACGTTGCCGAGCGGGCGACCGCCCGCATCGATGAACTGAGTCAGAACCTCCCGCCGGGCATCCGGCTCATCCAGGAACAGGACAACAGCGAGCAGATCCGCAGGGAACTCGAGGACCTGGAGCTGCGGAGCGGGATCATCCTCCTCCTCATCTTCATCGTGCTCCTGCTCTTCCTGCGCGGCATCGCCAACCCGGTCATCATCCTGAGCAGCATCGCCACGAGCGTGCTGCTCACGATCACGATCTTCTACTTCCTGGGCGGAAGCCTGAACATGATGAGCCTGGCCGGCCTGGCCATGGGCTTCGGCATGATGGTGGACAACTCGATCGTGGTGCTGGACAACATCCATCGCCACCGCGAGCGGGGGAGCGGGCGGCTGGCCGCCGCGAGCATCGGCACCTCGGAGATGGTCATGCCGATCCTGGCCGGTACGGGCACGACGATCATCGTCTTCATCCCCTTCCTCTACCTGCAGGGGGAACTGCAGGCCCTCTACATGCCCTTCGCCCTGGCCGTTGCCACCAGCCTGGCCTGCTCGCTGCTCGTCTCGTTCACCCTCATCCCGAGCCTGGCGGCCCGGGCCCTGCCGGCTGTGCGGGAGGAGGCGGTCCCGGATCCGTGGGCCCTGGGGGAGCTGGAGCGCGAGGAGGAGCAGGGGCTGAAGGGGGGGAGAGGCCTCGGAGCCGGGGAGGCCGAGCACACCCTGGGCCTGGTGGACCGCTTCTACCAGCGGTTCCTGCGCTGGGTCCTGGGGACATGGTACCGAAAGACGGCGGCGGTGGTGATCGTCCTGGGGGTGGGTCTGCTGGCCTGGCACGGCTTCGACAAATACGTGACGAAAGGACGTATCTGGCGCTGGGGCGGCACCCAGGAGGAGACGCTTCGCGTGGGGGTGAGTGCCCCCACCGGCTCCGACCTGCAGGTGATGAGCGATCTCATCGCCCACTTCGAAGAGAAACTGCATCCCCTCTACGAGACGGGGCAGGTGGAGTCGTACGAGACCTTCGTGACCTCGGAGAACGCGAACATCACGGTCCGCTTCCCCGAGGAGGTCATCCAGCAGGGGCTGCCCTACCTGGTGAAGGACCAGATGAGCGTGCTGGCGGGCTGGATGGGCGGGGTGCGTACCTACATCTCCGGGTTCGGGGACCCCTTCAGTGCCGGAGGCTTCGGGACCGGGTCCTCCTACGGCTCGCGGGTCACCCTGCTGGGCTACAACTACCTGGAGCTCAAGCGTCTGGCCGAGGAGATGGCCCGGCGGGCGACGCGGCACCCGCGCATCCGCGAGGTGGACACGAACATGTCCTCGTACTACGGGCGGGGACGTGAGAAGCAGCTCGTCCTGCGCTTCGACCGGGAGCGGATGGCCGGCTACGGCCTGAACACCAGCACCGCCATCTCGCTGGTCACCCAGTACATCTACAGCGAGGGCAGCGGGAACGTGATGTTCCGGGGGGACGAGGTGGCGTTCCTGGTGAAGACGGCGGGATACAACGAACGCCAGGTGGACGATCTGATGGACATCCTGCTGCCCACGACCGCCGGGGGGCGGGTGCGGCTCTCCGAGGTGGCCTTGCTGGACACCGAGGACGTGATGTCCACCATCGAGCGCAAGGACCAGCAGTACTCCCGGACCGTGGCCTGGGAGTTCCGGGGGCCCTACAAGATGGGGGAGAACGTGAAGGACGAGATCAAGGAGGCCATGGTCCTGCCGAACGGCTACGAGTTCGACGAGTCGGACCGTCTTTTCCAGACCGAGGAGGAGCGCCGCCAGCTCATGCTCGTGCTTCTCCTCGCGGTGATGCTGGTCTACATGCTCACCTCCGCCCTCTACGAGTCGTTCCTGCACCCCTTTACGGTGATCTTCACCGTGCCCCTGGCCCTCATCGGGGTCTTCGCCGGCTACTTCCTCTTCGACAAGGGGTTCGACCAGACCGCCTACGTGGGCGTGATCCTCATGGGGGGGATCGTGGTGAACAACGCCATCATCCTGGTGGACCACATCAACAGCCTCAGGCGGTGGCTGTCCCGCCGCGAGGCGGTGGTCCGGGCCGCCCGGGAGCGGGCCCGCCCCATCATCATGACCACCATCACCACGGTCGTGGGGCTGCTGCCGCTGATCGTGTGGGCCGATTCCACCTCGGACATGTGGTATACGCTCGCCTTCACGATCGTCGTGGCCCTGCCGGTGGCCACCTTCTTCACCCTCACTTTCATCCCGCTGGTCTACGAAGCGGTCGACACCGTCCAGCTGTGGGTCCGCCGGGCGATCGGCGCCCTGGCCCTCTCCGCCCAGAGCGGGGCGGTCGACCGACCGTCCTCCCGCGGCCCCGAATGACCGCGCGGTCCTTGAGCGGACGGGGACCGAAGGCCGGCTCCCCTGGACCGACCTGGCCGGCCGGGCAGGCTCATCCTGCACGAGCGTAAGAGTCCGGTGCCCGACCCTCCTGCGTCGGTGTCTGATGGGATGGTCGGCGCGCGGATCCGCCGCTATACTCGTACCCTGTAAGCGACTTCCTGCTCTGCCCTCTGCTGCGTCCCGCCCGCGATGATCCGCTGCGTATACATACGCGTGGGGGATCCCCGCGCGGGAAAGGGCACACGTGATGCGGAGCCCCTCTCTTATCCGCCAGCCGCTCACGCTCCTCCTCGCCGCCGGACTCGCCCTCTCCGGATGCTCGAAGTCCACCGACCCGGATAGCTCACCGCCCGAACCGGGCGGGGCGGGGATCATCTCCGCCTCGGAGGTGGGCTCCTACACCCTGACCCTCTTCTGGACCCCGGCCACGGACGACGGGACCGAGCAGGAGGTGATCGAGTATCGGCTCGTGCGCTCCACCTCGCCGGACCTGGCCACGATGGAGGACTGCACGGCCCACGGTACGGTGGTGCTGGACTGGTCGGCGAACACCCTGCTCTTCGAAGAGAGCGGACTGGCTGCTGAGACGACCTATTACTACAACGTGCTGGCCCGGGACGAGGCCGAGAACGCATGTGCCTACGCCATGCTGGCGGTGGAGACCGGTCCGCCCACCGACGTGGACGGGACCTCCCCCGTGCCCGGCAACGCCGGGAGCATCTCCTTCATGCAGGTGGCGGGGGACTCCTGCCTGGTGGTGTGGTCGCCTGCAACGGACGATGTGTCCGCCCAGCCGGCCCTCTCCTACACGGTGGTCCGATCCGATGGGCCGGACGTGCTGACCGTGACGGACGCCCAGGCCAACGGCACGACGGTCATAGACTGGACGGCGGACACCTATACGGCGAGGGACCGGGGGCTGGCAGGGGAGAGCCGGTACTACTACAACGTGCTGGTCCGGGATGAGGCCTCGAACACGGCGGCCTACATGATGGCCGAGCTGAACACCCCCGATGCCACGCCGCCGACACCCGGGGACGGGGGGACCATCGCCTCGGAGGACAGCACCTTCACCAGCATCCGGGTGAGCTGGCATCCGGCCGGGGACACCCGCACGCTCCCCGGCGGGCTGCAGTACCGTGTGGTCTACTCGCTGGACCCGGATGTCGCGACGGTGGCTGAGGCCCAGGTCAACGGTACGATCTCCATGGACTGGACCACCGTCTCCTCGACGGAGTGGGAGATGACGGGCCTGCAGCCCGACACGTCCTACTACGTGAACGTGCTGGTACGGGACGCGGCCGGGAACATGGCGGCCTATACCATGGAGACCCTCCATACCCTCTTTGAGGGGGTGTTCTACGCACGCGGCGGCATGCAGGGTGATGTCATCCGGGTCCGCCTGGACGGGACCCATCCGCGGACCGTCTTCACCGGTCTCTCCACGAACGGTGTCCGCATGGCTCTCCATCAGGGGCTCGGCACGATCTACATAGCGAACACGGATGAGATCACCCAGGGGGACCCGCGCACCGGGGAGACCTCGACCTTCAACGACGGGGCATGGTTGGCCCAGGACGTGGCGGTGGACGAGGTGGGCGGGAAGGTCTACTGGACCTCCGGCTTCTCCGGGCTCGGGTCGGCCGACACGGACGGTTCGGGGGCCGTCTACATCGTCAGCCCTCTCGTGGAGCCGTACCAGTCGATCTACGGTGTGGCCGTGGATCCCACCGGAGGCAAGGTGTACTGGACGAACGCCGAGGTCGGCGAGCTGAGACGCTGCAGCCCGGATGGGGGCAGCCAGGAGCTCTTCCTGGACCGGTCGCTCCCCATCTGGGCCGCCGACGTCGACACGGTGGACGGCAGGATTTACTGGGTCGAGCGGGATCCTGGCCGCGATGGCGCGATCTACCGCTGCAGCGTGGCCGGCTCGGCGGTGGAGACGGTCGTGGACAGCACGGCGGGCCAGGTGATCTACGACCTGGACCTGGATGTGACCGGCAGGAAGGTCTACTGGATCTCCTGGGACGGGATATGGCGGAGCGAGCTGGACGGCACGAGCCCGGAGAGCGTGGCGGCCGTGACGGACGGGGTCAGTCTGGTCCTGCACCTGCACCGGTGACGCGGGCACCCGGCGGCCTGGAGCGGAAGGGGCCGGTGGATCCGGCCCCTTCTCCTTACGGTCCGGATCAGGGTCGGAGCAGCCCGTGGACCGTCCGGGCGATCCGGGCCCCT
>JAWOFN010000003.1:0-39689 GCA_046497505.1 bacterium | reverse complement strand
GTCATCTACCACCAGGATCCGTGCCATACTCCCGCCTCTCCAGGTGCTCGGACACTCCAAGGCAGGTATAACGTGTCCGCATGCGGTCGGGCAACCTCTACCGCAGAAACCAAGAGACCCCCGGGGATATCGCACCCCGGAGGTCCCGGTTCCGATCTGGTGCCCAAGGAGGGATTCGAACCCCCACGGGCTTACGCCCACTGCGCCCTGAACACAGCGTGTCTACCAGTTCCACCACTTGGGCAGGAAGAGGCCAATCTACGCGCCAGGTGCCCCTGCGTCAAGCCCCCCCGCGCCGCTCTCCCGCCGCCCTGCGTGAGGTCCCCCGCACCCACCCGTATGAGGGCCATGCCCGGCATGGCGGCCATCATCACCCGGGCGTCCCGTCTTCTTTTCCCTTGGGTGGCAGACCCCCCTGGTATTCTTTGTCTCGTCTGTACACCGCACCCACGCTGCCGCCCGGTGATCTGTATGTCAGAACGTGTCGTCACGAAGAACAAGCAGGCACGGCGGGACTACGAGATCTTCGATACCATGGAGGCCGGGATGGTGCTCCAGGGCTCGGAGGTCAAGAGTCTGCGGCAGGGGCAGGCCGACCTGAAGGGGAGCTTCGCCCGCGTCGAGGGTGAGGAGGTATGGCTGTACGATTGCCATATCGCCCCTTATGAGCAGGCGGGGTATGCGGGGCACGATCCGAAGCGGCGACGGAAGCTGCTGCTCCGGAGGGAGGAGATCCGCCGCCTCATCGGGAAGGTGGCCCAGAAGGGCCTCACCCTCATCCCCCTGAGGATCTACTTCCGCCGGGGGTATGCCAAGGTGGAGCTGGCCATCGCACGGGCCCGCACCAAGGGGGACAAACGGCACAAGATAGAGGAACAGACCGCCCGCCGGGAGATGCAGCAGGCGGTCCGGCGCCACAAGGGATGAGAGGCGAGGAACACCCCGAGGACCCCGACGTTGTTGCTATGAGACCATGTTGAAGAACCAGACCGCAGCGCGCACACCCTCCGGGGGACTCCTCCCGGTCCTCCTCTGCTGCCTGACGGCCCTCTCCGGCCTGCCGGCCGGCACGGCCCGGGCCCAGGTGGTCCCCGTGACCGGGGAGCAGGAGGTTGCCGGCGGCGAACGCACCGCCGAGGCGATCATCGCCCAGAACGGGGTACCGGGGCGGGAGCGGATCGACGGGGTCTACCTCCGGGGGGACCAGTTCTACCTGCGCCTCTCCGACCTTCGTTCCTACCTGGGAGCGGAGGAGCAGTGGGACATCAAGAACAAGTACGAGCTGGTGGCCGGGGACCGGCGGCTCAAGTTCACCCTCGGTTCCCCCATCGTGGTGGTGGACAACCAGCCGAACCGGGCGGTGAACCTCCCCCGTCCGGTCACGGTCCATCGGGGGGCGCTCTATGCCCCCGCCGAGGGGATGGCCGCGGTCCTGAGCCGCTACACGGGCCGGGCGTGTTCCTTCGACCCGGAGCGGCGCTGGCTGGACTACGGGGGCGGGGACCTCGACCTGCTGGGGGTGGAGATCAACCACGTGGAGGGTCAGGGGACCCAGGTGCGGGTCCGGACCGCAGGCCCAGTGGAGTACGAGACCTTCTCCCCCCACGAGGGGATGGTCAACATCACGTTCCAGGGCCCCCGGGCCGACATCGAGGCCCTCCGGAGGACCGAACCGGCCGGCTACATCCGGAAAGTGGAGGTGTTCGACCAGCCGGGTGACGTGCTGCAGCTCACCTTCCACCTGGCATACCGCTTCGAGGGGAGGCCGGAGTGGATCCCCCTGGAGGACGGCCTGCTCCTCCAGCTCCGTTCCGCCCGCAGGGGGGAGCGGGTCGACCCCGGTGCGACCGAATCGGTCAGCGCCCGGGCCTACAAGATCCAGACCATCGTCATCGACGCAGGGCACGGGGGGAAGGACCCGGGCAGCATCGGTCCCTCCGGCCTGAAGGAGAAGGACGTGGCCCTGGACATCGCCCTGCGGCTGCGTGAGCGCATCCAGAAGGATCCCCGTACCGCTCATATCGATGTGGTGCTGACGCGGGAGCGCGATGAGTTCATCCCCCTGGACGAGCGCTACGAGATCGCCAACCGTGCCGAGGGGGACCTCTTCGTCAGCATCCACGCCAACGCGTTCCATGACCGGAACGCCAACGGGTTCATGACCTTCTTCCTTGCCGAGGCGAAGAACGACTTCGCCCGGGGGGTCGCGGCCCTGGAGAACTCCGCCCTGAAGTACGAGGAGGAGAACCGCGAGGTGAAGATCGAGAGCGGCGACCTCCTCAGCGGGATCCTGGGCGAGCTGATCAGCACCAAGTATCTTGAAGAGAGCCAGGTCCTCGCGGATCAGGTCCAGCAGCAGCTCCAGGCGAAGATCGCCAACCAGGTGCGCCCCCGGAAGGTGGACCAGGCCGGGTTCCTGGTGCTGAACGGGGCCATGATGCCCAGCGTGCTGGTGGAGGTGGCGTTCATCTCCAACCGCACCGAAGAGGGACTGCTGAAGCAGACCAGTTTCAAGAACCGGGTCGCGGAAGCGCTCCACGGGGCCCTCATCAACTACCGGGAACGTGTCGAGATCGCCCGGTAGCGTCCGGGTATTCCTCCTCATCCCTCCCAATCCGAGGTCATGAACCAGCAACGCATCCGCAACTTCTGTATCGTGGCGCATATCGACCACGGGAAGTCCACCCTGGCGGACCGTCTCCTCGAGGCGACGGGTACGCTGGATCGGCTCAAGGACGTGGACCAGGTCCTGGACGACATGGACCTGGAACGGGAACGGGGCATCACCATCAAGATGCACCCGGTACGGATGAACTACACCTCGGGCGAGGGCACCGATCACGTCCTCAACCTCATCGACACGCCGGGCCACGTGGACTTCACCTACGAGGTGAGCCGTTCGCTGGCGGCCTGCGAGGGGGCCGTGCTGGTGGTGGACGCCAGCCAGGGGGTGGAGGCCCAGACCCTCAGCAACCTCTACCTGGCCATGGAGCACGACCTGGAGATCATCCCGGTGGTGAACAAGATCGACCTCCCCAGCGCCCGGATCGAACACACCATCCAGGAACTGGTGGACCTGCTGGGGGTGGATCCCGAGGAGGTGATCTCGGTCTCCGCCAAGGAGGGAACGAACGTGGAGGGCCTCCTGGAGACCATCGTCGAGAAGGTGCCGCCCCCTTCCGGTGACCCGGACGCTCCCCTGCGGGCACTGGTCTTCGACTCCATCTTCGACACCTACCGGGGCGCGGTACCCTATTTCCGGGTGGTGGACGGGACGATCGAGAAAGGTGAGCTCATCCGTTTCATGGCCTCGAAGAAGGAGTACGAGGTGGACGAGGTGGGCATCTTCCGTCTCCGGAAGGATCCGGTGGAGGAGCTGAGCGCCGGTGAGGTGGGCTACCTCTACGCGTCCATCAAGACGATCCGCCACGCTCAGGTGGGGGACACCATAGCCGACGCCGGGCATCCGCCCGAGACCGCCCTGCCCGGGTACCAGAAGGCCAAGCCCATGGTCTTCAGCGGGATCTATCCCGTGGATACCGACGAGCACGCCAACCTGAAGGACGCCCTCGACCGCCTGCAGCTCAACGACGCCTCCCTCACCTTCGAGGCGGAGTCGAGCGCGGCCCTCGGGTTCGGGTTCCGGGTGGGTTTCCTGGGGCTGCTCCACATGGAGATCATCCAGGAGCGGCTGAGCCGGGAGCACGACCTGGAGATCGTCACCACCGTGCCCAGCGTGGGATACCGGGTCCACACCACCGAGGGCGAGGTGCTGGAGATCGACAACCCCGACCACCTGCCCGAGATCCAGAAGATCGACCACATCGAAGAGCCGTACGTACTGGCGCACATCAACACGCCCCAGGCGTACATCGGGAACCTCATGAGCCTCTGCCAGGACCGGCGGGGGGATTACCGGACCATGGAGTACCTGGACGCGGACCGGGTCCGGATGGAGTTCGACCTCCCGCTGGGAGAGATCGTCTTCGACTTCTATGACAAGCTGAAGACGGTGAGCCGCGGCTACGCCAGTCTCGACTACGAGATGGCCGGCTACCGGGAGAGCAGGCTGCAGAAGCTGGACATCCTCCTGAACGGCGAGCCGGTGGACGCGCTGAGCATGATCGTCCACGCGGACAAGGCCTACGACTGGGGGCGGCAGCTGTGTGAGAGGCTGCGCAAGATCATCCCGCGGCATATGTTCGATGTAGCCATCCAGGCGGCCGTCGGGAGCAGGGTGATCGCCCGGGAGACGGTGAAGGCGATGCGGAAGAACGTCACGGCCAAGTGCTACGGCGGTGACGTGACCCGGAAGCGGAAGCTGCTGGAGAAACAGAAGGAGGGAAAGCGGCGGATGAAGGCGGTGGGGAGTGTGGAGATCCCCCAGGAGGCCTTCCTCGCCGTGCTCTCCCTGGACGAGGATATGTGAGGACCGGCCCGCGGCCGGACATCCCAGGACAGCACCAGAGCGGACGGGACATGACGACCGAGCAGACAGAGATCGAGCAGGACGAGAAGAAGGGACGCGGCCCCGGGGAGAGGGAGCATCCTCAGCGTTCCCCGGTGCGGGAGACGGTGGAGCTGGTGGTGCTGGCCCTGGTCCTCGCGCTGGTGCTCCGCACCTTCATGGTCCAGGCCTTCCGTATCCCCACCGGGTCGATGGAGGACACCCTCCTGGTCGGGGACTTTATCCTGGTGGACAAGATCACCTACGGGGCCTACGTGGACATCGGGGTCACCGAGGGACGGCTCCCCGGTCTCCGCGAACCCCGCTCCGGGGACATCGTGGTCTTCAGGTACCCCCTGGATCCCAGCAAGGACTTCGTCAAGCGGCTGATCGCCGGGCCGGGGCAGACCGTGCGCATCACCGACCGTGAGATCTACGTGGACGGTGAGCTCATGCCCGACCCGCCGCGCGCCAAGCACATCGACCCCCGCATCCTCCCCCCCTCCTATTCCAACCGGGACAACTTCGGCCCCATCACCGTACCCAGGGGGCAGTACTTCTTCATGGGGGACAACCGGGAGAACAGCAAGGACTCCAGGGAGTGGGGCTACGTACCCGAGGAGTACATCAAGGGGCGGGCGTTCCTGATCTACCTCTCCTGGAAGCCGGACCCCACCATCCCCTGGTTCAACATCTTCGCCCGGATCCGATGGTCACGGATGTTCGACCTGGTGCATTGAACCCCCCGCCGGGGCCCTCCGAGGCGGCCCGCAGGCTGGCGGTGTCCGGGCGCACCCCGCGGCATTTCTACATCCACCTCCCCTACTGCGAGCGGATCTGCCCCTACTGTGACTTCAGCACCGCGGTGGGTGCGGGAGCGGACGCCGAGGCTTTCCTGGAGGCCCTCACCGCCGAGATCGAGCTGCTCGGGGAGGCGGGCCTCCTGGAGGGGTGCCGGGGAGGCGCCGAAGAGGGCACCCTCTTCCTCGGGGGCGGCACCCCCTCCTGGTTCGGGCCGGAGGGGCTGGCGATCCTCCTGGAGCGTCTGGGGAACTGCCTTGCTCCCCCCTCCGGATGGAGCGAAGCCACCCTGGAGATGAACCCCGAACACGCGGACCCCCGGAGGATGGAGGTGCTTCGCACGGGGGGGATCACCCGTCTGAGCCTGGGGGCCCAGAGCTTCCACGACCGGACCCTCCGACGTCTCGGGCGGGTGCACCGGGCCGGGCACATCACCGGGGCCGCCCGGCTGGCCGCCTCCTACGGCCTCCACTTCTCCTTCGACCTGATCTTCGCGGTACCCGGCCAGACCCTGGAGGGATGGCTCGCCGACCTCGACAGGGCGCTGGCCGAGGGGCCCCATCACATCTCCCTCTACGACCTGACCTACGAGGAGGGCACCCCCTTCCACCGCTGGCGCTCCTCGGGACGCCTCCGCCCCCTGCCCGAGGAGTGGGAGGCGGAGGCCTACGCCCTTGCCGTCGGATGCCTCCGGGAGGCGGGGTACGGACGGTACGAGGTGAGCAACTTCGCGCGGCCCGGTTTCGCCTCCATCCACAATAGGGCCTACTGGTCCGGGGAGGACTATCTGGGCATCGGCCCCTCGGCACACTCCCTCCTCGCCGGGATGCGCACCGCCAACCGCTTCGGGGTCGAGGAGTGGATGGAGGCGCTGCGGGAGGGGGAGGTACCCTGGTCATCGGTGGAGGTCCTGGACGGGGAGACCCGGACACGGGAGCGCATCATGCTGGGACTGCGCACGGCGGAGGGCTTCGCCCTGGAGGAGATACCGGAGGACTCGCGCGACGGGGTGCGGGCGTCGGGGGACCGGCTGGCGGAACGGGGGCTGGCCCGGTGGGTCGGCGGGGACCGCCTGGTGCTCACCGACGAGGGGATGCTGGTGGCGGACGCCGCCGTGGCGGCGGTGGCCCCCTGAGGCGGGGGCCTACTCTTCCCTTCTCTCCTGGGACCCGCTGCCGGGAAGGGAGGGACCGTCGTCGGGGGGAGTGGTCCATCCCTCCCTGCCCGGCCCCGAGGCGGAGGGCTGCACCGCGGGGCGCTCGGCGAGACCGGCCAGGTCGCGGTAGGCGCACGAGATGGCGGCGAAGCTCAGGGGTACGCTCACCAGGAGTCCCACCACGAAGACCATGGCCCCCACCATGTTCAGGACCACCAGCACCAGAGCGAAGAGACTGAACTCCAGGTAGTCCTTCCGGGCCAGGAGCCGACTGGCCTCCATGGCCTCCCAGAAATCCGCGCCCCGGTCCACGATGAAAAGGAAGGTGAACTGATAGACACCCAGCACGAAGACGGCCGGGAGCAGGCAGAGGATCACCCCCACCGAGAAGAACACGGAGAGGATGATGCTGGCGAGAATGACCGGGAGGAACCTGCTGAATCCCTGGAAGAGGTCTCCGACCATGGGGCGATCGCCCCGCATGTGGTTGACGGTCATGAGGAAGAAGCCGGCGGTGAGCGGCCCCACCACCACCAGGCCCACGATCTCCAGGGCGGCCAGTGACACGGAGGTGAGGAGGACCAGCAGGAAGGCGGCGATGGCGTACCCGGCCAGATCGTCCCGGATCAGTTCCCACCCCTCCCGGATCCACCTCCCCAGGTCCGCCTCACGGCCGTGCTGCGGTGTCTCTGACGCCTCGGTCATGACCTCTTCCCCGGCTCGGATCCATGGGGGGACCGGCTGCAGCGGGGTCCTCTGCCGCCTCCCGCATCCTGTCCTAGCTACGAGACCTCATCGGGAAAGGTTGCGGGAGGGGCCCACTCATGCAACATTCACCCCACGGTGCGACACTGCGTCCCGCCCCCTACCCGACCGGGGATGTCCCCGGTGACGACCCTACCGGGAGCTGTCTGCATGCTGCCTGACGAGATCATCGAGCGCAACGAGACGAAGATCCTCTACTACATCCTGGACGGTGTGGGCGGGACCACCGACCCGGACCGGGGTGAGACCGAGCTGCAGGCCGCCTCCACCCCGAACCTGGACCGCCTGGCCCGGCACGGCGAGACCGGTCTCATCGTCCCGGTGCTGCCGGGCATCGCTCCCGGGAGCGGGCCCGGCCACTTCGCCCTCTTCGGCTACGACCCGGTGGAGAACAACATCGGCCGCGGGGTGCTGGAGGCATCGGGGATCGATTTCCCCCTGGAGCACGGGGACATCGCCATCCGGGTCAACTTCGCCACCGTGGACGGGGAGGGGAGGATCATCGACCGGAGGGCCGGGCGGATCCCCACCGAGGAGTGCGAGCGGCTGTGCGGCATCATGCAGGACGCGGTCGACCTGGACGGGGTCGAGGTCTTCATCCGGCCGGTGAAGGAACACCGGGCGGTGATCGTCCTCCGCGACCCGGAAGGAGAGCTGGCCGACGGCATCGAGGACACCGATCCGCAGGAGACCGGCGTCCGGCCGGTGGACCTCACGGTCACCCGGCCCGAGGCGGAGCGCACCGCAGCGCTGCTGAGCGAGCTCTTCGACCAGGTCCGGGGCCCTCTCGCCGATGCGGGGGACCCCGCCTACTACCCCCTGATGCGGGGGATCGCAAGTCACCGGGCCTACCCGAGCATGGGGGAGCGGTTCGGACTGCGGTGCATCGCCGTGGCCACCTATCCCATGTACAAGGGGATCAGCCGGCTCCTGGGGATGGACGTGTTCGAAGGAGCGAAGGACCTGGACGACCAGCTCGAGGCGGTGACCGGGGCCTGGAGTTCCCACGACTTCTTCTTCGTCCACTACAAGGCCACCGATGCCCGGGGTGAGGACGGCGACTTCGGGGCCAAGGTGGAGGCCATCGAGGCGGCGGACACCGCCCTCCACGGCTTCCTCGAGCTGGGTCCGGACGTGGTGGTGGTCACCGGCGACCACTCCACCCCGGCCCGGGTGAGGGCCCACAGCGGCCATTCGGTCCCGGTGCTGCTCCACTCGCCGGTGGCCCGGCACAGCGGGGTGGAGCGGTTCGACGAGATCTGGTGTGCCCGTGCCGGTACCCTGGGCACCTTCCCGGCCTTCCACCTCATGGGTCTGGTCCTGGGACACGCCGGCAGGCTCCAGAAGTTCGGGGCCTGACCCCGTCCGCGGGCGCGGCCTCCCGAGCCGAGGAAGAGGGCAGCGTGGAGGAGAACCTGCACCTCTATGCCTCCTGCTTCGGCATCCCCATGCGGGAGGCGAAGACCCGGGCCGACGATCTGCTGGAGTTCGTGCAGCTCTCCGAGCGGCGGCACTCCGATATCCGGTCTCTCTCCGGGGGCCTGGTGGGGACCCTGGAGTATGCGGGATCCCCGGTGGATTATGTGAGCTGCATCGCCCCGGCCCTGGCCGTGATCGCCGCCATGTACCAGATTTCCCGGCGGCTCATCGACTGAAGCCGGGTCCTCACGCCTTGATGCGGGTCCCGTCGGGGATGACCGTGTTCTTCGGGATCACGACGATCCCGTCCCGGACGCTGAAGTGGTCCTCGTCCCGGTCCTCGATCCCCTCCTTCCCCTCGATCACCACGTCCCGCCCGATCCGGGCGTTCTTGTCGATGATGGCCCGGCGGATCCTCGCGCCCTCCCCGATGCCGATGGGGGGGATATCCTGCTCCCCCGCCTTCGTGTCGGGGTAGAGGTCTCCCCCCATGATCACCGTGTCCCGCACCTCCGCGCCCCGGCGGATCACCGCCCGGATCCCCACCACGCTGTGGATCACCGTGCAGTGGCGGAGGTCGGCGCCGTCGGCCAGGACCGTGTCCTGGGTCTTCCCGCCGTGGACCCGCGCGGGGGGCAGGTAGCGGGGACGGGTGTAGATGGAGCGTCCCTTGTGGAAGAACTGGAAGGGGGGCTTCTCCCGGGTGAGGGCCAGGTTCGCCTCGAAGAAACTCCCCACCGTCCCGATGTCCTCCCAGTAACCGTCGAAGAGGTGGGCGTAGACGTCGTAGGAGTCCACCGCCGCCGGGATGATCTCGTGTCCGAAGTCGGCGGCTTCGGGATGGGCGGCCAGGGCCTCCTTGAGCGCCTTCAGCTCCCAGAGGTAGATCCCCATGCTCGCCGCGTAACAGGGTCCGCCGCTGCCGGCCCCCTCGGGCAGGAGACCGGTCGGGATCTCGAAACCCTCGACCTCCTCCGAGGATCCCGGCTTCTCCACGAAGCCCTCGATCCGCCCCTTCCGGTCCATGCGCATGATGCCCAGTCCCGAGACCTCGTCCGGCCCCTTGACCACCCCGGAGACGGTGACCGTGGCGCCCCGTTCGACGTGCTCGCGGATCACCTCGGCGAAGTCCATCCGGTAGAGCTGGTCCCCGCTCAGTATGAGTACCCGCTCCACGTTGTACCCCTCCAGGTGGGAGAGGGTCTTCCGGACCGCGTCGGCGGTACCCTCGTACCAGTCGGTCTGCTGCTCCCCCAGGGTCTGGCTGGCGGCCAGGATGTCCACGAAGCCCTCCTGGAAATAGCCGAACCGATAGGTGGTGGTGACGTGCCGGTGGAGGCTGGCGGAGTTGAACTGGGTGAGGACGAAGATGCGGTCCAGCCCGGCATGCAGGGCGTTGCTGATGGGGATGTCCACCAGCCGGAACTTCCCGCCCAGGGGGACCGCCGGCTTGCTCCGTATCCGGGTCAGGGGATAGAGCCGCGTGCCGCGGCCGCCGCCGAGGATGAGGGTGATCACGTTGTGCACAGGGCACCGCCTGGCTGGAGTCCGAGGAGCTCCGGAGGGTCGCCTGCAAGGTAGGCCCCCCCTCTCAGCGCTGTCAATCCGGCCCACCCGCCGGCCTGACCTGGATCCCGAGCAGCCTCGCTCCGCCACCGGTCCGCATCGACGACGCGGCGGGCTCGGCAGACGAGCACCGCGTGATACCGGCCAGGATGGCCGTCAACGGGAGGGGGGATGTGCTAGGAGACGTCGAGCCGGGCCAGGATCCCGCCCAGCAGGAAGCCGAGCGCGCCGAAAACCAGCATGCCGCCGTGCACCGCCAGGCCCCGCAGGGAGCCGGCACCGGGCCACATCACGGGCGGGAAGAGAGCGGCGGTCACGGCCACCGCCATCCCGGTCAGATAGCCTCCCACGCCCCACCAGAACATGCGGCGCTGGGTGCGGGTGCGGTCGCGGAGCCGGTGCCCCAGGATCAGGAACCCGAGAGGGATGAGGAAGAGGCCGGCCAGGAAGATGATTCGGAGGATCATGTCCGGCTCCTGGGATAGAGCCAGAGCCAGTAGCCGCTCACCAGCAGGAGCACCAGGGCGACGGCGCCCGCATCGGAGAGGAGGACCCAGGCGTCGCCGAAGACCTCGCCCGAGTGGAGCTTCTCGATGAAGACGTCGTTCCGCTCCCCCCTCTCCAGCACCTCGGCGGTGCGCAGGTCGAGGGTGACCTCGGTGACGGTGCGGTCGTCGAAGCGCACCTTCACCAGCCCCTTGTCCAGGCGGACGTCCATACGGTCGATCCCGGCATCCGCTGCGGGACCCGGGACCGCGGCGAGGGCCGCGGCGGTGAGTTCGTTCAGCGTGAGCACCTCCCGCACGTCCTCGATGCCCGGGCTGGACACGTCGGGCATGAGGCCCAGCGGTCTCTTATGGTTGAGCAGGAACCCGGTGACAGCCAGGACCAGGAGGATGGCCGTCGCCAGCACGCCCAGCCACAGGTGGATATAGAACATGGCCCGGGCGATGAGGCGTCTTCGGGAACCGCGTTCGGGCGGATGCGGGCACCCCATATCGTGCGCTCCTTCGATGGATGCTCTGGTTCCCCTATCGGACGGCGAGGACACAGAACGATAGACAGAGAGCGGGCGGGAGGCAACCGGAGCCGGAGGCGGTCGGGGCCCGGGGAAAGGGGCTCCCGGGCATCTGCGGGCACGGTCCGCCTAGCCCATCAGCCCCCGGATGGCGCCCCCGTCCACCGCCAGGTGCTGGCCGGTGATGAAGGAGGCCTGCTCGGAGGCCAGGAAGGCCACGGCGGCCCCGATCTCCTCCGGCTCCCCGATGCGGCCCATGGGGGAGAGCTGTTCCCAGCGGGCGAAGACCTCCTGGATGGAGATCGACTCCCGCCCGGCGATCCCCTCGGCCAGCTCGTTCAGGCGCTCGGTGCGGGTGTAGCCGGGGGCCACCGTGTTGGCCCGGATGCCCCGGTCCCCGTACTCGTCGGCGATGGACTTGATCAGACCCATGAGGCCCGCGCGGAAGGTGTTGGAGGTCACCAGTCCCGACACCGGCTGCTTGGCCGCCAGGGAGGTGAGCACCACGATGGAGCCCCTCCCCTGTTCGGTCATGATGGGGAGGGCGCTCTGACACAGGTGGAGCGTTCCCTGGAAGGTGAGGTTGTACGCCCTCTCCCATTCTTCCGGGCCCAGGTCCTCGAAGCGGCCGCCGGGGGGGCCGCCGGCGCTGCAGACCAGGACGTCCAGGGCACCGAGCTCGGAGCGGGTGTCCTCCACCAGCCGTACCACCCCCGGGGTGTCGGTGACGTCGCAGACCGTGGGATGCACCTCTGCGCCGGTCTCCTCCCGGAGCTGCTCCGCCGCGGCCTCGATGTGCTTGAGGCTCCGGCTGCAGATGGCGAGTCGGGCCCCTTCCAGGGCCAGCGCCCGGGCCGCTGCGAACCCCAGCCCCGCGCTGGCACCGGTCACCAGGGCCACCTTCTCCTTCAGTCCCAGATCCATCGGTTCCTTCCCTTCAAGCGGTCGCCGCCCCCGTCGGGCGGCACAGGTCTCAATCCCGGTCCAGCACCGCCTCGACCTTCGAGGTGGCCTCCTCGGCCAGTCGGTCGCACTCAGCGAGCAGCGTGCCGAGTTCCTCACGGGTCGACCGGTCGTACTCCTCGTCGTCCACGTGGCGGAGGTTGATCCGGACGTTGTAGCCCGCGGCGTGGGCCCCGGCCCGGGCCACCAGAGCCCCGGTCCCCACGTCGGAGACCATCTCCGGGTCGGCGATCGCGGCCATCCGGTTGCACAGCTCCAGGGCCCGACGGCACTGCCGGACCGTCTCCAGGGGGACGTCGATGGCCTCCTTGTAGCCCGCCTGCATCGCCTCGGCCCGCTTCTCCCGCTCGGCCTCGGTGTCCTTCGGCATCCGGATGGCCTGGATGACCGAGTCGAAGGCGTTCGTGTCCGCGTCCACCCCGCGGACCAGGTCGTCCTTGAGGGTCTGGGCCTGCTCGGAGATATCGCAGAGCTCGGTGTAGCGGTCGTCGAACTCCCCCTTGCCGCTGGAGAGGTTGGCCACCATGCAGGCCAGGGCCGCTCCCAGGGATCCGGCCAGGGCCGCCACCGAGCCGCCGCCCGGGGCGGTGGTCTCGCGGCTCACCTCGTCCACGAAGTCGAAGGTCTGCCGCTGGACCAGCGGGCCGTCGATCTTCGGCATGGCGAGGATCTTCTCCTCGGGGTCGAACTCCGCCACGTCCCGGAGCCCCATGCTCTGGATCGCCGTCTCCACCAGGTCGGGGAGGGGGATGCCGGCGGTCTTCTTCATCCTCCGCCGGTAGTAGACCGCGGCCTGGCGGATCGCCTCCCAGGGGATGACCCCCACGACCTCGGAACCCGTGATGCCGATGCCGCGCTTGTCGGCCTCCTCCCGTGCCGCCTCCAGGACCAGGTGGGGAGGACTCACCTTGTAGTTGGTGAGGTTCATGCTGATCTGCGCCCGGTCGTAGTCCTCGATGACCCAGCCGATGGCTTTGACGTGCTCGAACTTTCCGTCGGTGAAGACCGGTCCCTTCGGGTCCTCGGGATCGATGCCCAGCGACCCGTAGCGTGCCCGGAGATCCCCCCCGTGGACTTCCCGGTAGTGCTCCTCCAGGTCCTCGAACGACTCCCCCACGTAGTCGCAGGGACCGCAGGGGTAGGTCCCGTCCTCCGGGAACCTCACCACCTCGCCCTTGTAGTAGAACGGCTCGGTGTTCCCCCTGCGCTTCCAGCGCCCGCGGGTCCTCAGTTGGTAGGCGATCTCGTTGGCGTACCGCCGGTCGGCGGTGTTCAGGTCGATGTTGTAGGCGATGAGGAACTCCCGGGCCCCCACCGCGGTGGCGCCGGCCCGCTCGTTGTGGACCGCCGGACCGAAGTCCGGCTCCCACTCCGGGTCCTTCAGCTTCTGCTCCAGTCCCTCGTACTCCCCCATCCGGACCTTTGCCAGGTTCCGGCGTTCCGGCTTCGAGGCCGCCTCCTCGTAGAGGTAGACGGGGATCTCCAGCTCCTCGCCGATGCGCCTGCCCACCTTCCGGGCGATCTCGGCGCACTCCTCCATGCTCACACCGGAGACGGGGATGAAGGGCACCACGTCGGCGGCCCCCATCCGGGGGTGCTCTCCGGTGTGCTTCCGCATGTCGATGACCTCCGAGGCCCGCTTCACCCCCCGGAAGGCGGCCTCCGCCGCCTCCTCGGGGGGCCCCACGAAGGTGACCACGGTGCGGTTGGTGTTGGCACCGGGGTCCACGTCGAGCATCCGGATGGCCGAGACGCCCTCGATGACGTCGGTGATCTCCTTGATGACAGCGGTGTTGCGTCCCTCTGAGAAGTTGGGGACGCATTCGACGATCCGGTCCATAGGGATTCCCTCGCTGGCTGTCCTCACCGCAGGATGGGTCTCCTGCGGCCTGGTTGGGGGTCGACGCAGGTATGCATGATGGTGAAGCGGCCCGCCGAAGGAAAGCGAAGCCTGTGCGAGAGCGGGGATCCGGGTGCGGTTGACACCGTTCGTCCGGGGGACGAGCTTGCAGGGCCATGGACCTGCCCGACGCGATACGCCGATTCCGCGACCTGGCTGACGACTGGGATGCCTTCGTGGCGGCTCTGCAACGGCCCGTCCCCACCGACCTCCGGTTCAATCCGCTGGCGACCGACCGTCCCCGCTTCGAGGAGGCGCTCGCCTCGGAAGGGCTGCGATGGGAACGGATGCCGGCCAGTCCCGATCTCTACCGGGTCCGGGGCATGGACGCTCCCGGTCTGACCTGGATGTACCACATGGGGTGGTATCACCCCCAGGGCTACACCTCCACCCTGCCCCCGGTGGTCCTGGAGCCCTCCCCGGGCTCCACGGTCCTCGACCTCTGTGCCGCGCCGGGGGGGAAGACGAGCCAGCTCGCCGCCATCATGGGGGGGGAGGGGATCGTGGTGGCCAACGACGTGAGGATCGACCGGATCGCGGGTCTGACCGCGAACCTGGAGCGGCTGGCCGTCCCCAACGCGCTCATCACGACCTACCCCGGGCAGAACTACCCCGAGCGTTTCGGTTTCGACCACGTGCTGGCGGATGTGCCGTGTACCGCCGAGGGCACGTATCGGATGGAGGACGGTACCTACCGGCCCGACCCCCACGGTTCCCCGGAAGCGGCCGGAAGGGCCCTCCAGCCCGTCCAGGTCCGGCTCCTGGACAAGGCGCTCCGGGTGGTCCGTCCCGGCGGGAGTGTCCTCTACTCCACCTGTACCTACGCCCCGGAACAGGACGAGGTGGTGGTGGCGGAGGTGCTGGAAGCCCTCCCCGGTTCCATGGAGGTGGAGATCGAGTCCCTCCCCGATGCGGTCGGCGGGACGCCGGGCCTCCGGGGATGGAAGGGGCGGGAGCTGCCCGCCGCGCTGCAGAGGACCCGCCGCCTCTGGCCGCATCACACCGACTCCTGGGGGTTCTATCTTGCTCTCCTCCGCAGGCGACGCTGAGATCCAGGCCGTCCGCGAGACCCTGGGCGGACGCTTCGGGGTCTCCGAAGAGGTGCTGGCGGGATGGCGCATCCTCTCCACCGGGCCCACCCTCTGGGGGGTCCGGGAGCACGAGCTGCTGGACGACGCCCTCCAGGTCTTCACGGTGGACCGCACCTCCATGCCCTTCCTCCGCCGGGTCGGGTCCTACTGGAAGCCCACCACCGTGGTGCTGCAGCTCCTCGCCCCCCACATCACCCGGGCCCGGGTGCGTCTCACCGCGGACGAGCTCGACGCCCTGGTGACCGACGGCGGACTCCCCCGGACCCTGCCCGGCCTGGAGAGCGGGTACGTGGCGGTGGAGGGTCCGGCGGGGGTGGCGGGGTGCGGGCTCTACCTCGAACCGCGCCCCGAGGAGGACAAGCCGGAGGGCATCATCCTCTCCCAGTTCCCCAGGGACCGCTGGAGCGGATTCCGCCTCTCCCTCCAGGAAGAGGAGTGAGGGCGGACCCTGCCGGGGTACCCTCCTTGCCCGGCGACCGGGGGGAGGAGTAGACTCCTCCCGTCGAACGCCGCCGGTCCCGACCGTGCGGCACGCCCGAACGCAACCGCCGGTGCCAGGAGGCGACCCCCATGTACGTCCGAAGGATCCGAACCCCCCTGCTCGTCCTGCTGCTGCTGGTCCTGGCAGCACCCCGGAGCCTCGCCCAGGAGCAGGAAGGTCCCCGGCCCCTGGAGGTCGAGGACTACTACCGTGTACGCAGAGTGGGGGACACCGCCCTCTCCCCGGACGGCCGTCACCTGCTCTATACCGTCCAGACCGTGCGCCGCCGGCAGAACGACCGCCTGACCGAGATCTGGTGGGCGGACCTGCGGACCGGCAGGAACATGCGTCTCAGCACCGCCGGGGTGGACTCCGACAACCCCGCCTGGACCCCCGACGGCAGCCGCATCTACTTCACGACCACCCGGGGGGAGGAGACCGGGGTCCACTTCCTCGAGTTCCTCGAACCGGGGGGCGAGGCGTACAAGCTGCCCGGTCTCGCCGGCTATCCCGCGGGGTTCAGTCCCGACGGGCAGTGGATCCTCATCACGCGGTCGGTGGAGGTCGGGAGCGGGGGGGAGGAAGAGGGAGAGCGCGAGCGGGCCCGGTCCGAGCGCCCCTCCTGGCCCGACGGGCCGCCGGCGCTCACACGCAGGCTGGGCAGCGCGTGGACCGGGAGCACCGAGGAGGAACGGAACAAAGACGTCTTCGTCATCACCCACTCCACCTACAAGCGGGACGGACGCATCGAGTTCATCCCGCCCCCCTCCCGGCGCGGTGAGGAGGGGGAGGAGGGAGCGGAGCGCTACACCCAGTTCTTCCGCATCCCCGCCGCCGGACTGGAGGAGGGGACCGAGGCGGAGCAGCTCACCTCGGACGAGGTGAACAAGCGTTTCGAGGGATACAGCCCCGACGGCCGGCACATCATCTACACCGTCGACCTCACCCCCGAGGCCGAGCAGGAGCGGGAAGAAGAGTAGGAGGAGGAGGAAGAGGAGGAGGAAGAGGAGCGCCAGGTAGAGTTCGGGATCTACCTGATGCCCGCCGACGGCGGGGAGGGGCGCCTGGTCTATACCGAGGACACCTCCGTCCGGGGGATCGCCATGTCCGGTGACGGCAGGCGGATGGCCTACACGGTCCGGCCGGACCGGGAGAGCGACCCCTTCCTGCGGGTGATCTCCTCCCGGGGGGAGAAGGTGGCGGACATCGGGACGGACTGGGTATACGGCATGAGCGGCGTGACCTTCTCGGCGGACGGGCGCCGGGTCCTCTTCACCTCCCGGATCGGAGGCCAGAGCCAGGTGTGCAGTGCTCCCGCGTCGGGCG
Organism: bacterium; assembly: GCA_046497505.1. Taxonomy (GTDB): domain Bacteria; phylum Blakebacterota; class Blakebacteria; order Blakebacterales; family JAWOFN01; genus JAWOFN01. Next base: position 22,756 of record JAWOFN010000003.1, on the reverse strand, counting down.
GGGAGATCACAACGATCACCAGCGGCCGCCACAGCCTGGGCAGCGTGAGTTTCGACAGGGCGATGACGAAGATGGCCTACGTCAAGGACACGGCCGAACGGCCGTGGGAGGTCTTCGCGGCCGATATCGACGGTTCCGACGAGGTGCGGGTCTCCCATATCAACGACGAGTGGCTCGAAGGGGTGGAGCTCGGCAGGGTCGAGCGCTTCACCTTCGAGGGGGCCCCCCACGACCGGGAATGGCTCGACGGCCTGCTGGACCGGGGGGTGGAGCACATGATGCGGAACGAGGCCCCCTCCGGCGAGCGGCCCGAGATCGAGGCGTGGCTGATGTACCCGCCGGACTACCGGGAGGGGGAGAAATACCCCCTGGTCCTCTCCATCCACGGCGGGCCCCATTCCCTCTATGCCGAGACCTGGTTCCCCGAGTTCCAGATGCTGGCGGGGAAGGGCATGCTCGTGCTCTACATCAACCCACGGGGGTCCGGCGGGTACGGGACCCACTTCGCCAACATGATCATGGAGGCCTGGGGGATCGACGACTACAAGGACTACATGCAGGCCCTGGACATCGTCATCGACCGGGGGATCGTGGACACCGAGCGGCTGGGTGTGACCGGCGGTTCCTACGGCGGGTTCATGACCAACTGGATCACCGCCCACAACGACCGCTTCAAGGCCGCGATCACCGCCCGGAGCATCTGCAACTGGCTCACCTTCTACGGCGTCTCCGACGCCTCCGGTCTGGTGGAGCGGGAGTTCGGCGGCAAGCCGTGGCCCTTCCAGGGCACCGAGGAGGGCTCCTACCGCCTGGCCATGGCGCTGAGCCCCTTCGTCTGGGCGGACGGGGTGACCACCCCCACCCTGATCATCCACAGCATCAACGACTACCGGACGCCCATGGCGGACGGAGAGGCGTGGTTCCGGGCCCTCAAGAAGAACGAGGTGCCGGTGAAGATGGTCCTCTTCCCCGACTCCTCTCACGGTCTGAGCCGTACCGGCGAGCCGTGGCTGCTGGTGCGCCGGCTGAAGGAGTACGGGGACTGGTTCACCGCCTACCTGGTGGACGGCGAGCCGGTGGTGGACACCGAGGGGGCCATCAGGCGCTAGCGGGGAGACCGGACAAGGAGGACAGCGTGATGAGACGGCCGATCGAACCGGATGCAGTCGACCTCTCGGGTGAGAGGCCGGGCGTGGTGGCCCGCAGGAGTTTCCTGGGCCTGCTGGGTGCGGGCCTGGCCGCGGCTTCGATGCCGGGCCAGGCGGCGGCGGTGCCGGTGGAGCCGGATCGAAGGATCCCCGAAGGCTTCCGGCGGGGGGACGGGTCCTTCACCGACCCTCCCGTCATCCAGGACCCCGCGGCGGTCCAGCTCGACCAGAACGAGAACCCCCTCGCTCCCAGTGTCGAGGAGCGGCGGGCCCTGGCCGACGCCCTCGAGCTGGCCAACCGATACCCCGACGCCGAGGGCCGGCTCGTCCGCAGGCTGGCGGACCACCACAGCGTGGACCCGGACAGCATCCTCATGGGATGCGGATCCACCGAGATGCTCAAGGTGTGTCCCGACGCGGTGATGGGTCGGGGTACGGAGATGGTGCAGGCCTTCCCGACCTATCCGACCATCGACCGCTATGCCCGGGTCCGGGGGGGCAAGGTGATCTCGGTCCCGGTGGACGAGGAGGGGAGGGCGGACCTCGCTGCCATGCGCGGGGAGGTCTCCCGTCGCACCCGGATCCTCTACCTCTGCAACCCGAACAACCCCACGGGCCGCATCATCCCGGTCCGGGAGATGGAGCGGACCCTGGCCGAGGTGGGTCCGAAGACCCTCATCGTCGTGGACGAGGCCTATCACGAGTTCGTGGACCACCCCGAGTACGAGAGCATGCTCTCGAGGGCCGCGGGGCGACCCGGCCTGGTGGTCCTGCGGACCTTCAGCAAGGTGTACGGCCTGGCGGGCATGCGTGTGGGCTACGCGGTGGGGCACATCGACACGATCGAGGGACTGCGCCCCCACCGCCTGGTCCTGAACCTGAACAACCCGGCCATCTTCGCCGCCATGGCCGCCCTCGACGACGCGGCCCTCCAGGTCGAGACCGTGGAGATGAACCGCTCGGCCCGGGAATCGCTGCAGCGGGAGATACCCAGCTTCGGAGGGCGCCCCCTTCCCAGCCAGGCCGGTTTCGTCTGGGCGGACTTCGGCCGGCCCACCCGCCCGATCCGGGATGCGCTGGCGGAACGTCACGTCTACGTGCGCACCTACCGCCACTCCCCGCGGCACCTGCGCATCTCCACCGGCATGCCGGAACAGCTCACGGTCCTCTACGAGGCCATGGAGCAGGTGATCGGGGGGTGAGGGTTTGACCGGCGGCCGGGCAGGGGTCTAGAATCTCATGGAATGGTGAAGGTGAGAAGGACGACGACCGTGAACTGACGGGGGAGCACGGCCGTCACGTCGCCCGTTCTGGAGGAAGCCCATGGCCGCCCTGCCCCGTCATCCTCATCGAGCCGACCCTTCGCCCCGTTCCTTCCCGCTGCTGTGAGTCCCGCCATCCGCAGCAGCGGCTCCTCCTTCCTCCCCGGGCACGGGATGCCCATCCGCGTCGCGGTGATCTACTGGGTCCTCGGGTCGGCCTGGATCCTCATCACCGACGCGCTCACCGAGGGCGCCTCGATCCAGACCGTCAAGGGGCTCACCTTCGTGCTGGCCAGCGCCCTGCTGGTCTACCTCCTGGTGCGGAAGGCCTCGAAGGACCTCCTGGAGGCCCGGCGGGTGATGGAGACGCTGCTCGCGAACATCCCCGGCATAGCCTACCGCTGCCGCATCGATCGGCACTGGACGATGCTGTTCCTGAACGGGGGATGTGAGGAGCTCACGGGCTACGCGCCCGAGGACCTGGTGGGCAACCGGACCGTCGCCTACGCGGACCTGATCCATCCGGATGACCGATCCCGGGTGCGCACCGGTGTCGAGGAGGCCGTGGAGCGGGGCGAGCCGTTCCGGGTCGAGTATCGCATCCTGCCCCGGACCGGGGATGAGAAGTGGGTCTGGGAGCAGGGACGGGGTGTCGACCCCTCCGGGTCGGATGAGAGGCTGCTCGAAGGTATCATCCTCGACGTGACCCGGGAACACGAACTCGAACGGCAGATGTCCCGGGCCCAGCGGCTCGAGAGTGTGGGGCAGGTGACCGGCGAGGTGGCCCACGATTTCAACAACATCCTCACGGCGATCATGGCCAACTGCGGGCTGCTCCTGCACGAACTGCCCCGGCAGAACGGGCCCCGCCGCCGGGTCGAGCAGATCCAGGAGAGCAGCGAGCGGGCCGCGGCCCTCACCCGCAGGCTCCTCACCTTCGCACGACGCGATCCGGAGGGTGAGGCGCGGCGCCTCTTCCTGGCGGACATCCTGGGAGGGATGGAGGGGATGGTGAGGCGGCTCCTTCGGGAGGACATCGAACTGGAGATGGCCCTGGAGGTACCGGCGCCGGTCCTCTCCGACCCGGTCCATATCGAGCAGATCGTGTTGAACCTGGTGGTGAACGCGCGGGACGCCATGCCGGAGGGGGGGCGGCTGGTGATCGAACTGCAGACGGTCGACCTGGACGAGGTGTACGCACGCGAACACCTGGGATCGAGCCCGGGGGAGTACGTGCTGCTCTCGGTGAGCGACACCGGTGTGGGCATGGACCGGCGGACCCAGGACCGGGTCTTCGAACCCTTCTTCACCACCAAAGAGGAGGGGACGGGTCTGGGTCTCTCCACCGTCTACGGTATCGTGAAGCAGATGGGCGGGAACATCTGGGTCTACAGCGAGCCGGGCGAGGGGACCACGTTCAAGATCTACATACCGCGCGCGGAGGGGGGCGACGAAGAGGAGAGCCGGGAGGTCCCCGCGGGGAGGGAGAGCCGGGGAAACGAGCGGGTCCTGGTGGTGGAGGACGAGGAGTCCCTGCGGGAACTGGCCCGAGAGATCCTGGAGGACCGCGGCTACGACGTCACGACGGCGGAGACGGGCCGCGAGGCCCTGGAAGTGCTGGAAGGAGGAGCCGCAGGGACCGACCTCCTCCTCACCGACCTGGTGCTGCCCGACATGCACGGCACCGACGTGGCCCGGGCGGGGCGTTCGGAACGGGAGGACCTGAAGGTGATCTTCATGTCGGGATATGCGGACGAGGCGATCGCCCGCAGCGGCATGCTCGCGGAGGGCGGTGCCTTCCTCGCCAAGCCCTTCACCCCCCACACCCTCTCGCGGAAGGTCCGGGAGGTCCTCGAAGGCTGAGGGAACCGCTCACCCGATCGGTACCGGAGTGTCGAGTCCGGTTTGCCCGGGTCAGGGACTCCTCCCTATATTGCGCCCACCGAGCCCCCGGTCCCGGGCGGCTCGAACGGACTTCGCCGTCACCGACGGCATCTTGCAAGACCGGTTCCTCGTTCCCGGACGAAACGAACGATTCCTCAGCAGTCCGATGGCTCCGACCCCGATCCGCCGGCGGGTCGTGAGGCCGAAGACGTTTTGAAGGAGTACCGAGACATGTCGACGAACGGAGACTCTCTGAAGTACGCGAAGAAGGCGACCTGGCCCGACCGGGTCATGGAGGAACGCGGCGAGTTCCAGAACACGCCGTACATCGACTTCTCCACCCCCGAGAACCGCAAGGCGATGGAAGCAGCCATCGCGAAGGTCCGCTCCGAGATGGGCAGGACCTATCCGCTGGTGCTGGGCGGCAGGGAGGTCACGGCCGAGAAGACCTTCGATTCCCGCAACCCGGCCGACCCCTCCGAGGTCATCGGCACCTTCTCGAAGGCCGGCCGGGAGGAAGCGGACATCGCCATCAAGGCGGCCGTGGAGACCTTCGAGGAGTGGAAGTGGACCGACGCCTGGACCCGGGCGCAGTATGCCTGGAAGGCCGCCGACCTCATGCTGGAACGGCGTTTGGAACTGGCGGCCTGGATGGTCGTGGAAGTGAGCAAGAGCTGGGCCGAGGCCGACGCGGACGTGGCCGAGGCCATCGACTTCCTCGACTACTACGGTCGGGAGGCGGTGCGCTACGGGGAGGGACAGGAACTCACCCCCATCCCGGGCGAGTACCCCGAGGGCTGGTACATCCCCCTCGGTCCGGTCCTGGTCGTCCCGCCGTGGAACTTCCCCATGGCCATCCTCTGCGGCATGACCACCGCGGCATGGGTCGCGGGGAACACGGTGGTGCTCAAGCCCTCCAGCGACTCTCCCGGCATCGGCTGGCAGTACTTCAAGATCCTGCAGGACATCGGCCTGCCGGAGGGCGTGGTCAACTTCATGCCCGGTTCGGGCGCCCAGGCCGGCGACTACCTGGTCAAGCACCCCGACACCCGCATGATCGCCTTCACCGGTTCGATGGAAGTGGGCCTGCGGATCAACGAAGAGGCGGCCAAGGTCAACGAGGGGCAGATCTGGATCAAGCGCACCATCCTGGAGATGGGCGGCAAGGACGCCATCCTCGTGGACAGCGAAGCGGATGTCGACTCCGCCGTGGAAGGGGTGCTCAAGTCGGCCTACGGGTACCAGGGCCAGAAGTGCAGCGCCTGCTCCCGGCTGATCATCGTGGAGGACATCTACGACGAGTTCATGGAGAAGTTCATCCCGAAGGTGAACGCCATCAAGGTGGGCAGCACCGAGGACCCGGACAACTACATGGGTGCGGTCATCAACGAGTCCGCCATGAACGACCACCTGGCCTACATCCAGATCGGCCAGGAGGAGGGGGGCAAGCTGGTGGCCGGCGGTGATCGGGACACCGAGGCGGGTGAGGGCTGGTTCATCCAGCCCACGGTGATCACCGACGTCGATCCCGACTCCCGCCTGGCCCAGGAAGAGGTCTTCGGACCGGTCCTGGCCGTCATCAGGGTGAAGGACTACGATCACGGGCTGGAGATCGCGAACAACACGATCTACGGCCTCACCGGTGCCATCTACACCGAGAACCCCGAGAAGAGCGAGAAGGGGAAGAGGATCTTCCACGCGGGCAACCTCTACATCAACCGGAAGTGCACCGGCGCGCTGGTGGGTGGACAGCCCTTCGGCGGGTTCAACATGAGCGGTACCGACTCGAAGGCGGGCGGCAGGGAGTACCTCTTCCTCTTCACCCAGCCCAAGAACATCTCGACCCAAGCCGAGTAGGCACGGCCGGGAGAGGGTACCCGGGGCCTGTGCCGGCAGCGGTGCGGGTCCGGAGCAGAGGAGGCGGTGCGGCGGCGATCCCGTCGTGCCGCCTTCGTTTTTGTTGTCCAACCCCCGCGGGAAAGGCCTACTATCTGTGCCTGAACCCGGTCCCCTGTCCACCCTTCGTCCGGAGCCGAACTCCTTGTCCCGTATCCGTCACCTGGTCGTGCCGGCCCTGCTCGCCGCCCTGCCCCTCTCCTGCGCATCGGCCCAGCAGGGGGGGACGCTCCCTGACGTCGCGCCGTCCGAACGCCATACCGTCTACCTGCCCACCGGCCACCCCTCCTACCCGGTCCTCGAGCGGCTGCGCGGGGCGGGTCTGCTCACCGGGTCCTATCTGAACCTCGACCAGCGTCCCCTTTCCCGCCTCACCATGGCCCGGGCCCTGCTCGGCGGGACCGAGGCGGCGCGGGAGCGGGGACTCCACGGCCTGGCCCGGTCGGGGGAGTGGCAGCTCAGGGAGTTCGGCCGGGAAGCGGCCGCGATCCACCGGGTCCGGGCCGAGGAGGGAACGGAGGGAGGGGCGGCCGGATGGCGGGTCCAGCCCATGCGCCGCGCTCCCCTCTCCATCACCTGGGAGGACCCCGAGGGTCCGGCGTGGCTGGAGGGGGAGATGACCATGGAGCTGGGGTACTCCGGCCGGGAGGACCTGCCCCCCGACTTCGAGCCTGCGGCCGTCGGCCGGGGCGGGGTGGAGGTCTACGGACAGGCAGGGGAGAACCTGGGGTACGCAGCGCGCTACCGGCAGAGTTCGGAGACCCGGAGCGGCACCATCAAGGGATGGAAGTACGACCCCGTGCAGGGGGCCGCCCAGCTGCGCAGCTTCGGAGACTACCGCGCCTACACCGAGTCGAGCGGCCACCTCTCCTGGGACGGCCGCTACCTGGGCGCGGACCTGCGCTTCGGCTCACCCGACTGGGGCCCCTCCCCGGAGCGGGACCTCCTGCTCTCGGGCAGCGCCCCCAGCTTCGGCCACGTGCAGGGCCGGGTGGCCTTCGGGGAGTGGCTGCGGTACGCGGTGGTGGTGGGATCGCTGAAGTCGGGCATCATCGACTCGACCCGCTCCTACCAGCCGGACGATCCGACCCGGTTCCGGGCCATCGAGCGGCAGAAGTACCTCATCGGGCACCGCCTGGACCTCTATCCCCTCCCCTCGCTGAAGGTGGGGCTCACCGAGATGGCCGTGGCGGCCGACCGCTTCCCCGAGCTGCTCTACCTGGTCCCCACCGTCTCGGTGTGGGACGCCCAGCACTATCTGAACGATCCGGACAACACGATGATCGGGCTCGACCTGACCTGGTCGCCGGCGGGGGGACCCACCCTCTACGGGGCCATCGCCCTGGACGAGTGGCAGATGGGGGACACCTTCGCCGATTCCACCCATCACAACTGGATGGCGTTCCAGCTCGGGGCCTCCTGGACCCCGCCCCTCCAGGAGGGCAGGTGGCACCTGTGGGTGGAGGGGACCCGGGTGCTCCCCAACGTCTACCGGCACAAGTACCCGGTGAACGACTGGGAGCACGCCGGCCACTACCTGGGTTTCTGGACGGGACAGAACGCGGACGTGCTCCAGGGGGAGGTCCGCTACCTGGTGTCTGCGCGCGTCGAGGCGGGTCTGCGGGGACGATATGCACGCAAGGGGGGCCTGGTGAGCCGTATCGAGCAGTACATCATCCCCCCCTCCGAGGACTTCCTCTTCGGGGAGGTACGGCTGGGGGGGTGGACGGGGGCCTTCCTGGAGTTCCACGGCGTGCGGCACTGGACCGCCCGGCTGGACCTTCGGCGGGCACCGGCCCGGCTCTGGCCCCACTCCGGGGCGGGTTCGGCGGGGCAGGAGTTTCAGTTCTTCCTTCGCCTCACCTACAATCCCTTCTGACGTGCACCGCGTAAGGCGAAGCCTGCCAATCGCCCTCCTCCTCCCGCTCCTGCTGGGGGGAGGTGAGCCTCCCCCTTCGTCCGAGCTGCAGCCCAAGCCCCCGGGCGTGCAGCGCCTCGCCTACACCATCACCTTCCTGGGGGTCCCCGTGGCCCGGGCCCTGCTGGAGGAGTCCCGTCCCGGAGGGGCCGGGGCATGGACGGTCCGGGGGACCGCCCGAACCACCGCCTTCTGGGAGACCTTCTTCCACATCGGGAACGCCTATACCACCCGCCTGCTCCCCGGCGGTTTCCTGCCCGAAGGATACGAGCGGGAGGTCGACGAGCGGGGCAGGCGCTACCGCCGCCTGGTCTGGTACGGGCGGCGGGGACCCGGAGGGCCGGGTGCGGAGGGCGGACGTCTCGACCCCGGCGGTCTCCCCCCGGTCCCGGAGAGCTACCGGGCCGAAGGCAGGCCGGACACCGTCGAGGTGAGCCGGGCCCCGGCGGATGTGTACAACCTCTTCGCCGCCCTCTGGTACGTGCGCTACGCGGACTGGGAGCGCATCACCTCGGCGGTGCTGCCCCTGGTCGTGGACGGGCGGCGGTGGGAACTGACCATGGAGAAGGAGAGGGAGGAGGAGCGGAAGGCCCTCGGCCGCCGGTTCGCCACCTGGAAGGTCCTCTGCACCTTCCGGCGGACGGACGGGGAGGCGGGGGAGGAGGAGCGGATCACCGATTACGTGACGCAGGAACTGGTGCGCGAGTCCTCGGAGGTGACCTTCTGGATCGAACGGGCATCGGCCCGGCGTCCGGTCGCGGTCCGTGTCCACCGGCCGGGACTCACCGTGAAGGGTGAGCTCCGGGAGCCCTTCGACGACGAGGTGCCGCCGGGCTGAGGGAAGGGTTCAGTCGTGCCCGCCGTCGGGGTCGTTCAGGACGAAGCGGAGGGTCTGGCTGATGCGGGACCGGACCGGGCGCCCGTCCACCCGGGCCGGCTCGTAGCGCCATTCCCGGACCGCCTCCCTGGCCGAACGGTCGAAGATGAGCCGGGGTGTGGCCCGGAAGACCTGGACCTCTTCCACCCCACCGTCCCGGTCGACCACCAGGTGGAGGGTGACCGTACCCTCCACACCCGCCTTGCGCGCGATGCCGGGGTATTCCGGCTGGACGTAGTCCACCAGCCGGGGTGCCTCGTCCCACTTCTCGTAGATACGGTCGTCCTCTGCTCCGGTGGCGGTACCCCCGGTCTCCCCGCCCGATGCCGCGGCGGGAGGGGGGCCGCTCATCCCGTCGCCGGACTCCCGCGATCCCTCCCGGGAGGCGACGAGGGCGGACCCGCCGTCGGTCGGCAGGCGGGGTGAGCCGGGGCGGTCCAGGGTCAGGACGGCGAAGAGGGCCCCGCCGCCATCCATGTCCTTCCCCAGCACCAGGGTCCGGCCGGGATCCAGCAGCAGGGAGACCTCGAAGAGGGACTCCTCTTCCCGCAGGACCCGGAGGTCCATGGCCAGTTCCCCCTCCCGCTCCTGCTCCCGGGCGTCCAGCTCGCCCCGGTACTCCTCCGAGGAGCAGCTCACGGCCCCCGGGTCCTCCACGAGGTGGTAGAGGAAGCCGCCGGAGGTGCCGCGGTAGACCTGGAGCAGGTACTGCGACTGGCTCACCACATGGAGGTCGTCGTAGGGGTAGCGCCTGCGGATCCGCTCCACCGCGCGGATGACGCTGTCCACCGCCTCGTTCATGACCGGGGCGGGCCTGTCACCGGCCATGGGGGGGAGGATGACCCGCTCGCGGCCCTGCCGGGCGGCGATGACGAAGAGACGCACGCGGTTCATGGTGAAGAGTCCGGTGCGGTCTCCGGGACCCTTTCGGGGCGCAGGGGAGGTGACGGTCTCCGAGACGGGCAGGCGTCCGCGTGTCTCCGACTGCAGGTCCTGGTCCGCCGGGTACGCTCCCGCCGGCGAAGAGGAGAGGGGTCCGGGGAGGACGAGGAGGAGCAGGAGGAGGGGGAGCAGGTCCCTGCGATGCGTGTCCCGGCGGCGGATGCTCACTGTTCCGGTCCGATGATGACGTCGGGTTCGGCAGGCTCGATCCACATGTAGACCGTCCCGTCCTCACCCGGTTCCGGCTCCACCGTTACGACCGCTTCGTGTCCCTGCACCTCGGCCCCCGTGACGCGTACACCCGGTGCCACCTCGGGTGCGGGCGGGGCGGACGGGGGAGGGTGGTCCAGCAGCCAGGCGCCGCCCAGCATGACCAGCAGGGCGGCCAGGGCAAAGGCCAGGCGGGGCCCCCTCCGGCCCCGGGGGAGAGGAGCGGCGATGCCGGGGCCTCCCGGGCCATCGGGGTCCTCCGGGGCGGGGATGCCGAGGCGGTCGCGGATCTCTTCCCAGCGTCCCGGATAGAAGGGAGGCGTCTCCGCCGTCAGGGAGTCCTTGAGGGCGCGGTCCAGGCGGGCGACGCGCCTGCGCTGGGCCCTGCAGGCCGGGCAGGTGGAGAGATGCCGGGCGACCAGGGGGAGCCCCAGGGCCTCCTCGCCCAGCTGTCCCAGGGTACGCTCCACGTAGCGGCAGACGAAGGATGAGTCGGCACGTCCGTATACGGGCCGGCGGTAGGGGCTCACGACCGCCACCCCCCCCAGTTCTCCCGCAGGATCTTGCGGGCCTGGTGCAGGTGGACCCGGACCGTGCCCTCCGAACAGCCCAGGATCCCTGACACCTCGGGGGTACTCATGCCGTGGACCACCTTCAGGACCAGGGCCATGCGCTGGTGGTGGGTGAGCTCCCTCAGGGCCTCGCCCAGGCGGCTCTCCAGCTCACGGGCCATGGCCGGGGCGTCGGGGGGCGCCGCGTGGCCGTATACGGGGACGTGGACCTGGAGCCGCTGTCGGGCCCGCTTTCGGCGCTTCATGTCCAGGGCGTAGTTGGTGGCCACCCGGAGGAGCCAGGTGGTGAACTTGCTCTCCCGGGCGAAGTCCTCCAGGTGTTCGTAGGCCCGTACGAAGGCCTCCTGGGTCACGTCCACCGCGTCGTCGTGACGCTCGGCGATACGCCGGACCACGCTGTAGACCATCGACCAGTGGCGTTCGACCAGGACCTGGTAGGCCTCCTGCTGCCCGTCCAGGACGCGGCGGACCAGTTCCTCGTCGTCCGGTCCGGGGCCCTGCTTATGCTCTTCTCTCTGTCCCATATACGCTCTGTGGCTTAGACGGCCGCTCCGTGGGGCCCGTTTAGCCCCCTCGTGCGGGGACCTTCCTCCCCGCCCGGCACTGGACGTCGGCCGGTCCCTGCATAATTTACACCCATGGCCTCCAGAAAACGACCCTTCTCGGACGAGACGACGCAGCAGCGGTCGGAGAGGGCCCGGGAGATCGCGGCCCGGCTCTTCGACCTCCACCCCGACGCGAGAGTGGCCCTGGAGTTCTCCGACCCCCTCCAGCTCCTGGTGGCCGCCATCCTCTCCGCCCAGTGCACCGACGAGCGGGTGAACCGGGTCACCCCGGTGCTCTTCGAGCGTCTCCCCGACGCCCGGGCCCTGGCCGGGGCGGACCGTGAGGAGATCGAGGAGATCATCCACTCCACCGGTTTCTACCGTCAGAAGGCACAGTCGATCCAGTCCGCCTGCCGCGACATCGTGGAGGAGCACGGGGGGGAGGTCCCCCGGGACATGGATGCCCTCATCGCTCTCCGAGGGGTGGGGCGCAAGACCGCGAACGTGGTCCGCGGAGGGGCCTGGGGGCATCCCGGCATCACGGTGGACACCCATGTGAAGCGGCTGAGCCGGCGCACCGGTCTCACCGACGAGGCCGACCCGGTGAAGATCGAACGCGACCTGGGCGAGCTGCTCCCCGAGGTCATCTGGTTCGATTTCTCCAGTGCCGTGATCTTCCACGGCAGGCGGGTCTGCAGCGCCCGGAAGCCGGACTGCGCCCGCTGTCCCATCATCGACCTCTGCCGGTTCTACCGGGAAGAGGTGATCCCCGCCGCAGAGGAAGCAGGCCCATGAGCGTCGACCCCGCCGACCGGAGCACCTACCTGGTCCTCATCCGACACGCGCAGACCGACTGGAACAGCCAGTACCGGTTCCAGGGGCATGCCGACACCCCCCTGAACGAGGAGGGGCGGGCCGCCATACGCCCTACGGTGGAGGCCCTCCGCGGATGGGCCCCCGCCGCCCTCTACACCAGCGACCTGATCCGGGCCCGGGAGATGGCCGAGGCCGCCGCGGAGGAGCTGGGGGGGGAGCTGGAGAGCCGTGAGGGGCTTCGGGAGTGCAGCTACGGGGCGTGGGAGGGGCTGACCGTGGGGGAGATCGAGGAGGACCACCCGGGGGAGCTGGAGGCGTGGCGTGCGGACGAGGAGAAGGTGGCCCGGGGAGGGGGCGAGAGCCTGAGAGAGATGCAGGACCGGAGCTGGGCGGGACTGGAGGCGATCGCCGACGAGCACACCGGTGAGACGGTGGGGGTCTTCACCCACTCGGGACCGATCCGGGGGGCGGTCTGCCGCATCGTCGACCTGAGCATGGCCGAGCGCTACCGCTTCCAGGTGGACAACTCCTCCCTCACGGTGATCCGGCGGCGTCCTTCGGGCTCGTGGCAGCTGGTATTGCTGAACCAGACCAACCACATGAGAGCACCTCTCAGCGAGACCCCCCGGGTGGCCTCCCGTCCGGAGGATGGATAGGGCCGGCGTAGCCGGTCATCTCCAGGAAGCCCTCTCCGATGCGGCCCGCTCCTTCCGGGGCCCCGGCCCGGCGCACCCTCACACTCCCCTCCCAGTATCGGGTCAGCACCGAGCGCTCGGTACGCAGCTCCGAGGCGGGCAGGTCGGCGGAGACCACCGCCTCCACCCCGGCGGGGAGGGCCTCCAGATACCAGGCCACCGGGTAGCGCGCCCTGCCGTCGGGTGAGGTCCACCAGCGGCGGGGCTCCAGGCGTATCTCACCCTCCTCCAGGGTCCGGACCTCTCCGTCGGGACCGCGCCAGGTGCCCCAGAGATGCTCCCTCCCCCCGGAGCGCACGCGGGCGACCATGAGCGAGCCCCCCTCGTCCAGCCGCAGGCCGAACCAGTCCCATCCCTCCAGGGCGGTGAGGATGCCGGTGCTGAAGAACTCGTGGTCGAACCAGAGGACCCCCTCCACCCGCTCTTCCCCGCCCCCTCTCACGAGACGGCCCCGGGCGCCCACCCGGGGGATGCTGTAGTACCAGGAGGCTGCGGTCTGCCCCGCCCCCGGGTCCTTCACGCTGTAGCCCCCCTCTCCGTGGAGGAGGGGTCCCTCCCGGGGGGTGAGCAGCAGATCGAGGCCGGTGCCGCCGGCATCCGGGTCGAGACGGCCGGCCCGGAGCCGCCAGGTGCCGTCCGGGCGGGCCCGGAGCGACCACCCCCGGGTGCGGACATCGAGGGTATCCTCCCGGGCACCCGCCCCGCCCCCCAGTTCCCGGCCCAGGACCTCCTCCACGGTGAAGGTACCCTCCCGGAGGTCGGTCACGGCCAGGTGGGCGGGGTAGAGGACCGGCGGTTCCCACCCCTCCGGGGCCCCGGGTCGCCGGGGGAGGGCCTGTCGGAAGAAGACGGCCTGGACGGCGAAGCGGTCTCCCCGTGCGCCCTCCAGGTGGCCGGTGAGGTACCACCACTCGGTGGAGAACGCGGGATGGGCGGCATGGTCGGCGGGGAAGGACCAGCTCCGGGGGGGCCCCGCCTCCCCGGGGTCCCTCTCCCTCTCCTGGGCCCGGGCGGGGAGGGGGAGGGATGCCGCCAGCACCGCCGCGAGCATCGCCGGGAGGACCCACGGTGCGCGGGCTCGGCGCGGGCGGAGGGACCCCTCCATCACTCGTACTCCAGGGCGGCGATGACGTCGGTGTCGGCCGCCAGCCGGGCGGGGTAGAGGCCGGCGGCCGCGCTGGCCGCCACCGCACCCGTCATGACGAGGGCGGCGAGCAGCCAGGGGAAGAGGTAGTCGAAGACCCAGCCGGTGGACTGGAACTGGATCACGTAGATGAGGACCCAGGAGAGACCCACACCGGCCGCGAGTCCCAGGAGCGCACCCACGCCTCCCAGGGAGGCGGCCTCCAGCACGACGCTGGAACCGAGCTGTCTCCGGGTGGTGCCCACCGCCCTCAGGATGGCCAGTTCCCTGCGCCGGTCCACCGCCGCTGCGGCCAGGGTGGTGACGATCCCCAGCAGGGCGATGAGGGCGGCGATGGCCTCCATGGCGTAGACCACCGAGAAGGTGGCGTCCACATCCCGGATGATCTCGGTGCGGAGCTGGTCGTGGCGCATGGTGAAGAGGTCGTACCTTCCTCCCCAGCGCTCCAGGATCTGTTCCTGGACCGCCGGGGCGGCGGTCTCCCCGGTGAGGAAGATGTCGAAGGTGTCCACCCGGTCGTCCCCCCACCAGCGCCGGTAGGTCCCGGCGTCCAGGAAGAGGGCCCCCCGGTCCGCCGTGAAATCCAGGATCACACCGAAGATCCTCACCGCCCGGGCCCCGGCCGGGGTGTCCAGGCTGAGCGTGTCCCCCACACCGCGGCCGAAACGGCTCCGGAAGTTCTGGCTCACGATCACCTCCCCCGGACCGTGGTCCGGCTCCGGGCCCCCCGACACGAAGCGCAGGGGGTTGTCCCGCTGCCACTGCTCCAGGTCGAGGCTGGCCAGGCCGAACGGCTCCCCGTCCACCCGTCCCTCCACCAGCCGGAAGGTGTTCACGTATCCCACCCCCTGCATCGAGGTCAGGGAGTCGGCGAAGGCCAGGGGGAGGGGGACGTTGGCGGGGCCGGTGTACCGGGCCCCGGCAGTGAGGACGATGTCGCTGTTGATGCTGGCATCCACCCACTCCCGGATCGAGCCTTTGAAGGAATGGATCATGGCCCCCACGCAGATGACCAGCGCGATGCCCGTGGCGAGGGCGGTCACCGCCAGGGAGCTGCGGCCCAGGTGCCGCCCCAGGTTGTCCGCTCCGATGCGGCCCATGATGCCGGCGGTCCGTCCCAGGGGTCCCCTGAGGGCCCGTCCGGCGGTGCTGACCAGTGCGGGGGCGACCAGCGCCGCTGCCGCCAGCACGAGCAGGCCGGCGAGATAGCCCAGCAGGGGGAGTTCTCCCGCCGGGCGCCAGGTGCTCAGCAGGAGGGCGGCGGCCAGGGCGGGGAGGGCGAGCAGCCCGAGGCGGTGGAGCCGGCTGCGGGCCCGTCCGGTAACAGGGGGTCTGCGAAGGGTCTGGGCGGGGGGGATCCGTGCGGCCTCCAGCGCCGGCATGAGGGCCGCCGTGGTGGAGGCCCCGATGCCCAGGAGCACCGCGGCCGCGGGGATCCAGAGAGGGACCGCCACACCGGATGGGTCGACCAGGAGATAGACCCGGCTCACGGTGGTGGAGGTCAGGCGCACCGCGTTCCGGGCCAGGGCCAGACCCAGGACCGCGCCCAGGACCGAACCCGCCGCGCCGATGAGGGCGGCCTCGGCCGCCACCAGCGTGAGGACCCCGCGCCGCTCCAGGCCCAGGGCCTTCAGCAGCCCCAGTTCCTTCCGCTGCTGCACCACCGCGGTGATCATCGTGTTGAGGACCAGGAAGGTCCCCACGAAGAGGGCCACCAGGCTCACCACGCGCAGGTTGGCCTGGAAGGCACTGAGCACCTCCTGGACCTGTCCCGCCCGGGAAGCGGGGGTGGTGACACGGTAGCCGGGGAACCGGGTCTCCAGCTCCCTCCGCACCTCGTCCCGGCTGCTCCCCCCGGCCAGGAGGACGTCGATGTGGGAGACCCGGCCCGGGGTGCCGAACCAGGCGGAGGCCGCGCCCACGTCCATCCACACCGTGCGCCCTCCCAGGATACGGGTCGTGCCCTCCCCCTCGATGCGTCCCTCCACCGCGAAGCCCACGACCCCGCGTGCGGTGGTCAGCCGGAGGGTGTCCCCGCGGGCCAGCCCCTCCTCCCGGGCCAGGGGCGCGGAGAGCAGGACACGCCGGGGGTCGGCCAGGACCGAGAGCGGGTCCCCCTCCGCGACCTCCCACTCCCGGCGGCCGAGGTCGCGGGTCAGGTCCACCCCCAGGACCAGCACCGCCCGGTCGGCCCCGGGCCGGCGGGTCGGGGCATCCACCACCGGGTAGGCGTCTTCCACCCCCGGCACCGAGAGGACGGCGGGGAGTTCGGAGGCGGGGAGGCTCTCGGCCTGGCCCCAGAGCTGGAGGTCGGCGGAAGCGGCCACCCCCTGGACGAGCCGGTCCACGCTGGAGAGGGCGGACTGGTTGGCCACCTCGATGGCCACCACCACCCCCACCCCGAGGGCCACACCCAGGACGGTGAGGAGGGTCCGGACCTTCTGATGGCGGATCCTGCGCCCGGTGACCTGCCGGAGCAGGGTGAAGAGGGGGGAGCGTCCTCCCGCGGCCGGGGGAGCTCCTCTCATCTCTCCTCCTCCGGCGGGTCCACCAGCAGACCGTCCCGCATGGTGAGCAGGCGGTCGGCATGGGAGGCCACCTGGGGGTCGTGGGTGACCACGACGAGGGTATGTCCCCTCGTGCGGACCGCCTCGAGGAGCAGCTCCAGCACCTCCTCGCCGGTGGCGGAGTCGAGGTTCCCGGTAGGCTCGTCGGCGAGGAGGACCGCCGGGTCGGGACCGAGGGCCCGGGCGATGGCGACCCGCTGCATCTCGCCCCCCGAGAGTTCGTCGGGACGGTGGTCGAGCCGGTGCCCCAGGCCGAGCCCCTCCAGCAGTCCGCCCGCCCGCTCGGAGGCCCGGATGGGGTCCCGGCCGTCCAAAAGGAGAGGGAGCGCGGCGTTCTCCAGGGCGGAGAGGGAGGGGAGGAGGTTGTAGAACTGGAAGACCATGCCCACCCGGCGGCGTCTCAGGAGGGTGCGCTGGTCGTCGTCCAGGTCGGAGAGGGGGGTCCCCTCGAGCCAGATCTCGCCGCTGCTGGGGACGTCGAGGCATCCGAGCAGGTTGAGCAGGGTGCTCTTACCCGACCCGCTGGGGCCCATGATGACGAGGGCCTCGCCCTCCCGTACCTCCAGGTCCACGCCGCGGAGGGCCTCCACGGGGCGGGTCCCGTGGGGATAGGTCTTCTTCACGTCCTCGGTGCGTACGATCCAGTCCATGGGCAGCTCGATCCGCCGGGTCGATCCTCCCCGTCCCTGTGATGGATGCCGCTCCCCGCCGACGACGAACAGAAGCGGACTCCCCGAAGGAAGCCCGTCACCCGGGAGGTATGCCGCGGCCGGGGAGCCCTCAGGTCCTCACGTCGATGTCGGTGAGGTTCGTTCTGGGGGGGGAGAGTCCGGCCCCGGTGGTGATGTTGGCCACCGAGATCTCACCGAAGAGGTGCACCACCAGTTCCTGGATGTGCTCCACCGGCGACTTGATGGTGCAGTGACGGTACTGTTCGCACAGCTCCTCGCCCCCCTCCTTCAGGCAGGCGGCGATGGCGATGGGTCCCTCCACCGCCTCCACCACCTCGGTCACCGAGATGGCTTCGATCCGGGCAGAGAGGGAATAGCCGCCCCCCCGTCCCTGGTGTGCCCGGACCAGTCCCTGCTTGCTCAGGCGCTGGAGGACCTTGGCCAGGAGCTCGGCCGGGATGGAGTAGGCCTCCGCGATCTCCTTCGTGCTGACCACCGCCTCGTCCGGCTGCTCGTCCAGGTAGCCCAGGGCGAGGATGGCATAGTCCGTTGCTTTCGTGAGGCCCAGCATGCTCCTACCTCCGGTCCGGGTGCGCCCTGCCGGCCCTCTCCCCGGGGGAGGGGAAGGGCCGATAAAGGCGACCTTATCTATCGCATTTTAAGGTACGCAGGAGCCCGTCCCCCCGTCAAGCACGGTGAGTACCCGTTCCTGTGACTCTTTTTGGTGAGCGAGGTCATGCGGACGTACTATCTTGGGCGCCATGCCGCATGGGATCGAACAGATACCGGACGCCCTCCTCCCCCTGCTGGCCGGAGCGGCCGCCGCGGGGCTCTTCCACGCCTTCCTGGCGGGGCACTGGCTCCCCCTGGTGGTGGCGGGCCGCGCCCACGGCTGGACCACGGGGAGGACGGTGGGGTACGCCATGCTCTCCTCCGCCGTCCATATCGGGCTGACCCTGGTGCTGGGAGCGGTGGTCGCCCTGGCGGGACACAGCCTGCTGGAAGAGATAGAGCACACCGTGCATGCCGCCTCCGGCGGCCTGCTCGTGGCGGCCGGTACGATCCTCTTCATCATGGCGCTGGTCGGCTGGGACCCCCTGCACCGGCACGCCCACGAGGCGGGGCGGAAAGAGCACGGCGAGGAGTGCGGGGAGGCGGAGGGGAGGGCGCTGGCGGTCCTCCTGGGACTCCACCCCAACGTGGCGGCCCTGGCACTGGTCCTCGCGGCGGCCGCCACCTCCCTCACCTATGCGGCGCTGGCATTCGCCGTGTTCTGCGTCACCGCCCTCTTCGGCATCGCGGTGGCGGTGTTCGTCGGTCTCAAGGGGATGCGGCATCTCCCCGGGGACGGGGAGAGCCGCGGCGGGAAGATCGCTATCTCCCTGGCCCTGGCGGCCGTGGGCTTCTGGATCCTGGTCCTCTGACCCCCTTGGAGCCCAGGGCTCCCGGTACCAGGTACTTCAGCGACCACTCGTACTGCTCCGGCGTGAGGATCTCACGATCCTCCAGGATCATATGCAGCAGGCGCCGCTGGATGCGGTGCTGGATACGGCTGTTCTGTCCGGCCAGACTGTCCAGGAGGGCCGGGTCCGGCTCCTCCCGCAGCAGTTCGGTGAAGATGCGGTCGTGGATCGTACGGGCCCGTTCCCGGAGGGGCTGGATATCCTCCTCCGTCTCTTTCCTCAGTTCGGCCAGCTGACGCACCTGCGCCCGGTCGGGCCAGTCGAACCCGCGCCGGCGGGTGGTGTCCGCCTCGCTCTTCCGGGGAGGTTCCTCCTCCCGCCGGCGGTGATACTCGTCCCATCGGGAGGGACCCCGGCTGGCCCGTTCGGCCCGCCATTCCTCCAGACGCTTGCGGACCAGGTCGTCCGGCGGGTTGAAGGTGCGATAGGTCATCACGCCCGCGAGGGCGACGTTCAGGCCCAGGGACCCTGCCAGCAGGAGGGTGAGGAGTCGGGTGCGGCTCATCGTACCCCTCCCTCGTCCTCGGAGAAACTCATGAGCGCCAGGTAGCGGCCCGCGGCGGACTGCGGGGGTACGGGATCCATCTGCTCGAAGAGGGAACCGTGGGCCATCAGTTCCTCGACCGAGGCCTGGCTGGGCGCGGGTCCCCCGGTCCCCAGACGCCAGAGGAGCAGCCCCATGAGGAGACCGGCGGCGAAACTGGCGGCCAGACGTCCCCACGGCTGCCGTTCGGGCAGCGTCAGGACCCGCTCCCGCAGGAGCCGGGAACGCACCTCGGGCCAGAGGTCGGCCGGCGGCCGGGCGGGTGCACGGTCCGGGAGGTCCTCCCAGAGGGCCCGGAGGCCGGCGGCCTCCTCACGGCATGCGGCGCAGACCTCGAGGTGCTCCTCCACCGCCTCCCGGATGCCCTCGTCCAGGGTCCCGGAGAGCAGGGAGGGGAGCATGCCCCGGGCCTCGTCGTGGCCCATGTTCCGGTGCTCTTCGCTCATGGTCTTCCCACCTCTGTGACTTGGACCCCGCGGAGAGTCCGTTCCTTGCACGGTTACCCCGTGCGGGCGGGCACGTTCACGCCGGTCCCAGGCCCCGCCGCTGGAACTCGCCCAGCAGGGATTCCTTGGCCCGGTGGAGGAGCGATTCCACGGCCCCGGTGGTCGCGTCCATCACCTCCGCGATCTGCGGGGCAGTGAGCCCCTCGAACCGGTGGAGCACCAGGGCGGTGCGCTGGCGCTCGGGCAGGGAGTCCACCGCCTCCCACACCAGGCGTTCGGTCTCCTCGGTCTCCACACCCCGGTCGGGACGGGGCGCGGGGTCGGAGACACCCGGGCCGTAGCCCTCCCGGCGGTCCTTCTCGCGGCCCTCACCGCGCAGGAAGTTCAGTGACGTGTTCACGGTCATGCGGTAGAGCCAGGTGGAGAGCGCGGAATCACCCCGGAACCGCTCGATCTCGCCGAAGGCCCGGATGAAGACCTCCTGGGCGATGTCCCACGCCTCGTCGGGGCCCACCATCCGGGCGGCGGTCCGGTAGACCCGGTCCTGGTGCGCGCGCACCAGTTCCCCGAACGCTTCCTCATCGCCCTCCCGGGCCCTCGCTATGAGTCGCGATTCCTTCAGTACGTTGCTCCCTTTCCGAACGATCGACACCGCGGGGGGCCGGCTCCGTGCGCCCCTCCGGAGCCTTCGGAGGGGATACAAGGTCGTTGGAGCCGTGCCGGACGGTGTCTAGTATGTTGCCATTCGGGGACGCTCGGATCGAGACCAGTATAGTCGGCATGCACGCGGATGTCCCTCGGTGATCCGGATCGGAGAGCCGGGGGTCCCGGGACGGGAGAAGTATGGGACTGAGCCAGCGGCGCAGGAAGCAGATGCTGCGGATCCTGGAGCAGACGGAGGAGCGGACCGGATGGCCGCGTCCGGCCCCCGGCCTGCTGGCTGCCCCGGGCAGGGAGGACCTGACCGGCGTGCCGGGGGGACTGGTCTTCGACATCGACGGGGTGCTCATCGACACGCACAAGTCGTTCCGGGAGGTCATCCCCCAGGCGGTGAACTTCTACCTGGAGGTCATCCTCGCGGAGGACGGGACCGCCCCCCTGATGCGGGCCGAGGACGTGGAGGCGTACAAGCGGGCAGGCGGTTTCAACAACGACTGGGACGTGGCCGAGGCGGGACTGATCTTCTCCCTCTGGTGGGGACGGCACCCCGAGACCGCGCCCCCCCTGGAGCGCTTCTCCGAGGCCATGGCGGCGGCGGGGGGCGGTCCGGAGGCGGCCCGGCAGGTGCTGCGCGTCCGGGGGGAGGGGGACACCGCCCGGGAGGTCCTGGAGGACGTGGACCGCACGACCCTGGAACGCATCTTCAAGGAACTCTACGTGGGAGGCGCCCGGTTCCGCGAGGTCTTCGGGGAAGAACCCCGCTTCTACCGGGGAACCGGGGGGATGGAGCGCGAGCGGCCCCTGGTCGGGGGAGCGCGCTGGGAGGAGGCGCGGCGCGGCCCCCTGGGCATCCTCACCGGACGCATCCCCCAGGAGGCCCGGCTGGCCCTGGAGATGCTCGGCATCGAGGAGGGCACCGACGGGGAACGGATCGTCACCGACGACGGCACCTTCCCCCCCAAGCCCGCCCCGGAGGGTCTGATGCATATCGTCGAGACCATGCCGGGCCGCCCGGTCTACTACTTCGGTGACAACCGCGACGACCTCACCGCCCTGGTACGGACCCGGGAGGACCTGGGTGATGGGGGCCTGCGTTTCGTCTACTGCCTCTCCGGGGGCGGCGACCCCGATTCGGCGGTATGGGCGGCGGAAGAGGGCGCCGACCTCCTGGCGGTGGAGGTCATGGACGTCCTGGAACTGCTGCCGACCTGAAGGAGGGTCTATGAGACGGAAGGTGCGTGTCGTGGTCCCCGGTTCCACCAGCAACCTGGGGCCCGCGTTCGACCTGGTCGGCCTGGCGGTGGACGTCTACCTCCGGGCGACGGTGGAGGCGGAGGGGGAGTTCGTGATGGCGGGGACCGGTTCCGCCCGGTGGGAGGTGGCCTGGGAGGGGGAGGGGAGCGGACCCACGGGGAGGGTCCCGGAGGGCGAGGAGAACCTCCTCGTCCGGGGGGTGCAGGCCGCCTGGGCCGAGGCGGGACTCACCTTCGAGGGGAGGGTGGGCATCACCGCCCGCTCGGAGATCCCCGTCTCCCGGGGGCTGGGCTCCAGCGCCGCCGCGGTGGTGGCGGGACTGCTGGCCGGCGACCGGCTGGCGGATTCCGGGATCGGACCGGAGCGGCTCATCGCGCTGGCCGCCTCCGAGGAAGGGCACCCGGACAACGCGGCACCTTCCGTCATGGGAGGGCTCACCGCCGCCGCTCCGGGCAGGGGGGAGGGCATCCTGGTCCGTCGGCAGCGTCTCCACGAGGACTTCCTCCTGGCGGCGGTGGTCCCGGACACCGAGCTCTCCACCCGCATGGCCCGGGAGGCACTCCCCTCCCACATCCCCCACCCCGAGGCGGTGCGCAACCAGCAGCGGGCCTTCTTCCTCTACGAGGCACTCTCCGAGGGGTGGGGCGAGGAACTGCGGGAACTCACCCGCGACGCCCTCCACCAGTCGTATCGGGCGCCCCTCATCCCCGGCTTCGAGCAGATCGTGGACCGCGCCCTCGAAGAGGGAGCCCTGGCTGCCTGGCTCAGCGGGGGCGGTCCTGCCGTGATGATCCTCTCCGACGAGGGACCGGACCGCCTGGAGGAGATCGGAGCGTCCATGCAGGGTGTCTGGCGGGAGGGGGGGATGGCCAGCCGGGTGCTCCTCCTCGGTCCCGACGACGTGGGCGGGACCGCCCGCGCTCACCCCTCCTCCTCCGAGGGCGGGGGTTCCCATCTCTCAGCGTCCGGCCTGACCGAACCCGGTTCCCGGAGCTGACGCCGCGCCGCCGGGGGGTCCAGGGGGAGCCACGCCCCCAGCAGCCTCCGGGCCGCCGCCGAACGGGGCCGTTCCACCAGGGCCCGCATGGGGGCGGCCTCCACGATCCTTCCGCGGTCCAGGACCAGTACCCTGTCGGCCAGCACCCCTGCCATCCCCATGTCGTGGGTGGCCCACAGGAGCGAGGAGCCCCGTGCCCGTATCCGGTCGAGCAGCAGGTCGGCGAGGGCGAGGGCGGCCAGCGG
>JAWOFN010000102.1:0-3313 GCA_046497505.1 bacterium | reverse complement strand
TGCTCTCCGCAGACCCCGATCTTCAGCTCCGGTTTCTCCTCCCTCCCCCGGTCGACGGCCATGGCCACGAGCTGGCCGATCCCCTCGATGTCCAGGGACTGGAAGGGGTCGTGGGGCAGGATCTCCTGGTCGATGTACTGGGGAAGGAAACGCCCCGCGTCGTCCCGGCTGTAGCCGAACCCCATCTGGGTGAGGTCGTTGGTGCCGAACGAGAAGAAGTCCGCCTCCGCCCCGATCTGGTCCGCCACCAGGCAGGCCCTGGGTATCTCGATCATGGTGCCGATCAGGTAGCCGAGCTCCACACCCTGCTCCTCCAGGACCTCCTCCGCCGCCTCCAGGATGAGTTCCTTGAGGAGGGTGAACTCCTTCAGGGTCCCCACCAGGGGGATCATGATCTCGGGGAAGACCTCCACCCCCTCCTTCTTGACCCTGCAGGCGGCCTCCAGGATGGCCCGGGCCTGCATCTCGCTGATCTCGGGATAGGTGAGGCCCAGCCGGCAGCCCCGGTGGCCCAGCATGGGGTTGAACTCGGCCAGCGATTCGGCCCGTCGCCGGACCGCGCTCAGCTTGGCACCGAACTCGTCCGCCACCGCCCGGATGGCCTCCTCCGCATGGGGGAGGAACTCGTGCAGCGGCGGGTCGAGGAGCCGGATGGTCACCGGCAGCCCGTCCATGACCCGGAAGATCCCCTCGAAGTCCTCCCGCTGGATGGGGAGGAGCTTCTCCAGCGCCGCCCGGCGCCCGTCCTCGTTGTCCGCGAGGATCATCTCACGCATCCAGTTGAGGCGCCTGCCCTCGAAGAACATGTGCTCGGTCCGGCAGAGACCGATCCCCTCCGCTCCGAAGCGCCGTGCCGCGTCCGCGTCGTCGGGGGTGTCCGCGTTGGTCCGAACCTTCAGGGTGCGGATCTCGTCCGCCCATTGCATGAGCGTCTCGTACTCCCCGCTCAGCTGGGGGTCCTGGGTGGGGACCTCACCCAGCATGACCTGACCCGAGCTCCCGTCGATACTGATCCAGTCCCCCCGCTCCACCGTCTTCCCGTCCACCCGGAAGAGGCTGCGGGCGTAATCCACCTCGATCGCCTCACATCCCGCCACGCAGCACTTCCCCATGCCCCGCGCGACCACCGCGGCATGGCTGGTCATGCCCCCGCGGGCCGTGAGGATCCCCCCGGCGGCGTCCATGCCCCCGATGTCCTCGGGGCTGGTCTCGATGCGTACCAGGATCACGGTCTTCCCCTCGTCCGCCCACTCCTCGGCCTCCGAGGCGGAGAAGACCACCTGGCCCACCGCCGCGCCGGGTGAGGCGGGGAGTCCCGTCGCCACCACCTCCTTCTCGACCCCCTCCCGGAAAGAGGGGTGGAGGAGCTGGTCGAGCTGGGCCGGGTCGATGCGCTTCACCGCCGTGGACCGGTCGATGAGGCCCTCCGCTTCCATCTCAACGGCCATGCGGATGGCGGCCTGGGCGGTGCGCTTGCCCGTCCGGGTCTGGAGGATCCAGAGGCGGCCCTCCTGCACCGTGAACTCCAGGTCCTGCATGTCCGTGTAGTTCTCTTCGAGCTTCTTCCGCACCTCCTGCAGCTGATCGTACACCCGGGGCATCTTCTCCTTCAGGGAGGGCAGCTCGCTCTCCTTCCGCGGGTTGATGGGCAGGGGGGTGCGGATCCCCGCGACCACATCCTCCCCCTGGGCGTTGGGGAGCCATTCCCCGTAGAAGGTGTTCTCACCGGTGGCGGGGTCGCGGGTGAAGGCCACCCCGGTGGCCGATTCCTCTCCCTGGTTCCCGTACACCATCGCCTGCACGTTCACCGCGGTCCCCAGGTCATGGGGGATCCCGTTCAGCTCCCGGTAGCGGCGGGCCCGGGGGTTGTCCCACGAGCCGAAGACCGCCCCGATGGCCCCCCAGAGCTGGTCGGCCGGCTCCTGGGGGAAGCTCTCCCCCGCCTCCACATCCACCAGTCTCTTGTACGCGGCCGCTACTTCCCGCCAGTCGTCGGCATCCAGGCCGGTGTCCTCGGAGACCCCCTTCTTCTCCTTCTGCTCCTCGATGATCCTCTCGAACTCCTCCCCCTCGATCCCCATCACCACCTCGCCGTACATCTGGATGAAACGCCGGTAGGAATCCCAGGCGAAGCGCTCATCCCCGCCGGCGGAGGCGGCGAGCCCCTCCACCGTCTCGTCGTTCAGCCCCAGGTTGAGGACGGTATCCATCATGCCGGGCATGCTGATGGCCGCGCCCGAGCGCACCGAGACCAGCAGGGGGGCCTCCACACTTCCGAACTCCGTCTCCAGGATCCCCTCCATCCGCCTCAGGGCCTCTTCCACCTCATCCTCGAATCCCGGGGGATACGCACCGTCGTGGTCGGTGAAGTGGGTGCAGACCTCGGTGGTGATGGTGAAGCCGGGGGGGACCGGGACCCCGATACGGGTCATCTCGGCCAGACCGGCACCCTTGCCGCCCAGCAGGGTCTTCTGGTCCCCCCTGCCGTCCGCCTGGCCATCACCGAAGAAGTAGACGTGTTGGGAAGCCTTCGTCATGGTCCTGGGTACCTTTCCAGGGAGGGAGACCATGGGCACGGGGTCCCCGCCCTTTCGATAGCATGCAC
This sequence comes from bacterium, assembly GCA_046497505.1. Lineage (GTDB taxonomy): Bacteria > Blakebacterota > Blakebacteria > Blakebacterales > JAWOFN01 > JAWOFN01. The sequence continues at coordinate 708 of JAWOFN010000102.1, read as the reverse complement.
GCGGGTCGGCAGGCAGAATCCGCAAGGTCCTCAATATACCCCCGCCCCCGGCGGGTCAACAACCCGGCCGGGGAGGGATCTGCCCGCCGGGGCCCGAAAGGTCCTCTTTGCCTCTTCGTTTTCCTGTTGCGCCCTCCTTGTGTCTAGTTTATTACATCGGTAGACACTCACAGCGAGGCAAGGCAGAGCCCATGCGACTGAACATCGATCCGGACAGCGGGGTCCCCGTCTACCTGCAGATCGTACAGGGCGTGAAACGCAGCATCGCCCTGGGCAGCCTGCGGGAAGGCGAGCAGCTGCCCTCGGTGCGGGAGGTGGCCGAGCAGCTCACGGTGAACCCCAACACGGTCGCCAAGGCCTACCGGAACCTGGAGCGGGAGGGTGTGGTGGACACCCGCAAGGGGGTGGGCACCTTCGTCACCGACGGGGAGCTGGACCTCCCCGACCAGGAACGACGGGAGATCGTCCGTGAGATGATCGAACGGGCGATCGTGGAATCACAGCACCTGCGGCTCGGACCGGCCGCGGTGCGCGAGATCTTCGAGGACCGCCTGAGCGCCCTGCTCGGCGACAGCACGGGGGAGACATCCTCATGAGCGGCGACATGGTGATCCGGACAGCGGGTCTCACCAGGACCTTCGGACGTGTGACGGCCGTGAGCGACCTGGACCTGCAGGTGCCCCGGGGTTCCGTCTTCGGCTGCCTGGG
>JAWOFN010000065.1:0-15348 GCA_046497505.1 bacterium | reverse complement strand
CGTATGCAGCCGTCGCGGTCACCAGGAGGAGCGCCATCGATACTGCCAACAGCTTACGCATGGTTGTTGCCTCCTTGAATGGTCCGTTCCGGCCGCTCATCGGATGATCGCGAACTTGCCGACCTTCTTCTGCCCGTCCGCCGTCTTCACGACGTAGAGGTAGAGGCCGTAGGCCGCTTCGGTGTACTCGTACGTCCAGATCTTCCAGTCCACGGTGCCGATCTCGGTGGAGTTGTACTCCTCATCGTGCCCGAGGCTCGCGATGAGCTCACCCGAGAGCGTGTAGATGTCCACCGTGCTGTTGGGCGGAACGTTGCGGAACTGGATCTTCCGCTGGTTCACGTTCTTGTCCCACTCGGCGAACACGTAGTACGGGTTCGGGACCACCACGACCTCGTCCAGGTCCACCTCTTCCTGGACCACTTCCGCGGCGGCGGTGGTGAACTCGTACACGTTCGACGGGGAGACCGGGTTGGTGAACTCGAGGGCCGCGACCTGCCCGTAGGCGGCTTCGATGGTCTGGCCCGACTCGGCCATGTCCCACCAGCCGAAGAAGTTCGCGTCCTGGGAACCGAAGTTGGACATCGCTCCGGTGGTGTAGACGGTCTCCGGTGTATCGCCCGAGTAGTCGGAACTCAGGAAGTGGATGTAGCGCGTACCCGCATCGATGTCGAAGTTGGGCCCGCCGCCCGAGGCGACCGACACGTTGATCTGCCGCGGGTCGTCCGGGTCGCTCACATCCCACACCGTCCCGGGGAATTCCGCGTAGTCGAAGTAGACGTACCCGGCGGTCCGGTCGTAGTAGTACGCGTTCTGGGTCTCGGTGCCGTCGAAGCGGACCTCGATGTCGAAGAAGCCCGTCGAGGCATCGCTCAGCGAGTAGATGTTGAGCGTGGACCCGAACACGAACTGGGCCGGGTAGAAATCGTACCCGTAGACGTCGGTCACCGAGTCCGGCATGGACGCTTCGTAGAGGTCGCCCACGCTGCTCACCGCGTTCCAGCCCGTCTCCACGTTCACCTTGAAGCCCTCGGTGAGCGGGAGCAGGTCGGTACCGAAGTCCACGTCCTCCGGGAGCATGCTCTCGTAGAGCACATCGCCGGTGGTCGTGTTCGTCAGCGTCACGCCGAGCGTGTTGGTGTAGTCCGCCGTCCCGTAGACCGCCGTGTCCGCGAAGGTGAGACGGTAGGTCCCGCCCACCACGTCGGTGTCTCCCAGCACATCCACGGTGACGGTCCCGTCGTTCTTCGGACCCGAGAGGGGGCTCAGGACGGTGCTCGCCGCACGCTCGCCGCCTTCGAGGACCGCGCCGGGGCTGAAGCCCGAGGGCCGCGCGCCGGCGATGATGCCCAGCACGTTCGGGGAGTTCGGGTTCGATCCCCGGGACCCCTCGAACGTGGGGTTGTCCGCACCCTGGGAGGGGTCGTAGTCATAGGCGGTGATGGCGTACCAGTACTCGATCCCGTCGCGGATGTTCTCGTCCGTCCAGGTGTGCACCAGGCCGGTGTCCTCCCCGAGACTGAGGTAGGAGCCGGCGTCGAGCCTGCCCGTGACCCCGTCATCGAGGTCGAACTGGGCGATCGGCTTCCAGGCGGCGACGTTCCCCTCCTCGTCGGTCACCGGGGTGCCCCAGGTGGCACCGCGGTCCATGGAGCGGTAGATCCGGTAGCCCTGGAAATCGTTGTTCAGGGTGATGGGGTCGGCGTAGCTCTCCGCCTCCGAGCCGTCCCAGGTCAGGGTGATGGAACCCGAGTCCACGTACTGGATCGGATAGGCGTGGATGTTCGGGTTGAAATCCCTGCCCGCCGGACCCGCCGAGACACCCGTCGTCTGCAGCCGGGGCGAAGGCGGCGGACCCGAGGCCGAGAACTGCGCCTGGTAGCTGCGGATCACCTTGTCCGCGGTCTTCTGCAGGTCCTGCTCGGTGTATCCCGCCACGGTGGCCACCACGAAATCGATGGTCTCACCCGGGCCCCAGGTGAAGGGTCCCGCCGAGGGGTAGTTGATGCTGTTGGCCGTACCGCCCGCGATGTCGGACTCGCTCGGGGTGGTCGTGCCGTAATCGAGGTAGTTGTAATGTTCCTCGGTCTGCATCAGCACCGGGGCACCCGCCTGCCCGGGATGCCCGGTCTTCCACAGGTCGACCGCCTGCGTGGGGTCCTCGAAGTAGCTCACGTCCCCCGAGAGGGCCGCGTAGTAGCTCCACTTGTGATCGCTCGGCGTGACCCGGTCACCGTACCGGCTCAGCGAGAGCCGCGTGAGGACCGAGTCCGGGCGGTCCACGAAATTGCCCAGGTCGTCCGCCTTGAAGGACCCCGTCGGTGTCTCCAGGAAGAGCAGACCGCCGAAGGATGCCGGCCGGTTGTAATAGTCCTCGTGGGTGCCTGCGCCCGGGTCGTAGTTCTTCCCGATGGCGTAGACCATGTTGCGGCTGCCGTCCCAGCGCGGGAACCCGGTTGAGTAGGTCCTCACCCAGGGGCTGTCACGCACGTGCGGGTAGCCGATGAACACGTTGGTGTACTCGTGGCTGCTCGTGTTGGTGAGCTCGTACTGGACGAACATGGCCGGGTAGGCCGCATAGGCCAGCGCGCGGATCTTGCCGTCGATCCCCAGGGGATACGACTCGGTGGCCGGCGCGTCGTCGCGGCCCGCCCGGTTGTCATCGAACTCCCCGTACAGCTCCGCCTCCGCCCTGCGTTCCCACTTCTTCCACGTCTCCGTGCCCCACCATACGGCCTCCACGTCCTCGGGGGCGGGCCAGCCGCTCTCGGGCCAGGTCGCCTCGAGGTTCGAGATGGCCATCAGGGGGTAGCTGAACCGGAGCTGGGGGGGATCGGCGAAGGCACCGCCGCGCTGGCCGTCCTTCGCCTCCCAGTCGGAGGAGTTGATCCCCTGGTAGTACCCCAGGCTCTCGATCACCGTGGCCCCGCCCCAGGGGCCGTCCTCGACCCCCACGGCCAGGGTGGTGGCATAGTGGATCCGGTAGCGGGACGTACCGCCGGGGACCGGGAACCACTCCGGGCTGATCCCGTCCGTACCCTGGTGGGGGAAGTTGTGTATCCGCCCCTCCAGGTCGGAGACGTAGACGTACCCGAACGCGCGGTCCAGCTCGTCGGCGCTCCGTCCATAGGGGACGCCGGCACGCCCCGGGTCCTCTATCTCCCGCATCGCTTCCAGGATCCGGATGTCGTCCCCCCGCTCGGGGGTCAAGAGGACCTCGTGCAGGGCCTGCTGGATCTCTGCCCAGCTCTTCCCGATGTATTCGTTGCCGCTCTGTGCTGAGACCTCGGCGGGTCCCAGTGTGAGCGACAGGATGAAAGCCGAGAACAGCAGCCCTCGACTCGTCGCTTTCTTCCAGAATCTCATGGTCATGTGCTCCTGTGCGCTCAGAAGTAGATCCGCAGACCCAGGTTGATCCTGCGGGGCGTACCGTAGTAGTGCGACCGGTCGTAGGAGTCGCTGTATCCGGTGGCGTCGGGACCGGGGTCGTCCGCCTTGCCGGTGCGGCTGTAGACGTTCACGATGTTCTTGCGGTCGAACAGGTTACGGACGTCCGCGAAGACGCTGAACCGCATCCCGAACGTGTCGAAGTCCCGGTATACCCTCGCGTCCCACTGGAAGGTCCAGGGACGACGGCCCGAGTTGGGGTCGAGGCGGCGGTCGAAGGTCGTCGGCGTGTACGGCCGTCCCGCACTGGCGCGGTAGATGAGGCTCGCGTTCACCTTCTCGAACGGCCGCACCCCGAAGGTCTCGGGACCCACGCCTTCCGGCACGTTGATGCTCACGTTGGCACTGAAGCTGTGGGGCCGGTCCCATCCCAGCACCCGCGGGCGCTTCGGTGTGGTCTCCAGGTCGTCGCCCTCCCGGTACCCCGACCACGGGTCGTCACGGTTCGACTGGGTCGTCATGAAGGAGTAGTTCATGGTCCCCGCCCAGAGGTCGCTGTAGCGCTTCCTCAGCGAGACGTCCACACCCTTCGACGAGGCATAGTCGTAGTTGACGAACGTGGTGTATCCGTACGGGTTGGTCTGACCCTGGAACCACGCGGGGACCCGCTCCGAGCCCACCATGTTCGAGGTGTCCTTGGCCCACATCGAGACGTCCAGCGCGATCAGCTCACCGAACTGCTGCTTGTACCCGAACTCGTAGGAGACGGTCTTCTCGTTCTCCATGTTCGGGTTGCCGATGAGCGGACTCGAGTCGTGGAGCGTCCCTTCCAGGTAGAGGTTCCGGTAGACCGGGTTCTGGAAGAAGTGCCCGTAGTTGAAGTAGATCACCGAGGCGTCGGTGACCGGGTGCGAGACACCCAGCCGCGGTGAGATCTGGCTGCGCAGCTCACCCGAGGTCACCGGGGCCTGTTCCGGGTCGCCCGGGTCGATGACCGGCAGCCCGGTCTCCGGGTCGGTCACATCCCGCGGCCCGGTCCAGTACGAGATCTCGCCCGCGTTGGCACCGTCGTAACGGGCGCCGACGTTCAGGATCAGGAAGTCGTACTCGATCTTGTCCTGGAGGTAGATCCCCACCTCCCAGGGACTGTGCCGGTAGTCCACCTCGTAGGGCGGGTCCAGGTAGAGCAGCTGCAGGTCGTACTGGTCCAGGGTCAGGTAGTTGTAGATCAACCCCGTCTTCACCTGGTGGTGCGAGGTGACCTGCGAGGTGATGTCCGCCTTCAGCGTGCGGGTGACGTCGATGTGGTTGGTGTAGTACCGGTCCGAGGCGTCGTTGCCCGCCGCCGCGCCCCCCATGGGGAAGTAGCCGTGGGCCCGCTCCCCGTAGGTGTCGGCGGAGTAGGGGATCGGCAGGAGGGTCACCCGGTGCATCGGGTCCTCCGGTGTCCAGTACGGGTCCCGGGGCTCGTACCCGATGACCTCATTGGTGTCGGGGTCGAGGATCGGGTCCCTTCCGCGGTAGACGTGCTCGAAGCGCCGCGCCCAGCCCTCCTCGTTCACGAACCGCTTCACCCGCATCGTGCGGTCGTAGGTGTAGTGCGATCCCCGCACGCTGTAGAAGGTGGCCTGGCTCATCTGGTGGGTCCAGACGAACGCCGCCCTCCGGTTGTCGTGGAAGAGGATGTTCTTCTCGTTCTCCATGTCGGTGAGGCCCGACCCGCTGATGACGTGGCTGCCGCTGTTTTTCGGGTCGGTGATGGGCAGCCCGGTCGCCGGGTCGGTGATGATCTCACCGGTGCTGGGGTCGATGGTGTCGTAGGCGGGATATCCCAGGACGTGCCAGTCCTCGAAGTCGGACGGCATGCCCCAGAACATGGCATAGCGCCACGAGCTGGTGTACGGGGTGCCCCAGCGTCCGTTGACGTTGCCGGAGCCGGTGATCTTCATGCTGGGACTCAGCTTGTAGGTGAGGTTCAGCATGCCGCTCCAGCGGTTGTCGAACCCGTACCCCAGGAAGCCCTCCAGGTGGTCACCGGGGAGGATCCGCCGGCCGTCCGGCCCCCGCTGCAGGTAGGGGTTGTGCTCGTCCGGATCGAAGTCGGCCAGGTCGTCGGGCAGACCGTAGTACTCGATGCCCGGGTCCCGCGTCCACTCGGGGTCGAGCGGGTTGGCCTTGTAGTCGAAGAGGATGTCGTCCTTCTCGACCAGGTAGTCACGACCGTGGGAGGCCGACCCGGAGGCGAAGAAGGTGAGACGGTCCACCATGGGGATCGGACCGCCCACGTAGCCGTCCATGCTGGTGTTGTTCATCACCGCGTCCTGGTCCGCCCCGCTGAACTCGCTGCTCAGGATCTGCATGTTGGCGTCGTAGCTCGTACCGCCCTCCCGGGTGACCATGTTGACCACACCGGACATGGCGTTGCCGAACTCCGCGCTCATGCCGCCGGCCATGACCACCATCTCGCTCAGCGAGAAGGGGCTGATCTGGGCGGCCTGCCCCCCGAAGACCAGGTTGGTGACCTGCATGCCGTCGATCATGAACGCCACCTCGGCGTTCCGACCGCCGCGCATGTGCACCTGCTCCAGGCCCCGGTCGTAGTAGCCCTCGATGTCGTCCACGAAGTTGTTCTGGAGCGTGGCGGTGTTGGTCTGCAGCGCCAGGATGTCGGAGGTGCTGCTCACCGCCATCCGCTCCATCTCCTCGATGGTGTACGACTCCTGGGTCCCGGAGACGTCGCGCTGGATGAGCTCGCGCTCCGCGGTGACCGTGACCGTCTCACCCACGTCGAGGACCGTGGGTTCGAGCTCGAAGTTGCGGATGGCGCTCACGCCCACCGTCACGAGGAAGTCCTCCACGAGGACCTGCTTGTATCCCATCATGGAGGCGCGCAGGTCGTAGCGGCCGGGCTGTACGTTGACGATCACGTAGTCGCCCTCCGCGTTGGTCATCGCGCCCATCGTGGTAGCGGTCCCGTCGGTCTCGAAAACGACCACGTTCACCGCCGCCAGGGGCTCACCTGTGGTTGAATCGGTGACCTTGCCGCGGATCGTGCCCGTCGTCCCCTGGGCCTGCACGACGGCAGGGGCCAGGAGCGCGAGCGCCGCGAAAACGGCCAAGGCTCCAATCAGTCGTCTACTCATGGAGTCTTTCCTCCAAGAATGCATGGCATGGCTCGCCCCCTGCCGACTCTCGCTCTGAGGCAGGAGGTGTCAACTACTGTTAACATGCAAGCGCCGTGCCAGATACCGGCGGGAGGGCCCGGGGGATCGGGGGCGGCCGCGGAACCCTCTTTCCGGGCGGACCGCTGCTTCCGGGTTTGAATGGGAGGTTCATAAGTCACTCCCCGGCAGCGGGATAGCACCCTCGAGAGAGCGCGCCGGAAGGTCCCTGCAGGGGGGTGAAGGGACCTTCCGCCCGGGGTGTACCGGCCGGGACGGAATGCGGGTCGTTCCGCCACGGAAATCGGGCCGTTCCGACCCCCATGAAGGGGAAAAAGACTTCCGGGTCCTGAATAGATGAAGGTGTGCTCACCGGTCGATTCCCCTTCCCCGCCCTCTCCTTCCCTGATGTACACTCCTCCCCGCGCCCCTTTCCCGGGACCCCGGTCCCGCCTGCTTCGAGGACGTTCGAGGAGGAACCCGGTACCCATGGAGCAGCAGGAACTGCTGACCCTCATCGTGGTGGTCCTTACCGTGGTGACCCTGAGCAGGGACTGGGTCTCCCCGGGCACGGCCATGGTAAGCTCGGTGACCGTGCTCCTGCTCCTGGGCATCGTCGACGCCGGTCAGGCCTTCTCGGGCTTCAGCAACCCCGCCCCCATCACCGTGGCCGCCCTCTACGTGCTGGCCCGGGGGGTGGATGAGACGGGCGTGCTGGAACCGCTGCTCGCCCGCACCCTGGGGGAGCGTCCCGGGCGCTACCGCACCCTGGTGCGCCTGCTCTTCCCCGCATCGGCGGCCAGCGCGTTCCTGAACAACACCCCCATCGTGGCCATGCTCACCCCCCAGGTGGGGGAGTGGGCCGACCGCCAGGGGGTCTCGGCCAGCCGCTACCTCATGCCCCTCTCCTTCGCCGCCATCCTGGGCGGGGCCGCCACGCTCATCGGCACCTCCACGAACCTGGTGGTCTCCGGGCTGATGCACAGCCACGGCCTCGAGCCGATCGGCATGTTCGAGATCACCCTGCTGGGCCTGCCCGTCGCGGGGGCCGGCCTGGTCCTGCTCCTCTTCCTCAGTCCCGTCCTGCTCCCCGAGCGGCGCCCCGCCCGCCGCGACCTGGACAGCCAGATCCGGGAGTTCGTCACCCGCATGCGGGTGGACCCCGGCGGGGCCCTGGACGGGCGCACGGTCGCCCAGGCGGACTTCCGCTCCCTGGCCAACGTCTCGCTGGTGGAGATCGAGCGGGGGGAGGAGATCATCGTACCCGTACGCCCCGCCACCCTGCTCCGGGGCGGGGACTGCCTGACCTTCGTGGGCAGGGCGGACGAGGTGGTGGACCTGGTGGCCACCGAGGGACTGCACCGGGCCGAGAGCCGGGAGGGAGCCCCCTTCGACCGCGGGCGCCACTCCTTCTTCGAGGTGGTCATCGGCGCTTCGAGCCCGCTGCTGGGCCGCACGCTGCGCTTCGCCCGCTTCAGGAACCGCTACCAGGCGGCCGTGGTGGCCATCCACCGCGCGGGCCGGCCGGTGCGGGCCCGGCTGGACACGGTGAAGCTGCACCTGGGGGACACGCTCCTGCTGGCCGCCGACCCCGACTTCGCCGAGCGGTGGCGCGGCCGCGGCGACTTCCTGCTCGTCTCGGAGATCGGCGAGGGGCCGCGGACCGTATCCCCGACCGCCTGGATCGTGGGCCTCATCGCGGTCGGGATCATCCTCCCCCCTTCCCTGGGCCTGCTCCCCATCCTCCACACCTCGGTGGCCGGGGCGCTCCTGCTCATCCTCACCGGGGTGCTCACCCCCGAGGAGGCACGCAGCGCCATCGACCTGGACGTGATCTTCGTCATCGCCGGCGCCTTCGGGGTGGGCTCGGCGATCGAGGTCTCCGGCCTGGCCGACCGGGCGGCCGGGGGGCTGCTGGCCGTGAGCAGCGGGCTGGGTCCCGCCGGGGCCCTGCTGGCCGTGGTGCTGGTGACCCTCCTCTTCACCGAGGTCATCACGAACAACGCGGCGGCGGTGATCCTCTTCCCCATCGCCCTGGCGGTCGCCGCCGGTCTGGGGGCCGAGCCCCGGGCCTTCCTCATGGCCGTGGCGGTGGCCGCCTCCTGCTCCTTCCTCACCCCCATCGGCTACCAGACCAACACCATGGTCTACGGGCCCGGAGGCTACCGATTCACCGACTACGCCCGCCTGGGCCTGCCCCTGACCCTGACCGTGGTCGTCGTCGTCGTCCTGCTGGCCCCGGTGGTCTGGCCCTTCTGAACGACCATGCGCCTCCCGGCTCAGCCCAGCAGGCTGTGCAGGAGGCGGGTCACCAGGCCCTCGAGGGCGGGCCAGCGCCGGGCGGCGTCCCGGCCGCTTCGATATCCCTCCCCTGCCAACAGATCCTGACATAGTTTTCACACGGTCCGGATATCATCCGGGTAGGATCGCCCCTCATCACCGGCGGTGGGATCCCTCCGCCGGAGGTCTCAGCGCAGGCGGCTTCGCATGTACGGAGAGAACGAGGGACCACAGGGCCGGGACCTGCGTTCCCACGCGGCCGTGCTCCTGCTGGCCGTGCTGGCCGCGGGCCTGGTCTGGACCGCCACGCCGCGGGGACTGGGACTGACCGCCGACTCGGCGGTCTACCTGGAGGCCGCACGCAGCCTGACCGGGGGCGAAGGCCTCCGCGTCCACGACGGGAGGGGGGAGCAGGTCCTCCTCTCCCACTTCCCCCCCGGCTATCCGATCGTGCTGGCCACCGGGTCCCTCGTCGGTCTCACACCTTCCGAGACGGCGAGGTCGCTACACGCCCTGCTCGCCGGGCTGATCCCGCTCCTCTTCTACCTCCTGCTGGTACGCAGCGCCGTCTCGCCGCCCGCCGCTGCGGGCGGCACCCTGCTGCTGGCGATCTTCTTCGACGTGCACGAGCAGCTCCTCATGCTCCTCTCCGAGGGGCTCTTCCTCGCCCTCCTCCTGACCTTCCTGCTGCTGGTGACCGCCTGGACGGAACGCAGGAGCGCGCTGCTGCTGGCGGGGCTCGTCCTCACCGCGGCCCTCGCCGCCCTGGTCCGTTACGTCGGGCTCTTCCTGGGTCCGGCCCTCTTCCTGGTGCTGCTCCTGGGCGACGAGGAGGATCCGGGCCGCCTGGGGCGCGCCGCGGGTGCCGCCGTCCTGGCCATGGCGCCGGCCCTTTTCTACAAGCTGCTCACCGTCCCCCGGGAGGCCGGCCCGCACGCCGCCTCCCTGGGTATCCACCCCCCCACGCTCACCGATCTCAAGGACCTCGCGTACACCCTGGCGGCCTGGTTCTTCCCGCGGGGGCTGCCCATCCACCTGCTGCTGGCGGTCCTGCTCCTCGGCGCCGTGGTCGCGGGGATCGTGCTGACCCGTCTCGCCTTCCGGACCGCCGGCCGCCCGGGCAGGGACCGCCCCTCGCTGCCCCTGCTCCTCTTCCTCGTCGGAGCGTCTTATGTTGCGGCCCTGCTGGCCGCGCGGACCCTGGTCTACGCCAACATCCCCTTCGACGAGCGCCTGCTGCGGCCGCTCTACCTGCTCGGTTTCCTCGCCGCGGTGTGGTGGGCCGAGCGGGTGGTCCGCCACCGGGTGCTCGGTGAGCGGGAGGGGGTGATGCTCCTCACCCTGCTGGCCGTGCTGGGCATGCTGAAACTGGGGGAGGGGATCGAGGTGGTGCGGACCGCGCGGGAGGAGGGACTCGGGCTCGCTTCCGAGCGGATCCAGGAGGCCCCCATCATGGCGTGGCTCGAGCGGCTCCCCCCCGACCTGCCGGTGCTCTCCAACGCGGCCGATGCCGTCTACCTGGCCACCGGCCGCCCGGCCCGCCTGCTCCCCCGGGCCTGGGACGTCTTCAAGGACGAGCCGCTGGAGGGGGGCGAGGACGAGGTGGAACAGGTGGTGGACCTGCTCCGCCGCCGGGGGGGCTCCCTGGTCCTGCTGAACGGCACCCATCCCCGGGACTACCTGGTCTCCCCGCGGACCCTCCTGAAGAGGGTACCCCCCACCGACCGGCGCTGCTTCCCGATCGGTACCGTCTACCTCTTCCGGGGGGAGCAGGAGGACCGGGCGGCGACGGCCGCAGACACGGTGCCGGAGACGGGTGGTGGGCCTGACCCGCACTGAGGCCGCCGCCGCGGGGCTCAGACCGAAGCAGAGCGCGGATTCCGCCCTTTGCGCCCCCGCGGCCGTTGCTTACCCTACAGCATCCATCCTGAACCAGGCGGGCCCTGCGGGCCCGCGACGAGGGTTATGACCTTTCACGATCCAGACGGAGAGAAGACCAAGTGCCGGACAGCCTGATCAAGCCGCACGGCGGCGAACTCGTGGACCTGATGGCAGACGAAGAGCGTGTGGCCGAGATCAAAGAGGCCTCCCGCGACTGGCCCTCCTGGGACCTCACCGAACGGCAGACCTGCGACCTCGAGCTGCTTCTCAACGGGGGCTTCTCCCCCCTGCGGGGATTCCTGGGACAGGAGGACTACGAAGAGGTGCGCGATGAGATGCGCCTGGCCGACGGCACCCTCTGGCCCATGCCCATCGTGCTCGACATCCCGAAGGAGCTGGCCGGTGAGCTGGAGACCGGCCAGTCGATGGCCCTGCGGGACGAAGAGGGGGTCATGGTCGCCGCCCTCACCATCGAAGAGATGTACGAGCCCGACCGGGAGGAGGAGGCGAAGAAGGTCTTCGGTACCACGAACCCCGAGCACCCCGGGGTGGACTACCTGCTGAACAGGACCCACCCGGTGTACGTGGCCGGGACCCTGGAGGGCATCCAGATGCCCCACCACTACGACTTCAAGGGCCTGCGGATGACCCCGGCCGAGCTGCGCACGCAGTTCGCGAAGCAGGGCTGGCGCAAGGTGGTGGCCTTCCAGACCCGCAACCCGATGCACCGGGCCCACCAGGAATTGACCTACCGGGCGGCCCGGGAGGTGGAGGCCAACCTCCTCATCCACCCGGTGGTGGGGATGACCAAGCCGGGGGATGTGGACCACTACACGCGCGTCCGTTGTTACCAGGCCCTGCTACCGCAGTACCCGAAGGCCACGGTGAAGCTGGCGCTGCTCAACCTGGCCATGCGGATGGGCGGTCCCCGGGAGGCGGTCTGGCACGCCATCATCCGCAAGAACCACGGCTGCACCCACCTCATCGTGGGACGTGACCACGCCGGGCCCGGCTCGGACTCGAAGGGCAAGGCCTTCTACGGCCCCTACGAGGCGCAAGACCTATTCAAGGAGCACGAGGAGGAGATCGGGGTAACCATGGTGCCCTTCCGCCTCATGGTCTACGTGGAGGAGCGGGACGAGTACATGCCGGTGGACGAGGTCCCCGAGGAGATGCGGACCCTGAGCATCTCGGGCACCGAGCTGCGCCGGCGCCTGAACGAGGGGCGGGAGATCCCCCACTGGTTCAGCTTCCCGGCGGTGGTGAAGGAACTGCGGAAGAGCCACCCGCCCCGGCACCGGCAGGGCCTTACCGTCTTCTTCACCGGCCTCTCCGGTTCGGGCAAGTCGACGCTGGCCAACGCCCTGATGGTCAAGCTGCTCGAGATGGGCGGGCGGCCCGTCACCCTGCTGGACGGGGATATCGTCCGGAAGAACCTCTCCAGCGAACTCGGCTTCTCCAAGGAGCACCGCGACCTGAACATCCAGCGGATCGGCTTCGTGGCCTCGGAGATCACCAAGAACGGCGGGATCGCCATCTGCGCCCCCATCGCCCCCTACGATGCCACGCGCAAATCCGTACGCGAGGTCGTGGAGAACGGCGGTGCATTCCAGCTGGTCCACGTGGCCACCCCGCTGGCCGTCTGCGAGGAGCGGGACCGGAAGGGGCTGTACGCCAAGGCCCGGGCCGGTATCATCAAGGAGTTCACCGGCATCTCCGACCCGTACGAGGAGCCGGAGGACGCGGACATCGTCATCGACACCACGAACGTGAGCCCGGACGAGGCCACCCAGAAGATCCTGCTCCACCTGGAGAAGGAGGGATATCTGGGGCCCAGTGCCAACAACAGCTAGGAGACCACAGGCTTGAGTCCCCAGGAATGGTTCATCGTGGCCGTACTCGCGGCCATGGTCTTCCTGCTGATGCGGGACCTGGTAGCGCCCTCGGCCGCGGTGCTGGGGGCCACCGTGGTCCTCCTGGTCGCCGGCATCATCGACGTCCGGCAGGCCTTCTCGGGGTTCAGCAACCCCGCTCCCATCACGATCGCCGCCCTCTACGTACTGGCCCGGTCCGTGGAGAAGACCGGGGCGCTGCAGCCGATGCTCCGGCGGACGATGGGCCCGGGCGGTTCCGACCGCCGGACCCTCAGCCGGCTCCTGCTCCCGGTGACCGCGGCCTCCTCCTTCCTCAACAACACCCCCATCGTGGCCATGCTGGTGCCCCAGGTCTCCGAGTGGGCCGAGCGGAGAGGCATCTCCCCCTCCACGCTCCTCATGCCCCTCTCCTTCGCGGCCATCCTGGGCGGTCTGGTCACGGTCATCGGCACGGCCAGCAACCTCATCGTCTCCGGGCTCCTGCAGGACCACGGCTTCGCGCCCATCGGCATGTTCGAGGTCACCCGGGTCGGGCTGCCCATCGCCGCCGCCGGGATGGCCGCGCTCATCCTGCTCGCTCCCCGGCTGCTCCCGGCCCGGCGCGCGGCGAGGAAGGAACTGGAACCCGAACAGGTGCGCCAGTTCGTGGTCACGATGCGTGTGAAGGAAGATGGGCCCCTGGTGGGCCGGACGGTGGCCGACGGGGGCCTGCGCCACCTGGAAGGGGTCTTCCTGGTGGAGGTCGACCGGGACGGCGAGTCGATCGCACCCGTAACGCCGGAGACGGTCCTGCAGCCGGGCGACCGGCTGGTGTTCGTGGGCCGGGCGGACGATGTGGTCGACCTGCAGCGCATGAGCGGGCTGGAGTCCACCGAGCAGGAGCACATGGACCACTTCCGGAGTGCCCGCCACACCTTCTACGAGGTGGTCCTGGGGGCCGACTCCCCCCTGCTGGGCACCACGCTGAAGGAGGCCGACTTCCGGGGCTCCTACCAGGCGGCGGTGCTGGCCATCCACCGGGCCGGCCAGCGGGTGGCGGGCAAGCTGGGCGAGATCCCCCTGCGGCTGGGCGATACGCTCCTGCTGCTCACCGACCCGGGGTTCGGGGAGCGCTGGCGCAACCGGAACGACTTCCTGCTGGTCTCACGCCTGGGAGGGACCCCGCCCCTGGTCTCGGGCAAGGGCTGGGTGGTGGGCCTCATCGCCGCCGGCCTGGTGGCGACCGCCTCCACCGGCATCCTGCCCATCGTGCAGGCGGCCCTGGTGGCGGCCTTCGCCCTGGTGGCCACCGGGGTCCTCACCCCGGGCGAGGCCCGGGACGCGGTCCAGATGGACGTGATCATCCTGATCGGGGCGGCCTTCGGTCTGGGAGCGGCGGTGGAGACCTCCGGGCTGGCGGACCGGCTGGCCCACGGGCTGGTGGCCGGATTCTCCTTCCTTGGGGCCCACGGTGTGCTGCTGGGCATCGTGCTCGCGGTCACGATCCTCAAGGAGTTCATCACCAAGAACGCCGCGGCCGTGCTGGTCTTCCCCATCGCCCTGGCCTCGGCGGAGCAGATCGGTGCCGACCCCCGCGTCTTCGCTTTGGGCCTGATGCTGGCCGCTGCCACCTCCTTCATGACCCCCATCGGCTACCAGACCAACACGATGGTCTACGGGCCCGGCGGCTACCGCTTCGGGGACTACGCTCGGCTGGGGCTCCCGCTCACCATCCTGGTGATGGCAGGGATCGTGCTGCTCGTCCCGGTCGTCTGGCCGTTCTAATCCCCCAGTGAGCCGGTGGGGACCTCCGGGTTCTCCACCCTCACACCCTCCCGCTCCACCACGTAGGCCTCCATCGCCCCGTAGGCGGGCAGGCCCAGTGCTTCCAGCCTGTGGGCGGTGGCCGTGTTCCGGTCCTCCACCCGCTGCCAGAACTCCCGCTCGTCCGGCCCCGGGAAGGGTGCCCGGTCCTTCTGGGACTGGTGCTTGAAGATGGCCAGGATCTTCCGGCGCATCTCGTGCCGGGACATGGGCACCAGGACCGTGGCCTCGGTGACCGACCACTCCTCCCAGGCGCCCCGGTAGAGCCAGACCTCGGGAGGCTCGCCGGACCAGCGCTCCAGGGCCTGCTCGATGGCCTGTCGGCACATGCGATGGGTGCCGTGGGGATCGGAGTAGTCCCCGGCCGCGAAGACGATCTCCGGCTCCACCTCCTCCAGCAGCTCCTCCACCACCCGGACGTCCTCCTCCCCGATCGGGTCCTTCTTCACCATGCCGGTCCGGTAGAAGGGCATGTCCAGGAACCGGGCGGCCTCCCGGGGCAGGCCGAGGGTCTGGAGGGCGGAGACGGCCTCCGACTCCCGGATGGCCCGTTTGAGGGCCTGGATCTCGGGAAGGTCGACCTGCCCCGGCTGCTTGGAGTCCAGGAACTCGAGGATCCGGCGGACCGTCTCCTCCGGGAAGGCATGTTCGGGGCCCAGGAGTCCCGAGGCCCGCTCGGTGAAGTCCAGGTAGCGCCGCACGTCGTGGTCGAAGACCGCGATGTTCCCGCTGGTCTGGTAGGCCACGGTGATCCGGTTCCCGTTCTCCTGCAGTTTGGCCAGCACCCCGCCCATGCTGATCACATCGTCGTCGGGATGGGGGGAGAAGACCAGGAGGCGGCGATCCGAAGGCAGCCTGCTCTTTCCCCGGATCTTGCTGATCAGGGCGTTGAACACCTTCCCATTCAGCGGCTCGGCGCTGCGGTAGCGGGCCACGAGTGAGCTCAGGTGGTGGTCCCGGTA